>NZ_CP047656.1:1899166-2230833 GCF_009906955.1 Paraglaciecola mesophila
CAATGCTGGTGTTAACCAAAATATCGTACAGCGTAAAACCTGGGATGAACAATACGCGTCCAGCACTATGGTGTATGTTGTCGGTTTAGCTTTTTTAGTCGCTTCAGGTTTAGTTTTCATAGGCGCGCCGATTGCCTATTTCACCTATTCTCATATAGCGGCTTTCGTTTTTATGAGTCTTGCGCCCATAACCATATTGTTGAGCCTACAAGTAGTGTTTAACGGTAAATTAGTGAGAGATTTTAAAAACAAGCAAATGGGCTACGCTAAGCTGATCGCCTCGATTCTTTCCGCTATCGTGATCATCACTCTAGCCGAGTTAGAATATGGACTGTGGTCGTTGGTCGTTGGTCGTTTGGTACTTGCCAGTTTAGAACTAGTATTTTTTTCACTTATCGCTGAGTTCCGCCCAAAGTTTTATTTCAACAAAGAAGATAAAAAGGAGCTGAGAGAGTTTTGCTTGCCACTTTTGGGGGCGGCAGTATTATCTATGGTCAATCAAAAGTGTGTTTCGCTGTTCACAGGTTTAGTGTTAGGTCCAGCTAATTTCGCGTTACTAAACGCCGCTAAACGTGGCGAAACCATGATAAATCAAATCACGATGGGCTCTATTAACTCCATGGTTGTACCTGCTTTTTCGCGAGTGGAAGAAGGAACGAATTTAGGAGACCTATATATAAAATTAGTGGTCATTACAGCGACCATTGTCATGCCCATGTTCATGGGGCTTGCAGCTATTGCCGATCCGTTTGTCACGATTATATTCGGAGAAAAGTTTAGCGATAGTGCTGTTTTCATGAGCATTTCGGCTTTTGTTATGTTTCCCGCAATTATCGGTTGGTTTTTACCCACTCTACTCGTATCACAAGGTAAAACGGCTGATGCGTTTAAATTAACCATAATAAGCGTAACTAATAGCGTAATTGTTGCTGGGTGTACCATTTGGTTTGGTATAACAACAATGCTCATAGGCATTGTTGTTTCGAATTTTTTAGTACTGCCTATGCGATTTAAAATAGTCAAAAAACACGTTAGCATTGATATTAAAAAATTAGCATTCTGTATCTTACCTTCCTACCTTTGCGCTCTGGCTATGTTTGTTTGCATTATGTTTTTTAAAAATATTTTAGAACCAGTAATCGCTAACCAAGTTATTTTATTAATATTATTGATATTGATCGGCTGTGTTAGCTACCCAGCTTTCGGCTTTATGTTTTTCTATAAGCACACTAATGAGCAATTACGCGTGGCGAAGGGAATGTTTTTAAAGAATAAAAAGTAGCAGGAAATAATTACTTAAAGTTAATCGTTTTAGGAGAAACATATTCGTGAACATATTTAGTAGTAAGTCAAATGACAGATATTACCAGAATAAAATTGATAAGCAGGCGAGAAACTTGGCTTACTTTTGGCAACCGAAGACTGAAGCCCCAAATATTGGGGATTATTTGGCGTTAGATATCGTGCAGCAAATGCTTCATTTGAAAAACCGGTTCGTATTAGACAAAATAAACAAGAAAAGCAAATTAATTTCAATTGGTTCTGTTTTGCACTTCGCACAGAATGGAGATGTTTTATGGGGCACTGGGCGCAACGGTAAGGTGGACGAAAAAATGCACACTTACTCATCACTAGATGTGAGAAGTGTTCGTGGTCCTTTGACTCGAGATTATCTTTTATCCAAAAACATATCATGTCCCGAAGTGTATGGAGATCCTGCGATATTGGCTCCTTTGTTTTATCCAGAGCAATTAATGTGCCCAAACGGTGCCTCTCAAGAATTCGTAATTGTTCCTCAACTCAATGACGATATAAAGTTTTACAAAGGATATGAAGATTTAATCGTAAGTCCAAGAATGTATCCAGGTGAATTTATTAAGGAAATCCTTAAAGCTAAGACAGTAATCAGTTCGAGTTTGCATGGAATAATACTAGCTGAAGCATATGGTAGAAATGCATTATTCTTAGACTCTGGTAGTGGTGAAACACGCTTTAAGTATGACGATTATTATCAGGGAACTGGGCGTTCAAGCTATCAAGCTACAATAAGCATCGAGGAGGCAAAAACATTGCGTTCTGAACCTATTCCTGACTTAGCTATTAGACAAAAAGCATTAGTCGAGGTCTTCCCGTATGAACTATGGTAGATTTAGTTAAAAAGGAAATTGATTGCTTCCTCTATTTGAAGCTATTGTTAGGCTACTCGCTTAAAATTGCGATTAGCCTTAAAGTAGTTCGCTAAACGGGCAAGACAAACTTGGTTTATGGCGCGATGTTGCGCTCACTTACAATCGAGTAGATTTACACTTAGACATACCCAAGAAAAGAAGCACGCACATTACGAGAAGAAATAGTTTGGGTTCGCTTACGTTTATCGCTCTGACTAGTTGTACACTAAAATCGCTAGCTGAAAAGTCCGCCGAATGACGACTATTATCAGAATATATCCCAGCTGCAGGCTCACTATCGGTGTAATATGCTCCTGCTGAGCGATACGCTCCGTCGTTATCCAAGTCATTGCCAAACATTATGTTTGAAATACCACCGAACGCATTCTGGCTGACACCAAAGATAGCGACTAAATTCTGATAATCATCCACTGATATGAAGTCGCTTACTTCGCTGTTTTCGTCTTGAGCACTGTGCCAGTCAATTCCAGAAATAAAATGACTATACATGCCTATCATCTCGTCACTCGAGGCGAGTCGCCAACCAGCTTCACTGTATGATGTTAAAGCTTGATTGATAGACACACCCGCGAGGGTGTCCCAGCGCGTCCAATTTAGTCCGTTGCCTGTAATGATATTGGTGGAGGTATCGAGAGAGAAATCATTTCGAGTAATCAACGCTCCGTGGGCGAAATGGGACATACACACGACAGAGAAAATGCACACATATTTAACCCAGATTATCATTTTCATAAACAGTCCTTATTGATGGTAAACGAGTCATCTTTAATGGTGTTCCTGTTAGCAGACAATTTCACTGAATAAGTAGCGAAAAACAGCCCCATAGCAACACATTAAGTCTCAATGCATTTCAAATATAGGATCTATCGCTTAAATCACCAAATTTTAGCCCTGCTTTATCATTCGCTCCACTTCCCCACTCGAATTACTGAGTTAATGTCACTCTGCTGGATTGCCTTAGGCTCAATAAACCTGAGATTTTTAAAGGATACTTGTGAAGCTTTACTGGCCGGTTTGTCATCGTCCATAACCAATACTAGTCGGTCGAACGTTTCAATATTTAAGCTGCCAACAGGGATACTTAAGGTTTCAAACTCGTCAATAGTAGTGTATTTAAACGTATCGTTTGACCATTTCTGGCTACCGGCAAATTTATACACATTAGCACTTGTTAATGCGTTGTCGTTTTCAAATGCGATACCCACTATTTCCCCAAAACCGTTGTTTTTTACCTCAAGCTCTAACACGGTTTCAGGTGTTAACACCACATACACAGGTACACTCTTCCATGTATTACCATAGAGCGTAATAGCGCCCCCATTGTCACTAATTTGGTAATCGCCGTCTTTGTCTTGGGTATCAAATGATTTAATTGGAAGGTGTTCAAAATTGATTGTAAATTCTGACGTTGTTTCATCTACAGAAGCATTGGTATTAGCCAAGGTATTTTGCATCAAATTTGAAGTTTGAGAAAAATTGGGAATGAAAAATTGCTGCTCAAGCTCTAGATTGAAACTGGCTCCTGAATCCTTGATTTGTTCGGCAATATCTGTCTGTTCTGACCAAGGGTGATAAAAATTCTCCCCTATATTGGCGAGAACAGTTGGTGCACTGATACGGGTATTAAATATAAGGTTATTGGTGAATTTGGAACCACTGAATTGTTCTATATCATAAATCCCCTGCCCCATTTTACTCCAGTATTTATCGTGAATGAGCACGTTGTTTTTTACATTCGCCCAAAATGTATAATCCCCATTAAACCCTGCAGCCGCTATCCCATTACTGTTTGTCACGACTAAGTTTTCAAAAATATTCACAATACCAGCTGGCGTAGACATTAAGCCACCAAGTTTTATCGCCGCCCATGCTTTTTGACGTTCGTCCCCTAGGTTATGAATATAATTATTAAATATATAACTTGGCCCCAACATGTTGGGTATGGCACTTATTCCGCAATACCCCTGCTCTATTTCATTGTTGTAAAACAGTACGTTACTTTGCCCACCGTCGAGTTCAATGATGTCGTCGTTGGCATAACCAAGGTAATTGCTATAAATAGCTGAGTCTCTGAGGAAGCCGCCCCAAGCCCGAGCATTTGCACGACTTTCAATGACGTCATTAAATCTATGCTTGTCACTGCCGTAAAAGCGGTTGTTGCGTACAATGTATTGCCCTCGATATTCTTCAACTGAATGTCGAGCTGCTAACAACAAGGCACTTGGGCCATAGGGATGACCATACCCCCAATGATTGGCTTTTTCATTTGGGCTGTGTATTTCGCAATTTTCAATGGTCACCACACCAGTTTCTTGCAGAAAAATGCCAGAGTCATAGTTTATCGCCTTGGTGCTTTCTGTATTCTCATACGCGACACCATCACGCATTTCTCCCGCGATTCTGCCAAACTCAGAGATGTTACAGCCGTCAATCCACACGTGATGTGCCTTCTTAGCGCTAATGCCGTAAAGGCGACCTCCTTTGACGTTTATATTCTCAAATTTAACGTAGCTCTGACTGCCAATATCAATGGCGGCGTTGTCCCCTTCTGATGCGATAATCTCTACTCCATCGCCTTTGATTAGCGCCCATCCATCTTCAGAACCTTGAATGCCCAAAGCAGTTAAATTAAGTTGCCCCCCTTTGTATATATCAGCAAGGGAATAGACTTTTTCTGGATCAATTGGTGGCGAATTTGGTCTTGTACGAAAGGAATACAACTTCTCATCGACCACCTCGTTCTCTTTAATGAATTGCAGTTTTACATCGTATTCGGTCTGCGCGGCTAAATGCACAATTGAACCCGACATAGCCCCTTGGATTGGTTCCCACTGCAATGATAGAGCGGGTAACCATTGCGTTGTCGAATTGGGTTTAAACCACACCCGTGTATTGGTCTCTTCAGTTTGGTTGTATACCGTTAAGCTGGCCGAATGGATGAGCGGAACAATGCGGTAATCTAGGTTACTCGACGCTGTTGCTGGGAAGATTCTTGCGGGGTCTAAGCCAGCCAATAGCGCTGCGGACTCTAGGGTCGCACTTTTTATCGCTGAATCAGCATAAAGCTGCTCTACAATGCGATACGCATCTATAGGATAAAGTTGTAGTGCAAGTGTGACCCATTCTTTAGTTTGTGTTGCATGGCTTTCACTTAAGTCAACAATTGCCTGCGTCACACTTTGAGAATGCATTGTTTGCAGCAGGAGTGCAGCAACATTCTGTTTATGTTTAATGAGGAAACGGTTAGATTTTTTAACTGAATAGGCTGGGTTGTCTAACAGTTTGATTATCTCTGAGCGGCTGGAGAGTTGCTGCGCCTTGACTTCCTGAATAAGAAAACTGCCGATTTGATCTATTGCTGATATTTTCTGTGGGGCATGAAAGTGCGAGCAACCTAGCACGTTGATAACAAAGAACATGGCGAACAAGCTTCTACCGCACCACGTTGTCTTATCTATCTGATACATAATCAATTATCCTCTTGCCGTTTAAATACATATACCAACTAAAGCTAACAGGGCTTGAATACATTTATAGAAACCAGCACCCAATTATCGAAAACAGTTGAGGGTAATAATTCTATCCATTATAAACCATACACAACGTTATAGTAGCTGGAAAAGGTATGAAATAAACCACTAATCATCTTTGCCAAATACCTCAGAGCTAACGTCATAAGTAATATCAACAACTTCGTGCTTGATTCGACTTCGATGAAGCAACTAAATAAGAATACTTTGCTAATCATCAATCAGCTAGCATACTATTGATAATCATGGCTAAATTAGCCTATGGTAGAGAAATATGCCTATTTCAATCGTAGCCTTGCTTTACGTGATGACCTGTTTGATCGAATCAATGAAATACTCATACGGCTCAATCACCACACAATAACCTGCAATAAAAACAAATAAAGGATCCCATTTCGTTCATGCGTTTTTTTGGCTATTTCTTTACAACAGTGTTGATTGTTTTTATGTTGCGCGCAGCAGCGGACAGCAACATTGTGTTCAATGACGCCCTATTTAAGAAAGTGCGAAACCAGTATGACGACGATGCCCTAGAACGCGTGAGAGACTGGCAGCAATTGCTAAGCACAAGCCACAACTTACCCATAGATGAAAAACTTTATCAGGTTAACAACTTTTTTAATGAGCTTGAGTTTGTCGATGACATTGATCATTGGGGGAAAGATGATTATTGGGCAACACCCGTAGAGTTTTTAGCCACTGAGGGTGGTGATTGCGAAGACTTTGTTATTGCTAAGTATTTCAGTTTAAAAGAATTAGGCGTACCCGCGGAAAAATTGCGCCTAATGTACGTTACCGCCACCCGCCTGCGTCAGGCACACATGGTGCTGGCCTATTATGAAGAAGCCAACTCAGTACCCTTGGTACTCGACAACATCAACAGACGAGTTTTACCTGCCTCTCGACGACGGGACTTATTACCCGTTTACAGCTTTAATGGTGACGGCCTATGGCTGGCTAAAGAGCAAGGTCGCGGGCAAAAAGTACAACAAGGAGGCAATAACAATTTATGGAACGATTTAAACAAACGAATGCAATTGGGCGATTAAAAATGCTTAAGGAAACCGACCATGCCACTGTCTAGACAATTAAGCTTGAGCCTACTGGCTGTGCTGATCCTCGTTTTTATCGGCACTTTGTGGATCAACGCGAATAACACCCGAGATTTTGTTGCTCAGCAACTTGCTTCACACGCGCAAGACACCGCTACCTCACTTGGCCTCTCGATTGCCCCTTATACGGCCACCCCAGATGACTTGCCCGTGGTCGATACCATGATGAATGCTATTTTTGACCGTGGCTTTTATCAAAGCATGATCTTACGAGATGCAAAGCGCAATGTACTGATTGAAAAACACAACCCTGATTCCGTGGAGGGGGTGCCCTTATGGTTTCGTAACCTATTACCTCTTAACCCGCCTGAAAGCACAACTGATGTAAATGATGGCTGGACAATGGCAGGAACCTTGACAGTCAAAAGCCATCCTGGGTTTGGCTACCAACAATTATGGCAAAATGCGCTACAAGCGTTTTGGATGATTTTAGCCGTGTTTATCGGCGCACTTACATTGTTATACGCCTTAGTAAAGATGATCACCACGCCATTATTAGCTGTGGTTAAGCAGGCCGATGCCATCAGTAAACAACAATTCGAGCAAATTGGCCTCATTCCACGTACCCCTGAGTTAAAGCGCATAGTGTTAGCGGTCAACCGCATGTCAGCGCAATTAGCCAAGCTCTTTAACCAACTATCGAGCCAAGCCGAGCGTTACCGTGATTTTGCCTACAAAGATCTACTGACTGGCGTGGCCAACAGGCGCGCGTTTGAGCTCGCGTTCGAACAGTTACTGGCTGACAGTGAACAACACGCCCAAGGGTATTTACTGCTTGTGCGCTTAACCAGTTTAAATGAAGTAAACAGTAATTTGGGGTATCAGGCGGGTGACGAATACGTCAAATTGGTGAGTCAGGAACTGTGCACTGTGCTCACCCATTCACAATTAAATGGTGACGTATACCGAATGTCAGGGGCTGATTTTGTATTGCTACTAGAAGATACCGAACAACAAACGTGTATTGCTTTTACGCAACGCATAATTTCACAACTCAACGCCATTGAAAAAAGCGAATATCGTTTAGGTACCGCCCATGTGGGTGTGGGTTCGTTTAATTTTGGTGACTCTCGCACCGACGTGTTAGAACGAGCCGACAATGCGTTATCCGGGGCCAGTGCTACCACCGACAGATGGCAGCTTGCCCGGCAAGAAGACCTGCACCATAGCAATACCGAATGGCGAACTCAGCTAAATACTATTTTACAACAGAATCACGCAGACTTTGTCGCCCAGCCGATTGAAACTCGTCAAGGTGACACGCTATATAATGAGTGGTTTGCACGCTTTAATGCAGACGCTGTAACAGGTAACAGTGAGCAGGCGCAGCGCTATTTACCAATGGGCCAATTAGTACCTGCTTCAGTCAGGCTTAACTATGCGCAAAAACTCGATGAGTTATTAATCGCCAGTGCACTCAAACAGTTGACTACGCAAACCCATGCCATTGGCTTAAATGTGTCCCGCTTGTCCCTAAGCCAAACGAGTTTTCATCAGTGGTTAATCAATGCCCTTCCTCAAGAACGAACTGCCTGTGCAAAGCTGGTGCTGGAAATACCAGAGCGAGCTTTAGTCAATGGCACAGACGATCTTACTCACCTCATCGCTGTGTTGAAAGCTCGCGGGGTAAGGATCACAGTTGAGCGATTTGGAGCACAATTAGCCGCGATTACCCATTTACGCAAAATAAAGCCAGATTATTTGAAACTGGATGGGCGCTTCGTGCGTAATATTCATAACGAGCCAGATAATCAGTTGTTTGTACAATCGTTAGTCAATATTGCCCATGGGCTAAATATTCAAGTCATCGCTGAAATGGTCGAAGATGAAGCAGAGGCACGATGCTTGCTTGATTTATTTGTCGATCATTTACAGGGTTACCATATAGGTATACCAACTGATACCAAAGTATGAAGCGCGAATAAATTCAGGGTAAAGCACGTTATTTTATGACTTAAGTATTGGGTTAAAGCCAAGTAACCCATTAAATATAAAGCATAAATGGTCAGTTAACACTTACTTAACGGGCAATTAACTACTGATAGCAATACACTGAAAAGGTTCGTTTTTTTACCTGGTCGACCTTTGTATTATATTGCTTTTTTAGGTAACAAATTTTATCATTATGGGGCTTTGAGTGAGATTTACTCTCACAGCCTATTATTTTGGAGCTTTTATGCGACATATTTTAACCTATTTGCTTTTGTCTAGTGCGGTGATTGTGCCATTTGCAAGCGCTCAACAAGCCGAAACAGTCACACAAGCGGCGGAACAGGAAAATATTCTGTTCGGTGATGAAAATCAGCCGGGCCGTTCTATACATATGGAAATAGTGTCGCGAATTAACAACGGTGTCGCACTCGACGACGCGGTTAGCCAGACGATTGCCCAAGTCACACGTGAGGAAGACACGTTAATTAGTGGCACGGCAAGATTAGTGGTTGGTTTAAATAAAGGCATTAGCGTTAATTTTATGCGTAATATGGTGAATCTTAATAAACTCACCGACAGCACCAAGGGTGCTATTGAAACTTTCCCGAGTGATGCGGCAGATATCATTCAACTTGCCGTAACCCTTTACCCCAGCTTTGCTCAAGATGTCATCGATTCTGCCGTGACTACAGGCGAAATAGAGCCTAACGATGCCTTGTTAGCCGCGATTGCTGCAGGCGCTGACCCAACAACAGTTTCATCAGCTACCGCAGCGGGTGGTGTTGTTGGCGCAGGAACACCAACAGGCACGGGAGTGGGTGCCGGTGGTGCCGGTGGTGGCGATACCACAGCATCAACCAACTGATCAATTTACGAATTTGATAAAGCCAGGTTTAATACCTGGCTTTTTTGTTTATAATCATTTAGTTATAACACATTACACACTTCACTAGCATTTGTACTGGGCGAAAGGGATCCTTTGAATACCACACTTCATCGCTACGCGTTTTATGTCTTATTAGGGTTGCTTATTTGGCTGCCTATCCCTTTAGGTTCAAACCGTCCTTGGGCTTGGGGTGTAATGGAAGTTGTCATATTTTCATTGTCTTTGTGCTGTGCCTATTTACGCAAAGACCACGCTTGGATGGGGTTACGCGCTTATCGGTTACCCATCTGCCTATGGCTGGCCTTTTTAGTTTTCGCTGTTATGCAGGTTATGCCATTGCCCGCCTCAGTGGTGCACATTCTCAGCCCAGTCAGTTACGAAACTCAATTGATTTATGGGGTAGAACAGTTTCATTTATCGTTAGATGTGGGACAAAGCTACGTAAGCTTACTTAAAGGGCTGAGCTATTTCTGCTTACTCATAGTGGTACTTGTGCTGGTAGACACAGAGAAGCGGTTACGCTTAATACTACTCACCCTATTAGCCAGCGGCGCAATTCAGGCCCTTTACGGTACGCTAGAGGTGTTGTCAGGCAGCACCTTCAGTGTGGTATTCAGCTTACCTGTGACCGATATCGCCACTGGTAGCTTTGTGTACAAAAACCACTTTGCTAATTTCCTTATACTGTGTCTGTCAGCCGGTATTGGCTTAATGGTGGCCACGCTACAGAGCAACCAAGGCGGTAGCCCACGGGATATCATGCGCTCTATATTGTCCACGCTATTGGGCAGCAAGGCACTCATTCGTATTAGTTTGGCCATCATGGTTATTGCGTTGGTCATGTCGCGCTCTCGCATGGGGAATACGGCATTTTTTGCTGCCATGACGCTAATCGGTATTTTGGCATTGGTGATTATCAAAAATCGTAGCAGAAGCCTGTCTATTTTAATTATCAGTATGTTTGTGATTGATGTGCTTATTGTCAGCGCTTGGTTTGGTTTAGATAAGGTGCAAGAACGTTTAGAGGCCACGAGCTTGGCTCAAGAGGGTCGTGATGAAGTGGTATTAGACGCTTTGCCTATGTTGCAAGATTTTCCTATTTTCGGCAGCGGTGGTGGAAGCTTTTACAGTTCGTTTCCTAGTTATAAGGAGGCCAACATACATTATTTTTACGATCATGCACACAATGATTATTTGCAAATGGCGATTGAATACGGTGTACCGGCGACCTTATTTTTAGGGTTACTTGTTTGCTGGTGTTTCGCTAAAAGCGTGCGGGCGATGCGCAAGCGCAGGCCATCCATATTTAAGGGCACTGCTTTTGCCTGCTGTATGGCAATGCTTGGCATGGCGATACATATGACGGTTGACTTCCCTCTGCAAGCGCCTGCAAACGCCTGCTACTTTGTGGTGTTTTTGGCCTTGTCTCTGGCGATCAATCAATTGAAAATAACCACAGGCAAAAAACGACGTACTAAAAAGGTGGCAACATGAATAAAAAATTCAGTGGGCCAATAGAGCAAGATCCTGCCATTGTAAATTTGCTAGCGCGCATGCCCCAATCCGTTAGGGCGTCATTTAGTGAAGAGCAGTTATCTCACCTACGTAATGCGGTCAGTAGCCGCCAATGGGGGCACCACCCTATTGATGTGCGTGGGACTGTACCTTGGTTCAAGTATCGCTACTATTACGTATTACTGGCAGGGAAGAACCATCGCAACATGACGCGCGCGCAGTTGCGAGCAAGTCGCTTTATTAATGCTTTGTTTTTGGCCGGTTTTATGACATTTTCTGCGCTTGTGGGCATATTATTGCTTTATTTGCTCAAATCAGCGCTGGGAATTGATTTACTACCTGACTACTCATTTGGTGTATGGGACTGGTTTAAAAGCCAAGCTGACTAAGTCACTTCTTGCTGTTAGCGTTTCAAATCGCTCAAGGTTCCTTTATTCTCTATACCTTGTTGCCAGCGCAGTTTGGCACCATTTGCTGCACGGGTATTGGCTCATTGCGCAGCCAACGACAAACCCGCTTTCGAGCGCCGTACTGTTTGATCAGCGCCAATACTTTCTCTCTGCTTTGGGGGGCTCGCAAACCTAAAGCGATACGGTGGTAAAACTCTTTGCGTAAACGCAGCAACATCGGGTGATTACTGGCGTATAGCGCCATGCCTAAGCGCACATACAGAAGGTGTATTTCAGGCTTATATGGGCCTAACTCTGCAGCCCTTTGTAAGTACGTGAGCATTTCATCATCGAATTCCTGTTGACGCCACTTAATCATGGCTAATGAGGCCCATGTTACCGGCCACAAAGGCCGTAAGCGAGTAGCGCGTAGGTAATGCTGCTTAGCCAGGTTGAGCGCCTGCTCGGGTGGCTCATACCCCGCAATAGCGCCCCACTCGTGTACCTGTGCCAGTAAATCTTGATACAGCGGGTGACTAGGCTGGCTATCAACAGCTGATTGAATCGTTCGCTTGGCTAACTGGTATTCTTCTAAGGTTTGGGTATTGCCTTGTTCTTGCCAAGCGCTAACAATGTTTTGCACTTTGTAAAAATCGAAGCTAGCGCCCGTAAAGCGCAAGGCTACAAACAAACACACCAATGCAAGCAACGCGAAGCTGATCACCGCCACGTACTGTTTAATAAACACCCTAGCTTCGGTTATATTCTGCGGAAATGCTATTGCCATACATTATCCTGTGATATTAACCATGGTGTTGTTTTAAACAATCGTTCAGCGTAATCATTCCCTTTCAATGCTGCCACTTCGATGAAAGCTTGCGCCATATCATTGGGACGACGATTAACACTGTGGGTATCGGATGCAACATAAGTAACCAGATCTCGGGCCAATAATAGACCGGCGGTTTGCTTCACTTTTTCAGAAAAGCGACCAGTAAACGCCCCCGCCGTGGCTTGAAATAAGCACCCTGCCCTTTTTAAGGCATAGATTTTATCTGGGTTGGCGATAATGTCTCGATTACGCTCAGGATGGGCTATTACTGGCTGAATATCGTGTTTCAATAACCAACGTAAGAGGTTGTCAGTACCCGGTGGTATATGGCTGTGCGGCAGTTCAAGTAACATCACGTCTTTGTTTTGCCAGCGCCCAATAAATGGAATTTGTTTTTGCTTATGCCAAAGCATGATGTCTGGGGTAATGCGAATTTCAGCAGCAAATGACAGCTTGAGAGAACAACCGGCTAAAGCGAGATGCTCAACCAGCGACTGATAAGCGTGTGAGATGGAGTCTAGATTATTATCGAAATAGCTCTGATGTATATGTGGCGTGCACACCATATGCGACACACCGACCGCCACAGATTGCTCAGCCATAGCGAGTGACGCCTCTAAATCAGGGGCGCCATCGTCTATTCCTGGCAATATGTGGCTGTGTAAATCGATCAAGATTGTTTGTTGCTGCTAGCCTTAGTATTCGATTCGTAATTATAACTATGATAACCATATTGATCATAGAAACCTGTGTATTCACCGTGCTTTTTCGCTTTACGCAAATCCACTTGGTTTAACACCACCCCATCGACTCTGTGTCCCACTTGTAAGAAACGGCTTAAGCCATTACTTATCAGCTTGTCACTTGTACTATCCGCTTTGACTACATAGACCACTGAATCACAGACCTTCGACACCACAATGGCATCACTGACGGCTTGGGTGGGCGCGCTATCAACAATGATATGCTCGTATCTACCTTTTAGGTCTTGCATCAGGGCTTTGAAGCTATCCGAAGCGAGTAATTCTTGCGGGTTTGGCGGCACAGTACCGGCGCAAATTAAATCAATACCTGACATTTCATCTGTCACAATACACTCTTCTAAGGTATGTGTGCCTGAAATTAAGTTTGCCACGCCTGGCTGAAAACCAGGTAAGCTAAATTGGCTAGCCAATGTTGGGCGACGTAAGTCAGTATCAATTAACAACACTTTACTCAGTTGCCCCATAGCAAAGGCTAAGTTAATTGATACGGTACTCTTGCCTTCTTTGGGAACGCTTGAGGTGACCAATATTGTTTTCGAAGGTTTATCAATATTCAGCAATTGTAAGCTGGTTCTAAGGGTACGCACCGCTTCACTGAAACTATGATGCTTACCATCAAAAAAGTGCCTGATGGCAAGGTTTTTCTTTTTACTGTGGGCTTCCCACGGAATGAGCCCTAGCATGCGCTGACCTAGCTTGCGCTCTACGTCTTCAACCGAACGAATACCACTATTAAGCGCGTCCATCGCGATGGCTAAGAATACCCCGAAGCCTAAACTGACAATAAAGGCTGCTGCAATAATTAACCCCTTCTTAGGCTTAGAAGGCGAGCCTGGCGGTACGGCCAGATCTAACATACGTGCGTTTGCAGACTCAAACCCGCCTAATTCTGAGGTTTCATTTAAACGCGTAAAGAATGAACTATACAGTTGCTGGTTGATATCCACTTCACGTTGCAGTGCCTTATGGCGACTTTCTAAATTCGTCAGCTTCCTAAAGTTCTCTTTGTTATCACTGACTTCTTGTTTGATTGCCGCTAAATTAAGCTTTGCAGTACTGAATTCAGTGTTTACCCCTGAGACTAATGAGCGAATCTGTGCATGTAAACTCTCTTGGATCGAGGTTAACTCGGCTTGGGCAGCGATCATTTTTGGGTGCTTAGGGCCGTAAACTTTACTTAACTCAGAAACACGACTTTGGGCACCAATTAGCTCACGCTTTACATTCTGCACCGCTGGGTGATTGAGCACCTCAGGTATATCTGCCAATTCGGCAATGGTTGCCCCTGAGTTAACCTGGTTATACAGGGTTTCTGCACGATTATATGCAGCCTGAGCTTCGAGAAGTTGTTGGCTTAACTTCTGCAGTTCCTCTGCAGCAAGGCCCACTACGCCATCAATATTGACTAGTTTTTCCGTTTCGTAGAACTCAGATAACCGTTTTTCAGCCGTAGTCAATTTAGTACGAAGCCCTTGCAAGCTTTCATTTAACCAAGTAGTCGCTTTGGTGGTCATGTCTAGCTTAGATTCGAGGTAGTTCTCGATATACACATCACCCACAGCATTTGCTGCGATTGCGGCAAACTGGCGATCTTCATGCTCGAAGCTAATTTCGACAATTTGTGTGTTATTAATTGGAACAATCTGCAACGACTGCATCACTTTCCAAGTGGCGTAGCCTTTTCTAGCCGCCAGCCGCTGGGCTTCTGTTTGAACAACTTTTTCTTTCTGGGGTAAAAAAGGTAGTGCCCCTATAACGCTAGATTTAAGCGCTGAAAGTTGTTTACTGACAAAATTAGCTTGGCTGGCTTCATAGCCAGGAGCAAAGGTGGGGTTTTCGTAAAGCTTTAACTTCTCAACGACTTTTTCGGCGACTTGACGAGATTTTAGAATTTCATACTGAGTTTGAAAATACTCTTTACGTGAGGAATCTAAACCATAAACCTCTTCTATCGATAACACCTTTGCTTGTTTTGATTCAATCAATAACTTGGCAGTGGCTTTATATTGCGGCGTGATAGACATCACAATAAGGGCCACTAGCACGGTAATAAACACCGCAAGACTAATAATGCGCCATAAATAACGGCGTATTGTTTGCCAATATTGACCTAAGTCAATCATTTCAGAGTCCAGTAACTTAGCCTCTAATTGTCCATTTATTTTTGCTGACATATTTAACTACATTCCTTTAAAAGAAGCTTTGCTGAACAGTAACTATGTCACCGGGTAACACTATATCGTTTGAATCTGCGTTTAACTGCTCTGGTTGGCCTGATTCATTTTCTCGACGTATAAATATCTTGGTTTTTGATGCTCGCTCTGTATAGCCCCCTGCTAAGGCTGCGGCTTTATTTACCGAAAGCCCAGGTTGATAGGGATACCCACCTGGGCGCTTTACCTCGCCGTCAATAAAGAAGGGGCGATACTCAATCACGGTGACCGAAATAGACGGCTCTACAAGATAATCCCCCTTGAGCCCAGCATACAGCTTGGCTTCAAGCTCTGCTCCCGTTAGCCCCGTCACCCTTAGATCACCCAAGAAGGGATAGTTGATCACACCGTGATTCGGCAACTTAGTGGTTAACGACAAATCTTGCTGACCAAACACGGTGATTTTGATCACATCCCCTGAGCCTAACTTATATTGGCTCAAACTGGCATCTAGCGACCAAGCGGCACTACTAAAAAGCATAAGCCACAGCCAAAATACGGATTTTGCTTTCATGTGCACTCCTAATAAAACAAAGGTTATAACGTTATTTTTGCCGTTAAGCGATAGATATTCTGATCGTAATCAATGACATCTCTATTACTGTCTCGTTCGCTGTAGGTATAACCCAAGTTAAAGGTCAACCAACGTCTAAATTCATAAACAACGGCAAAACGCAGATCTTTTATATCGTCACTACGACCACTGCCTTCATAATCACTGGTACCGAAGCCGATACCGGCTTCAGTGCGCAGGCGTTGTAACCATTCATGACGCCAAAGAACAGACACATCTTTATTACGAATAAAGTTACCGTCACCATTGGTTTCACGCGCTTGGTTTTTGGTATCAAGAATGAATGTAGCGCGCTCAAGCGGCTCCCACACAACCCCAGCTTGCCATTTGACCCCAGAGAAATTCTCGCGGCCCGCAGCGTCAAAATCTTTGTCCTGATAACCTATTTTGGCATATCCAGACGTTGATGCAGTGGACTGCCATTGAGCACCCACTAAATAAGCGGTTTCAATACTATCAAAACTCGTTGCCTCTGAAATAGCAAACGCGTATTCAACATCAGTAATCGTGGTTTCAAACAGTAAGTCAGTAGCTGCGCCGATGTTATAATAGAAAGTGCCGCCAACGGTAGTCTTAGTACGATCACGAACTAAGTACTCTTCGGTACCAAGCTTATAATCTTTATCCCTAAAATTGAGATTTAAATCTAACCGCGCTTGGGCACTCAATGCACCATATGAGTAAGTAAAATCAACTTCGCTTTCTTTAAACTCGTCTGGTGAATCTAGCTCACTACCGCGACCAATAGAGAAGCTTTCACCTCGATCATCATGACCATCTTCAAAATTAATACTCGTGTTGACACGGTGACGACTGTTCAGCTCGTAATCGAGTGAGGCGAACAATAAATGATCTGTATAATCATCGGCGGAACTTGAAAAATAATCCCCCCGAGAAAGCTGATAACCCAAGCGTAAGCTGTTCAAGCCAAAGTTATTCACTAGGGTAAATCTGGGAACAATCGTGCTAAACCAGCTGTCTATTCCTTCATCGTTAGAGCGTGTAACGTTATCATTAAAACCCACCGTTGTGGTTAAGGTGGGTACTAATTCAAATGCCCCGAGGTCTATTCCGACTTCTTCTTGCGCAAATGAAGAAGTACATACACATGCCATTCCTATAGCGCTTGCTAATTTAGTCTTACTCATTCAATCATCTCTTTCTTTAAATTTAAAATATGATCTTAATTAAACTAAGTGTATCAATTATCTAATGAAATTAGCGCAATGTAATCAACTATAAGTGAAAAATATTACGATTAGCCTATCAAAACACACGTTGTAAAAATCAGCTGAGGCTGTCAGTAAGCGAATTCTATGCCATTAAGCGAGGCATAGACCGCGATAAGTTATTTTAACAAGGCAGATGTGCTGCGCATACTAAACAAAGATAGCGCCATGTAAAGCGTGTAAGTATTGCACAAGGTGTCAGACAAAGTTTCATTTTCCTCTTTCATTATTATATTACCGCTTCAAACTGAATCCATCGAATGAGGAATCTGACGCAGCATCGCGCCAATCGTTAAACAAGCCTTTGTCATTTTTCCACTTAAACGGCGACTAAGGCGACCCTATCTCATCTAGTTACCCTTGGGTTTTAATCCTCAAATCAAGACCTAGCACCATTTTTACATTCAATTACGAATCAATGAAACCTATCAAAAAAATATGGCCTCATACTTGCTTTAGCTGAATTATCCATTTGACTAAATATCAGTCAAATGACCCGAATATCTGAAAGTACTAAACAAAAACATTCAGAATTGTAGGAATAATGCGCTGAATGTCATAAAAAAAACAAAAATATGTCGTAATTATACAACAGCATCACGTGGTATAATCTGCGCAGTCCGTAATAGGCAGACTTTAGTATCCACTCAAGATATTGAAGTTAAATGGAATTTTTTAAGTTTATAACCTTTTGGATGTTGGAAATTAGCGACATGTTAGCGTCGCAAAATAAAGACACCGCTTAATATTGAAATACACTCTATTAAGCGATATGAACTTAATCAGTTGTACATCACTTTAATGGTAGAGACATCATGCATAACAAGAGCCCTGGGGGCATAATTCAGAGTAACCAAAGTAGTTTTTCTACACTTTATCGTTTAGTCGATATGGTTATTATCACCTTGGTGTATTTCCTTGTGCTGCTATACCAAGGGCTATCCATCAATTCGTCTGATTTATTACTGCTTTTTGTAAGCATTATTTCTTACATGTTATGTGCTGAAGCGGTAGACCTATATCGCTCTTGGCGAACGGCCCCTAATACTATGATGATCAAATGGGCTATGATCGCTTGGGGAATTTCCTCACTTGTTACGACTACTTACGCCTTTATTTTTCCTGATAGTATTGCTGCATCAAATTTTGTTGTATTGAGTTGGTTGGTGTTGTGCGCCCCTACCCTAGTAAGTTGGCGTGTTGCCTTTCGTGAAATATTATTTAGACACCGCAAGAAAGGCCATAACACCCGTAAAGCAATCGTTATCGGTGCTACTCAGTCTGGTTATAACCTAGCAACACAAATCATGGAAAATGACCAATTAGGCATCATTTTCAAAGGTATGTACGACGATCGAGCTCCTGCACGTATTCCTCACGAAATTCAACATCAAGTCATGGGCAGTATTGAAGAAGCAGTCAAACTGGCCAAAAAAGGTGAGATTGATTATATCTATATCGCCATGCCCATGAGCGCAGAAAAGCGCATCATGCAAATTCTTAATTTATGCAGTGACTCAACTGCAACGGTTTACATTATTCCTAATTTCTTCATGTATAACCTGCTTAATGCCCGCTGGCAGAGTGTTGGCTCAATTCAAACGTTGAGCGTATTCGATACGCCCTTCCAAGGTGCAGGTGATGTCACGAAACGCCTCGAGGATATTGTGGTCTCTTCTATCATTTTAACCCTGATTGCGATCCCTATGTTGTTCATTGCGATCGCGGTTAAATTAACCTCTAAGGGCCCTGTTATCTTCAAACAAAATCGTTACGGTCTGGATGGTAAGAAAATCAAAGTCTATAAGTTTCGCTCCATGACAGTGCAAGACAATGGCGATAAGGTTCAACAAGCGACCAAAAATGATGCACGTATTACTCCGTTGGGCGCGTTTTTACGCAAGACATCATTAGACGAACTACCTCAGTTTATTAACGTATTGCAAGGCCGCATGTCAGTTGTTGGCCCGCGCCCTCATGCGGTGGCTCATAATGAGGAGTACCGTAAACTCATTGAAGGCTATATGTTGCGTCATAAGGTACGCCCTGGCATTACCGGTTGGGCGCAAATTAATGGCTTTCGCGGTGAAACCGAAACCATCAATAAGATGATCAAACGGGTGGAATACGATTTAGATTATATTCATCGCTGGTCAGTGTGGATGGATATTCGCATTATCTTAGCCACAGTCACCCGTGGTTTTATCAATAAAAATGCGTACTAGTTAATACCAATAAAAAATGAAACGCCGAGCAATTGCTCGGCGTTTTTGTATTAACCGTTTGCCGATCACTGAGCTTCGTTTGGCTTATAAATCTTAAATTCACCACCTGCATGCAGCAATCCAAACATGTGTAAAAGACCATCGTAATAGCGATACATTCCGGTTGGTGCATCCTGTTGCCAGAGGTAGTTAAGCATTTCGGTGGAGAACGGGTTATCACTTATCGTTGCCCCCACAGCGTTCATAGCGGTGCGCCCGTGACTGCGATAATCAATATTTGGCTCTCGTGTACCGTCTACTTCATACACGGCAATAAAATCACCATACTGGACGATTTCGTTTTCAAAGAAGCTGACTTGCTGCTCAACTAATCCCTTTAATTGAGGTGACTGACTAACCCAATGATAATCCATGGCCATATTACCCATTACGCGAAATGAGTCATAAGCGCTCTTATGGCTATCGGGATTAAAACTAGTTGGCTGTGGCAGGCCTTCATGGCTTGCATAATCACTGAATAAGCCTGTTTGTGGATGAGCCGCTTTTGATAAGTACTGACGACTAATTTCTGCGGTTTCATGCCAATAGTCGTTATTTTCATCTGCCCACAATGCCCACATCTCGTAAAAGGCAGGTAAGTGATAGGAAGGATCAGAAAAACTCTCGACATTGGTGGTCGTTACAAATTCCACCTGTTGATAAACAGGGTGCATCATAAGACGTGTACTGCTGTTGTCAGATTTAGTGAAAATCATGTCATGCAATATATCATTCGCTTCTTGCTGATAATCAAAGATACCCTCTGCACTGCCCCAGCGGTTATTGGCAAGAAACAAGGCCATTGCAAAGTACTCTTCGCCATCTGGCGCGGGGTTAGTGTCGATTGCGTTATAGGGCGCATTTGCACTTAAGCGCCACGCAAAGAAGTCTTTGCTATTGCCTGATTTATTCTGCATCTTCGCCTTTGTAAAGCGCCAAAGTTTGTCAAAGGTTTCTTGATCGTCCATCATCACTGAAATCATCATGCCGTAGGACATGCCTTCAGACCGAATGTCGTTTGAGTCGATTGCTTTGATGAACGCCATATCGTCGCCAACACCATAAAGTACCGTTGTATCTGATAGTTCAGGTACAGGTTCACTCGGTGCCTCGCCGGAAATCACCACATTATCTATTTGAATATCGCCGTCAACGGTAGGTAATTTGTTGTTTGCAACAAACTGCACTCCAATCCCCCGCAATTGACTGAAATCGAAACTATCACTGATGTAACCAAACTCAGTATTGGCACTGACATCACTAAAATTCAACGTGATAAATTCGTCGCCAGTGAACCCCGCTACCGTGGTGTAGCCCAAGTAGGCAGGTTGATAATTTGCATCCTCTAAGAATAGCTGTACGACCATATTGCCGTCTTCGATATAACGTTGCGGAATACTGATATCAATGCTGAGATCCCGCCCTTGAGTGATATCAATGCCGGGAAATTGCTGGTATTTAACCGTGAACGCATCACTGCTATCTTGCCAATTCGGACTAACCATCAATACATTATTCGTTGGCGCTTCGTCTGCATCCACATTCCCGAGTGCCAGCGTTGGCGCAATTGCACTGCCGTTGTCTGCGCTCGCACTCCACTGAGCAATACCATTATCAAACGTATCGATAAAGCTAGGGAGACTACTTTCATCACCGCCCTTAACAGGTTGGTAAATACTCACCTCGCCCACAGTGATATTGCCGTTGACCGCAGGGCTTTTACCGTTTGCCAGAAACTGATAGCCGATCGTACTTATTTGGCTAAAGTCGAAGCCTTCTGACAAATAGCCAAAATTTGTGTTCGGCCCTAGCCCCTGAATGAAGATACTAGTTTGCGTGGCCTGCGTTAATGTACGATAAGCGAAAAAGCCAATCCCTCCCGATGTGTCTTGAATGAACATTTGCACAGCCATAGCGCCGTCGTCAACGTAGGCTTGCTCTACCGCCATGGTATATTCAACATCCACGCCTTGTGTGGCATCAATCGGCTCAAACGGACTGGAAAGCACCGCCAATGCATCACCACCATCTTGCCATGCAGGTGTGATGACCAACTCACTGGCTTGCTGAGTGAGTTGCGCGCCGACTTGGCTGCCATTATCGGCGTACCATTGCCAGTTTTCAGTATCTTGCTCAAAATCCGCATGATAGATTTGCTCGCCTTTACTTGGCGCTTGGCCTGCTTGGTCAGGGACCAATTCAAATAATTGCTGATAGGTCGCGTTAATTTTCGCTGACACTTGCTCTTGGGTGGCCAAGCCTCGCTCTACAAAATAGTTTTTATACTCCCCTGTGTGATAGGCAGATTCTGGTGAGAATTGGCTACTGATATCTTGACCCGTTTGTTGGTAGTCAATATTCCAGCTTAGATCTTGTTCATTGAAGCGTGCTCTACGATTTTGTACCAATACAAACGGCTGTGACAGCTCAAGTACACTATTGGCAGGGATCATATCAATATGCATATCAGCCGAATCAACCACGGAGTTCGGGTTACTCGATGCCACATTTACCTGTATGTCTTGCACTCTATCCGCATCGTTTTTTAAAAAAACGGCAAACTCATATCGATAGTCACTGCGCCCTACGCGTGTTTTGCTTTTTAGTGAGAGGCGATCAACACTGACATCTGCATATGTTGGCATACTGAATGCGCTTACCAGCAATGTGCCTAATGCCAAAGCGATACTTTTTTGCAAGGTTGCCGACTTTGTCACAAACCCGCAATTCAACTTATTTTTAAGGACCGAACTAATCATGCTGCGACTCCACTGGTTGTATTGCTTGGGCGCTGATTGGGGAATAACGCGGAATGAAAAAAGCGTGTGTTACGCCGAGAAATCATGCCTATCAAACTGATCAACGCGATGAAAAACAAAGCATTCGCCGGTGCGCTTACTGATTGGGTGAAACCTAGCTGATACTCCCCCGCACTTGTTACCTCAAACGTATTTGCATCATAGGTTTCAAAGCGCTGCATACTCGTGATGACATCGGTATCCCCCAGCCAATCGAACACTACAGATAGGCCATTTAATGTATCTCCTGCTTGCAAAGGTGCGACTAGGGCAAGTGCATCGGCGAATCCATCTTCTTGTACACCGAATAAGTCTTCTGGCGGGGCAACAAAGACATCCCAATCAGCTGGGCTGGAAAACAACGATAGGTTGTCGAACAGACCGTACTGGAAATACACCATCAGACCATCAACGGCACCTTGCGTATCATTGTAAATTTGGTAATCGGCTTGGTATTGCTGATCACTCAGCTTGGTCACTTGCGTATGAATAAGCAGTGCATTGGCGTTCATGCTACTGACGAGCAATGTTAAATAGAGTATGACTTTCATGTGTTTCCTCTTTATATATCGCCTATTGCCTCAACCGTTTGCACTGGCGATATAGGTTGGTTTCATATTTATCGTTGTTCATTTGGTTATGCATAAGAGAGGGCGAACAGTAGTCCTGAATGGCAGCACGTTGTCTTTCTCACCCATCTTATAGTCATTTAGACTACACAAAGCGCAAGCGACATTTAACACAAACTTTACATTTAAACCGTTTTCGTAAGAGGGAAATAAAACTGCGTAAAAACTCAACGACCCCAGTCGTGCGTTATTCATAAAAAAAGCCGAGACACATCATAGATATGCTCGGCAAAGGGTGTCACACAATGAATTGTTTTCGCTGCGCTTTAGGCGGCTTTCTCGCTGTCATTTGCGCTTTCAACTGACGGCGCACGTAATAAGTAATCAAACGCGCCTAGGGCTGCATTTGCTCCATCGCCCATGGCAATGATGATTTGCTTATAGGGGGCGGTAGTGACGTCTCCTGCGGCAAATACGCCTTCAATTGAAGTTTCACCGCGTTGGCCGACTTCTATTTCACCACGTGGGGTTAACGCTATATCACCTTTTAACCACTCACTATTAGGCACCAAACCAATTTGAACAAAGATACCTGCCAACTCAACATGTTTGCTTTCTTGGCTTACGCGGTCTTGATAGGTTAAGCCTGTTACGCGCTTTCCATCGCCAAGCACTTCTGTGGTCATGGCATTAAGAATAATGTCGATATTCTTGGCTGCTTTGGCTTTACGTTGCAAAACTTCATCTGCACGCAACTTAGTATCAAACTCAAGAACGGTGACGTGTTCAACGATATTCGCTAAATCTAGCGCGGCCTCTATACCTGAGTTACCGCCTCCGATTACCGCCACTCGCTTGCCTTTAAATAACGGCCCGTCACAGTGTGGGCAATAGGCGACACCTGCACCACGATATTGCTGCTCTCCTGGTACATTCATTTCACGCCATCTTGCACCCGTGGCTAGCATCACTGTTTTGCTGGATAACATCGCGCCATTTTCTAGTTCGATATTGATCAAACCGTCTTTTGATAACTTCACCGCTTTGTTGTTATCCATGATGTCCACGTTGTAATCTTTGACGTGCTGCTCAAGTCCGGTAACTAGCTTTGGACCTTCGGTGGCTTTCACTGAAATAAAGTTTTCAATGGCCATGGTATCCGTCACTTGACCGCCAAACTTTTCAGCCACAATGCCGGTGCGAATACCTTTACGTGCAGCATAAATAGCCGCTGCAGCGCCAGCTGGCCCGCCACCGACAATGAGCATGTCGTAAGGGTCTTTATCATTTAATGACTCTGCTTGCTTTGCGTCAGCGTGCGGGTCAATTTTGCTTAGAATTTTGTCTATGGTTACTGCACCTTGGGTGAACAGTTCGCCATTTAAGTACACACTCGGGACCGACATAATATTGCGTTCATTAACTTCGTCTTGAAATAACGAACCATCGATCATGGTGTTGGTAATATTCGGGTTAATAACAGACAACACGTTTAATGCTTGCACTACCCCTGTGCATGTCTGACAGCTCAACGAAACGTATGTCTCAAATTGATAAGAACCAGAGAGCGCCTTAATTTCGGTCACTTGCTCTTCGCTGATTTTTACCGGGTGACCACCACTATTTAACAGAGCCAATACTAACGAGGTGAACTCGTGTCCCATTGGTACCCCTGCAAAGGTAATGGAGGTATTGTTTTTAACAGAAACGACTTCCATCGATGGTTTTCGAACATCATTTTTGCTCTGCGCTACCACCTTGACTAAGGGTGATAATTCAGCAATGTCATTGGCAAGGTCGCTTATTTCTGCTGATTTTTTTGCTTGATGTTGCTCATCAACAGCGATACGTAACTCCACTTGTGAAGTGAGGTTTTCTAAATAGGTGGCCAATTGGCCTTTTAATTTTGCGTCTAACATTTCTTACTCCTATAGACTGATGATGGCGGTGTATACGCGGATAACGAGGGCGGGCTCGTAGATACTCACCCGCCCCTGTTAAACACATATCGACTGTTAGATTTTGCCTACTAGGTCAAGTGAAGGAGTGAGTGTTTCTTCACCTGGCTGCCATGCTGCTGGACATACTTCACCGTCATGGTTGGCGACGTATTGCGCAGCTTGTACCTTACGAAGTAGCTCGCTTGCAGAACGACCGATACCTAGGTCATGTATCTCAGCAATTTTGATTTCACCTTCAGGGTTAACAACAAACGTACCGCGAAGCGCTAAGCCATCTTCTTCAATCATGACACCGAAGTTACGCGTGATTTGACCAGTAGGGTCGCCAATCATCGCGAATTCAATTTTGTTGATTGTGTCTGAGCTGCCATGCCACGCTTTGTGAGTGAAATGCGTGTCTGTAGATACTGAGTAAACCTCAACACCTAGCTCTTGCAATTTAGCGTAGTGGTCAGCTAAATCGCCTAACTCGGTCGGGCATACAAAGGTGAAATCGGCTGGGTAAAACATAAAGATTGCCCATTTACCCGCGATGTCTTTTTCAGACACGTCAACAAACTCACCGTTTTTAAACGCAGTTGCTTTAAAAGGTAAAATTTTGCTATTGATAAGAGATTGTGTCATTGAGATATTCCTCATTAAGTTAGTTTCGGTTGACTTCGAAATGAATAATAAGGATGTGCGGGAAATAATTAAATTAATTAAAATCGATTATTGAAATCGTTTTTATTGATTAGGCTAAGATGAGGTGAATTTCTTGTGTGCTGAATAGCAAAAAACCGCTCAGTATTGTCCAAAGGATAATGCGTGAGCGGTGAGAGGTTCTCTGCTAGCGTGGCCAGCACGCTAGAATTATAGCTTTTATTATTCTGAATTAACCTGTATCAATGACGTTAAACCAATCGCTTTATTGTGATAATGATACTGTCAGCTTTTCAGCACTGACTTTTTCAGTTTCCACAAACTTAGACCACTGCTGCGCCATACCTCTGCTGCTTTTGAATTTTTCGGCTTCAGCCAATTCATTCAAGGCATCGTTGTATTGCCCAACATTAAAGAACGCCATGCCTTTAACCAAATGCACTGTGCCTTCGTTACGTAAGCCACCTTTCGCCAGCGCCGCTTCTGAGGCACTGATCGCTTGCTGCCACTTTTCCATGTTTAAGTAAATTTGCCCAAGCTGTGCATCTAATTCACCATCATCAGACAAGTCTGCCGCCGCTTTCATAATCGGCACGGCCTCTTCGTTCTCTTTTGCCAGCACCCAACATTGTGACAGAAACTTCAAATTTTTGAGGTTTTTGTCAAGTGCGCCACTTTCAAAGCCTTGCTCGATTAAGCGCGCGCCCTTAAAGGGCATTTGGTGGTAATAATACAGCTGAGCAAGATTAAACATATCAGAACCACTTTCGATATAGCCTTGTTGGTAAGCAGTTTCAAGAATAGCCAGTTGCTTTTTCTCTTCCCCTAACTCGCCATACATGCCACCGAGTTGGACCCAATATTTAGGCTCATCAAAGTGTTTGACCAGTTTTAGGAGTACGTCTTTAACCTTCTCAGGCTGTTTCAACTCGTAATAAACCGCACGCTGAAGTACATACCAATTTTCGTCTGGGATATCATCTTGCGCTTCAACAATTTCGATCGCTTTGTTGATGTAACCTGACGCTTTATCGTAAGACTTCTGTTGATACATGGCTTGCGCTTTTAACACGTAGTTTTTAGCCGGTATTTCACTGTTGGGGTTAACCGATGCATTTAACGTTTCCCAGCGCTCTAAAAAAGATACCGTCTTATCGAAGTTTCCACGCATCATGTGCAGCTGCGCCAAACTGAATAAGGTACTCAATTCAAACGATTCTGGTATTGGCTGTTGCTCTACCACGGTTTCAAAAGCAGTGATCGCCTCATCAAAACGCTCAACATTGTAGTAAATGAAGCCATAGAAATTGTACATCATGGCAAGTTCGTAACTGTTCATCGAACTGGCTTTGCTTTTTACATTTTCTAACGCTTCTAAAGCTTCGTCAGTTTTACCTTCATCAGCTAATTTTTGCGAACGAGAAAGCTGGTCATACACTTTCACCCTTAGCGCAGGTGTACGTCGCGTTTCTCGCTTGCTTGCCTCTTGTGCCTGGGCACTTTTCATAGCCATTGGTGTGACACTCACGCCAAGACCAACAACAGCACATAAAGTGAGCCCTAAAAGCCTGCATGATAGATGGTTATTTTTTTTACTTCTTACGCTCATCATGCCCCCGATTAACCGTCAATCTGGAAAGTAATACGGTTTTGAACGCCTGCCACTTCTGCTGGCTCACCGTTTACTACCCGCGGTTTGTATTTAAATTTAAGTGCAGCGTCAATAGCGGCCTGATTGAATAGGTCAGCTGGCTGAGCATCTACGACAAAGGGGTTTTTAACTGACCCTTGCTTAGATACCGTAAATTCAACAATCACGTAGCCTTCTATTCCCCGTGATAAAGCACGACGCGGATACACAGGTGCCACCTTAACTATAGGTAAATACTCACCATCACCTGATTCAAGTGCTAATCCACCGTCAAGGGACAAACCTTCATTCACGTCTGCACCAAAGTCTAACCCACTGCCTTCTGCATTGGGTGTTGGCGAGTCCATCTGTGGCTGCTCCATCGCGGGTGGCGGTGTTTCAGGCTTAGGTGGCTTTTTAGGCTTACGATCTTTTTTCTGTGCAGCTTCTTCTTTTTTGACCCGCACAAAATCCAGCACACTGCCCTTTGGTGGCTCAGTTAACGCACTGCCACCGCTTTTTATCAGCGATTGCATGACGAAGAACAAACTCAAGGTCACAATGGCTGACAGAATTATCGCTATCAGGAATCTAGGCATGATCTAGGGCTCTTGAGCTGCAATAGAAACGTCAGTAATACCTGCAGCGCGAGAAGCATCCATGACCTTTATTAAGGTTTCGGTTGTTGCTTTCTTGTCTGCCTGGATTACCACAGTACCTTGCGGGTTTTCAGCATGAAGACGCTCGATGTTAGCTTGTACCGCACGCACATCGATTTTACGTTTGTTAATCCAAATTTCGCCCTTGTCGCTGATAGCCACCAGAATATTAGCGCGGTCTTTTTTAACTGCTGTGGCAGCTTCCGGGCGGTTCACATCGATACCCGCTTCTTTTACGAAAGATGCGGTTACGATAAAGAAGATCAACATGATAAATACCACGTCTAGCATCGGCGTCATGTCGATTGCTGCTTCTTCTTCATCCATCATATTTTGAAAATGTTGTTTCATAACTGTCTCTTCTAAGGCGCAGCAGGCAGGCTACTTGCGCTCTATTGTCAATGCGTCTTCTAGATGCGTACGTTCTGATTTCGTTGTGCGCGCTAACCACGTGGAGGCAAATACTCCGGATAACGCGCCGACCATACCTGCCATAGTAGGAATGGTTGCTTTAGATACACCTGATGCCATTGAGCGGGCATTACCTGAGCCTGAAATTGCCATCACGTCAAACACTTCAATCATACCGGTGACGGTACCCATTAAGCCCAATAAAGGACACAAGGCTACCAGCGCTTGAATGATCGGAATACCAGCCCCTAAACGCAGGCTAACTCGTGAAATCATCGCTTGGCGAATTTGCTCTGCATTCCAAGAACGACGATCAGCACGGGCATTCCAAGCAGCAATGGTTTCTTTTTTGTATGCTTTGTGCCAGATAAATACGTACAACGCGCGTTCGAGGATGAGCAACCACATGACGAATATGAGAAACCCGATGACCAAGAGAACTTGGCCACCTGTTTCAGTAAAATCACGTATTGCTTCAAAAAATTCCAACATAGCTAATTACCTTAGGCGCTTGGTGTTGACTTTGCTTCCATACGCTCAGCTCGCTCGGCAATTACGCCTGACGCTTGCTCTTGTAGAATAAATACCACGTCTTTAGAGCGTGTGTTTAACATTGCGTAGAGCAATGTCATCGGGATAGCGACAACCAAACCAAGTACCGTTGTTACCAACGCAGTCGAGATACCACCGGCCATTAATTTAGGGTCACCTGTACCGAACAAAGTAATTGCTTGGAAGGTGTTAATCATACCGGTTACCGTACCCAATAGACCCATAAGAGGCGCAACTACTGAGATGATCTTGATGATGGTCAGGTTGCGAGACAATTTAGGAATTTCGCCTAAAATCGCTTCTGTTAGGTGTAACTCAAGGGACTCTGTATCCGCTTCTGGGTACTTATCACGTACCTGCATAACACGACCAAGCGGGTTGTTTGAGGTGAACTTGTCAGACTTAAGCTGTTTATTCACTTTTGTTTTGATAATGGTCAAGCTGATAAGACGCTCTAAGGCTAACAACAAACCAATCGCACCCACGATAAGGATGATGTAACCCACTAAACCACCTTGCTCAACACGTTCTTTTAAACTTGGTGCTTGCACTAACAATTTAAGAATAGAGCCGCCTGTTGGGTCTAAACCGAACTCAACAAGTTCACCGTTAGAAGCTTGTAATGCTTCTGCACTTGCAGTGTAACGCCCAGCAGGTTGACGGATTAACTCACCTAGGGAGTTCGTTGCTCCTTCATAGTCAAGATACTTGCCGTCAGCTACCAATGCGAATGTGCCCACACGAATGACTTCTTTGCTGACTTTGGCGCCACCAGCTTCAACTACATCGGTCGTAAAGCGGGTCACTTTACCTGACTCAGTCATTTCACGTTGCATTTCAAACCAAACACGCTCAATTTCGTCAATCGAAGCAAGCTTCGAGCTTGAGCCCATAGATTGCGCCATTTCGTCTAAAAACTCTGCGCGATTAGGAATTTGCGCAGATATAACTGAGTTAAAGAATTTGCTTTTGGTATCACCAGCAACTTGCTGAAGCACACCAAATAATTCTTTTAGTGAACCTAAACGCTTGGTTAATGCATCGTTCAAGTCACCTAATTTAAATTCGTTTTCTTCGAACGTCGTTTCTAAGTTTTCAGATGTTTGTAAGGCAACATCACGCGCCTTCGCCGCGTTGCGTAACATCTGATCTTGTTCAGCACGCTTAGCAATAAACTCTTTTTCACGTTGACTGTTTTGCGTTGTCTGTTGGAATTTACCTTCCTCTAATTGCTTAAGAAGCGCGTCTAAATCTAGAGCAGACTCTTTCTTTGGCAGAGGATCAGCGGCCATGGCTGTGGTTGCCGTGAATGTAACCAACAACGTAAGTGCGATATTTTTAACTAATTGATTCATCTTCATCGTGCTCTTAATCTGTGATCGCTACAGGCAACATCAGTAAGTCTGGTGCCATTTGTTTTTTGGCCATACGTAGGCCCTTAGTCACTTGTGTGCGGTAGCTTGACGGTAGTGCATCCCACTGACGAGTTTGTGCGTTCCACATACCTTGCATGCTTGCGTCACGCGTTTGGTAAATTAGCGCAGTGCGCCCGACACGTAAAAAGTCAACGTTGCGCTCTTGGCCGTCGATGTTTTGTAAACCCGCGTATGCTTCAAGCGTGCGCCCGTAATCCATTTCAACTTGGTAAGCTTCCATCACACGGCGAAATTTTTCTGATGGTGCAACATCAGCTTTGTCCATCATGCTTTTCAAACCAGCGATACGATTAGCACGCTCTTGCGCTAAGAAAGGCACATCAAGAGCAATAAACTGTTCAAGGCCATCGATCATGCGCATCATCAAGGGCGTAATTTGACGTTCAATAACACTGACATCATCAATCGCAGCGTTAAGGTCGGCCATTTCCTGTACTTGATTCTCAATTTGCTTGCGTAGCTGGGTGTTATAAACCTCTAAGCCTTCAGTCTCTTTGTTAATGGCTTTGAACTGCTGCAATTTATTATCAATTTGATCATTAATCTTATTGATTTTTTTCTGAGAGTTAGCAGCCGAGTCATTGATTTCTGTCGCTTTTTCAACAGCTGGCTTCAGGTATGCATCTTCCTGGGCGTAGCCAGATGCAGATAAAAGCAAACTTACACTGAGTAAGCTGGCTGATAACGTAGTGGTAGACTTCATGTACTCAAACCCTATTTGAAGGAAATGGTGAAATAGTCTAAACCTTACGGATTAGCCAATTTCATTAAGAATTTGCGCAAGGATAGGGGTTAGTCGTGGCATTTTTATTACAGCCATGTGACGTATAAATGACAGTAATATTTCATTTATATGACATAGCGTGATAGCGCGGTTTACCCGCATGTACAGGCATGATGCAGTCCAATTTAGCGAGATAAATCTTCAGTATTCTCTTGAACTAACAACTGATTTAATGCGGTTATAGTGACCAAATATGACCGTTAATTTAACTAGGTAGTATGCCCATCTTTTATACTCCCACCCGCACCACGGTAAAATAAACACCCAAACGCAAAGCAAATATGACAGCAATGTATTAGGCTTATTCACACAATGTACGAGACTTTATTTTGTAAGGTAGGCACAATACGCAGCCATCTTGAATCACTTTTGCAAGATATCGCTACGTCACGGGTTTCGCACATCGACGTGCAATATTCAAGCAATTGATTAGACTAAAGATTAGAACTTCGCTTAGCGAAAAAATGCGATGATAAAATCGTAAAACAACATATTTTCTATAACCACACATTTACTAGCGGTGACACAATGACCAATTTTCACAAAGCAGCATTAGCCGTCTGTATCCAAGGTGCTTTATTTAGCCAATCTCTTCACGCGCAAGAAACACCAGCAGCACAAGAGAAAGGCCTAGAGCAAATCACGGTTACAGCGCAAAAACGTACGCAAAGTATTCAAGAAGTGCCAATTTCAATCGCTACCTTAAACGGTGAACGTTTTGAAAGCATATTTTCAGGTGGTGACGACATTCTCGCCTTAGCAGTGCGAGTACCAGGCTTGTACGCCGAATCGTCTAATGGCCGAGTGGCCCCACGTTTCTACATTCGTGGATTAGGCAATACCGATTTCGATTTAGCCGCGTCTCAACCTGTTTCCATTGTGATGGATGATGTGGTTAAAGAGAATGTTATTTTAAAGAGCTTCCCTTTGTTCGACGTTCAACAAGTAGAAGTGATTCGTGGGCCCCAAGGCACCTTATTTGGTCGCAACACGACAGCTGGTATCGTCAAGTTTGATACCGCCAAACCTACCGAAGATTTTGACGCCTATGCCAAAATGAGCGTAGGTAACTTAGGCACTTTGAACTTTGAGGGTGCTGTTGGTGGCGGTCTAGCCGAAGACTTATCAGGTCGTTTCTCTGTGTTATCACAAGATCGTGATGACTGGATTGACAACGGCTTTACCGGTGAGAAAGACGCACTGGGCGGCTTTGATGAGAAAGCATGGCGTGGCCAATTGTTATATACCCCAACAGAAGATTTCTCTGCATTATTAAATGTACATGGCCGTGAACTAGACGGTACGGCATCGGTTTTTCGCGCCAACGTGTTCACTAAGGGGAGTAATGATCTAAACCAAAACTTCGATCGCGATAAAGTCTATTACGATGGCGATATTGATGGTGATGGAGCTGATAACAATCCGCAAGAATACGAAAACTATGGGGCTTCACTAAAGCTAGAGTTTGGCCTAGAGAACATGTCTATCACGTCAATCACCGCCTATGAAGAAGCTGAAGGATCTAGCTTAGGTGATATTGATGGTGGCGTATACACCAATGATTTAACCACACCAGTACCTGACGGATTAACCTCGGCAACCTTCAACTCAGGCTTTGAAGATGTCCTGACATTCCCAGGTACAATTGGTTTTGGTGCCGTGACCCAAGATAAACTAGACGACCTAGAGCAATTCACTCAAGAAATTCGTTTTGCAAGTGAAACGGATGATGCCCTAAGCTGGCAAACCGGTGCCTTTTACTATGATTCTTCATTCAATGTCACCAGTATTGACGGCTACTTTGGCGCGACCACAGTATTCCATGAAAACACCACTTGGGCTGTGTTTGGTCAAACGACTTATGAAGTCAATGAGCGATTAAATGTCACCGGTGGTATACGTTATACCTATGACGAAAAATCACTGCGCGTTGGCGAGCAAAATGTAAATGGTTTTGCCCTTGTTACCGGTGATGCAAGCGTTCAAGAATATGACGATATTGATGTTGACGACGGGCAAATTAGCTGGGAGTTAAGCGCAAACTACAAAATCAATGGTGATACCTCGGTATTTGCTCGCTTAGCCAATGGCTTTAGAGCGCAGTCTATACAAGGCCGTGATGTGGCGTTTGAAGGTACACCATCGGTAGCCGATGCTGAAACCATCAATTCAATTGAATTTGGCTTCAAATCTGATTTGCTAGACAACACCTTACGCCTAAACGCAGCAACTTTTTATTATCAAATCGATGATATGCAGTTCTCTGCCATCGGTGGTGGTGCGAACAACGTTGCCTTGGTCAATGCAGATAAAGGTGTGGGTTACGGGTTTGAAGTTGATGCACAGTATATTGCCAACGATTACCTGACGCTTACCGCGGGCTACAGCTACAACAAAACCGAAATTAAAGACGATTCATTAACCTTGCTACCCTGTGGTACCAATGAAGCATTTGGCTCTACGGGTAACTGTACTGTGCTAGATCCTCGCCCTAATGGCTTTAATGCGGTAATTGATGGCAACCCGTTCCCTCAAGCACCTGAAACTATCTTTACTTTTACGGCTCGCTACGCCGTGCCTGTGGGTAACGATGGTGAGTTCTTCGCGTTTACGGACTGGGCATACCAAGGCGACACCAACCTGTTCTTGTATGAATCTGTCGAGTTTCAAACGGATGGCAATGTGGAAGGTGGTTTACGTATTGGTTACGAGAACTTTGAACACAATTACACCGTTGCTTTATTCGGGCGAAACATCACCGATGAAGAGAATGTTAAAGGTGCTATCGACTTTAACAACCTAACCGGTATTGTGAATCAACCGCGTATCTTTGGTATTGAAGCGAAAGTCAGTTTTTACTAAGCGCTAACCAAAATAACGGCCTAATGACTTAGGCCAAATAAGCAAAGGCAGATTTTACATCTGCCTTTTTTATGTCTGAAACGTCAGTTTAATGTTTCGTTATCAGCCACGTTTGATTGACGAGAAAACATGTAGATGAATAACAGTAAAATAACCCCTTGAATCATTATTCCTTGCCATGTGGCTGAAATACCTAACCAACTGACCGATATATCCAGTGGGAATGGCGTAATAGCAATGACCGCCGCCTCTTGTAAAGCTGATATCCCTTTGCCAGCCAAGATGAAGGCTAGGATTAACATAAAGTACGCACTCAATGCGAAGAAACGTCCGATAGGCAATTTCACCGAGTATTTGAGCATTAGCCAAGTGATCATGACTAATATCGCGATTGCACCGAGCAAACCGTACCATACAAAACTGACCTGACTGCCATCTCCTGCCGATTGGGTGAGTAAAGACTGATAAAACAATATCGTTTCGAATACCTCACGATACACAGATATAAAGGCCAAACCGGTAAGGCCCCACAAGGTCCCCTTGCTTAAATGCCGCTCAACATTATTTTGAATATATTGCTGCCAAACAGCTGCCTGTGTTTTGCTGTGCATCCAGTAGCCTACGTAAAACAATATGCCTGCAGCTAGTAAGGCTGCACCACCTTCCATCAGCTCTCTTGATGCACCGCTGATCGTTACAAGGTTTTCAGCCGCCCACCAAGTCACTCCACCAGCAATGAGTGCTGATGCCCAACCAAAGTGAACATAACGTATGGCATCTTGGCGCTGGGTTTTTATCAATACCGTTATAAGGGCTAATACGATTAATAACGCTTCTAACCCCTCACGTAATAGAATGATCAGTGAAGCTGAAAACATTGCGCTGTTTGACAACACCGCGTCAGTCAGTGTGCTATCAACGCGCTCCAACTGTTGCAGTATTTGCGCAGATTCAGCGTGAACCTGCGCTTCATTGCCTTCAACACTGAGAACGTTACGAAAGTTCAACAACTGTTTTTCTACCGACTTTCGTAAACCACTATCTCGAGCATCAAGGTTATTCTCGATTAACTCAAAGCCATCAAGGTAAGCGCTCACAGCAAGGGTTTGCGCTTGGTCTAAATGACCAGCATTGTATGCATTAACTGCTGCAATTAGGTTATTTTTGGCGGTCGAGATAGGTGAGCCACTCTGGTCAAAAAAAACGGCTGGAGATGCGCGCCACCGCTCAACTTGCTTTTGACTAATATTGCTATTTTGTGCAGCAACCTGTAGTGGATTATTGTTGATCCACGCTTGTAACTCTAAGCTTGGCTCACCAACACTCGCCGTGTCACCTGTGCCTTGATTAAATGCCAAGCTGCCTACATAAAATGCCAACGACCAACGTTGTTGATCACTGAGTTCGGTAAATGCACGCATAGCTGTATCATCTAGCCCAGCGCTAATAGCATCGTATAAGCCTAATAACGAACGATTTTGCGCACGTTCTTTTTCAGTGAAATCGGTTGGCTGAGGACTAAAGTTTTTCGCCAACGGGCCGTCACCTTGACCAGCCGGGCCATGACATGCTGCGCAATTATCCACGAATAAGGTATCTACCTGTGCTTGGGGAAGTAACCGAGAAGGCAGTTTTAGCGCGGGGGATATGGCTAACAGTTCTTGGCGAATTTGTAGCGTGAGGCTTTGGATCTCTCCCATGCTCGCCTTAGCAAGAATGGCTTGCTGCAATGCCTGGGCATTGGCCAGTACCGAAGTTTTGCCTAAGTCAAAGCCAGGTGCAGAGGCACGTTCGATAACTTCACCTTTTTGCAAAATCAGTTTGGCAAACTGTTGCATCTCAGCAAATTCATCTTCACTTGCCACCTCACCGTTAACCACCGCCTCTGAATAATCAACACCTATGTATTCGGCCATTTGCAGAATTTGACGGCTCTGAGTCACCACATCAATAGATGTGGGCGTTTGCGCAAAACTTGAGAACGTCATTATGCCAAGTGCCCAAACCGCGGCCGTATGACTGATGATCTTATTACTTACGCAACTGACAAGCAGTCGAGATAGACGTGAGAGATTTAATGAAGAGTACAAGATAAAACCTTAACCTGAGGGCAGTTACGTGAGTGAGCATTGGTCAAACGCCCACAGCTAACAAATGAGAATAGTTATTATTTTACTTTTAAGTCGTTGCGTAAGCAATGCTAAGTACACGCCCCGCACAGTGCTAAAGTACTATGTTTGAGCTGCCCTACACGCCCTATATTTACTGCTGTCACATAGAAAAATAAAACGAATGAGGACAGTATGAAAACGATAAAAGAATGTTACAAAATACGAATGCTGGCGCTATTAATGTGTTTAGCTATACCTTTTCAAGCGCTTGCCTGTAAAGATGCAGTGGTATTAGTGCATGGCAATACTGCTACACCAGCGAGCTGGGATGATACTTACAACTATCTATTGAGCAATGGTTACAGTAGTAGCGAAATCTATAAACCTGACTGGGGTTCGAAGAACTGCGCAGCTTGCAATAACCATAGCGGCAGTGAAGAAACGCCTGTTCGCCAAGCGATTCAAAGTGCATTAGCTTCATCTTGCAGCGGCAAAATTGATGTGATCGGTCACTCAATGGGGGCGACGCTAGCCGCACAACAAATTGATAAACTTGCCGTGGCAAATCAAGTCGATACTTTTGTGGGTATCGCGGGGGCATTTTTAGGTCTTAAAAGCTGTGGTTATTACCCCTTTAACGTGTGGAGTTCTACGTGTGGCTCTGCGGGTTTATCCGTTGGCAGCCCCTTTTTAGATAGCATTTATAACGTACCATTAGCATCTAAAGTGTACTCTATTAAAAGCTACATAGACCAAATAGTGTGCGCAACCGGCAGTTGCACTGTGGGCGGCGTACACAGTAGTCGCATCGCAAACGAAGATGGAACGTTCAGTTACGCGCTAGGGCATTTTGGTTTGCAAACCGATACAGCGGTGAAACAGTACCAATTGATTCAATAGGGTTCAGGTCACGGACAAAAAAGTCACCGAGGAAAGCCACCGCACCTAGCGGTGGCTTGATACGAGCGTTATATTGACATTAGCTACAGGTAATTTGTTTGAATATGGGGTAACACTGATTCTTACTTCCGGTGGGTTTGGAAACCCATGTTTTGCTGCTCCAATCAAATTCGTTGTAAGATGACTCGTCTTCCCCGCAAAACATTTCCCCAGCGATAATTTTGGAGTAAGTCTGTTTTTTTTCTTCGCAGAAGCCGCTGCCATTGGTGGCAGTGACAAAAATAAAGTCTAGTTGACCGTACTGATTAGTGGATTTTGGGTAGTGGTAAGTTGTTGCGCCAAGTGCATTAACTGACAAAGACCCCAACATAAGGCAAACAGCAATTTTTAATTTCATAACTCGTCTCCTTTTTAAACTGACGACCAATTCGCCAGCACGCAAAGGTTAAATTATTTACCCTAAATATCAATTCCATTAAATAATTAACCACTCAGCGAAAATTTAAAAGCACTTAATCAAGGCGCTTGAATGATAGCCCTTTATTAAAAACTAACCTGTGCTCTTTCGAGTTCGAGCAACACAGAGTAAGTCCTTTTAAAATTCGCCCGTAGGGAATTCCCCAGCGGGTTTTGCACTGCGTTCTCGGTATTTGAAAGGGAACAACCATTACTGCACACCGACGCCTTGTTCAAAACCCGCTGGATGAATTCTGAGAGGCCAATTATTTAATGGAATTGGTATAAGTTATGGTGACACTCCTATGAATTTTTATTAGCACTTTTATTTCACAATTTTTTTGGAGTGGCTAAAAAAAAGCCAACCCTTAAGGTTGGCTTATAATAGCAATGAATTTGAGTTGTATATCGATACTAGAAATCGTACCGGTAGCTCAACTTAACTGTGGTACCAATAGAACGGGTGCGTACATCGATTCCGTCTTGCGTTACTTCTTGATCTTCACCTAACAGATTTTTTAAGGTCAATTTGACAGTAGTATTAAAATCAGGGAAATAAGAGTAAGTGGCATCAAGCGAATTAAACGGTTGTTCATAAGCGTCTTCACGCCCATTGATACCCGAAGCAATAATTCGCTCACCAAAGACGTTATACACTAATGAACCACTGTGGTTACCATTTGCAGAATCATAACTAAGCTGCATGTTCACCACATACTGAGAATGGCCTGTCATGCGTTTTTCAGTATTGGTTAAGTTGCCCGCTGAGGCCGCATCAACAACTACCTCTGAGTCACTTAATGTGATATTACCAGAAGTAAAGAAGCCATCTGATACCCAGCTTAAGTCATACAACCATTCTGCTTCAACACCATACACTTCACCAGTGTCACCATTGGTGAAGTTTGCCGTATAGCTTGCATCCCCCACACTTAGCGTGGTTTCAATTGGGTTAGTAATATCTTTGTAGAAAGCAGAAAATGCGAGGTTGTCACCATCGTCGAAATACAATTCATAACGTAAATCGTAGTTTTTCAACGTGGTTGAACTTAGCGTTGCGTTACCAAAGGTACGAATATCCGTTAGTGGATCATCGTAGGCTACCGGCACAACTTCTCGTAAATCTGGGCGAACGACCGTTTCACCGTAACCAAAACGAAGCTGGTAATCGTCGCCGCCGATATACGTCAAGCTAAGTGCTGGATAGAAATCATCGTCGTTCACTGTTCCATTAAGAATATCGTCTTCGCTGTAGAAATTATTTAAATCTTCTTCGGTAAAGATCAAGCTAGATGACGATAAAGAGACTTGCTTAAATGCCTCATAACGCAAACCACCACTGATCCGCCAAATACCTTTATAAAAGACATCAAAAGCAGCATAGCCGGCATCAATCTTCTGAGCAGCCAAATAATCATCGGCTTCAGGAGCGATAGGCTCGTTAAAGCTAATCAACATATTGTCATCGATAAACTCGTCGGTTAAATAATTGGTTATCGATAAAACATTTGATATGTCGTCATTCACTAACGTGGTAGAACGGTTGTTATCCAAGAAGAAACTCGAGGTCGTGTAAATTCTAGCACGGTCAATAAAGTCCCAGCCGCCCTTAAGTTCCACTTCCAAATCTTTGAAAGTCAAAGGCAGCGTTACATTACCGCCCCAAGACTTCATGTTATCTTCCATGTCAACAAACTGATAGTTAGCTCGCCCTTGGGCTCCATCAATCAGAGACCCAGTATAAGTACCGTTGTCGAATGTATCAGTGAACTCATACTGTACATTTAACGGGTTTTCTGTTTCGGCTCTAGATTCTGTGTATTGCCAATCAACCCCTACACCCATGTAATCCAAAAAGGTGTGTTGTCCACGGAATTGGTCGACATCAAGCGTTCGCTCTTCATACACAAAGCTGTGTGTGCGATCCGCTTCATTGTCAACCGCGATCGAGATATTTTGACTTGGGTTCTGGAAAATTGAAATTTCAGACTCGTCTTCATTATCTTCGATATAAATTTTGGTGTAGCTAATACTATGTGTATCTAGCTTGTAGCCAACACTGAACAATCCGTTTACACGCTCTTCTTCAGTCGTCATTTCAGATTCAGCGTATGTGTCGTAACAGGTGTTTAGGATATCATCAGCAGTAGCAAGTTCAGTGGAGCAATTGTCAACAGGTGTTGCACTTGTTACCGCATTTGAGCGATCTGAATACGTCCACTTACTGTCATACGCCAGTGAGGCCAAAAAGCCGATTTGGCCACCGAAATACTCTTCATCAAAACTGTTGCCAATAAACGCCTGAGCTGAATAGTTCGGATCTAAAGATTCGTCTTTTAGCGCCAAGTTACGTGGTAGAGACTTGGCTAAGGTTTTGTTGACTGCGCTCGCTTGGTCTGCTGCAGAAGTATCCCCACTAACCAAATTGTCTTGACTAATAATACTCGCTAAACCAAAGTTTCCGCGGTATTGCGGTATCGCATCGGTTAATGCTTGAGGAATACCATTCTCATCACGGTTGTAGGTATAACCGTCAGAGTTATTAGTGTTGCCCTCGACAGCCACTTGAATACCCGCGACAAACTCTGTCGGTATTGCTTTGGTACGAATATCAACGTTACCCCCGCCAAAAGCGGCCGGCATATTCGGTGAATAGGCTTTCTGCACAGAGAGACTTTCGATAACGTTTGCTGGAAAAATATCCAACGGGATAACGTTACGGGTTAAATCTGGGCTTGGGATACTGGCACCGTTCAAGCGTGCACTTGAATAACGCTGACCAAGACCGCGCACATAAATAAACTTGCCGTCTACCAACGTTAAACCTGTTACGCGGCGAAGCGCCGAGGCCGCATCACTATCACCAGTACGTGAAATTTGCTCTGAGCCTAATATGTCCGCAACGAAGGCTTGATTTTTACGCTCTTCGATAACGGCAGCGGCCGTTCCTTGAAGTCGAGAGCCTGTTGCTACGACTTCTTCCATGACCTGACTTTCTTGTGCGAAGGTTGACCCTGCACTAACCAAAAGTCCCAGTCCTACCGAGTAGGCGACTTTTTTAAGTTTGTATTGATTACTCACCTTTAACTCCTAGCTATAAATCAAAAAATAGGCGCAACTAGGCGCCTATTAATCTAATACAAAATTGGTTACTCGTCGGCTGCTGCGTTTACAAACGCATCGTTAGCCCAGTTATACCAATCAGAAGTTGTATCAGTGTCAGAAATTGCGCCGATGAAGTCAGTTGCTTCAAAGAACGCATCTAGCGTAGAGGCATCAAATGCAGAAATAGTGATGTCAGTGCTGGTGGTTAATGTTGCAAAGCCATTTGCCGCAAGTACGTCAGCGTTTCCGCCCACCACTTCACTTGAGTTTGCTTCGAACCATTCTTGTACTGTGGTTGAATCAGAACCAGAGGTAACTGTTTCACTGCCAGCATTAGCCAATTGAGCACATGCAGCAACAGAGTTATGGATAGAAGCTGAGCCATTTACGATAACTTCTGCAGCATCACCACTGTAGTTAATACACCAGGTTTGTGTCGCAACTGGTTTAACTAATAAAGTGTTGTACCAAGTAGCAGAAATCATGTCATCTAGCTTCATGGCAATTGAAGGGTCACCGTCACGTACAGAGATACCATCAGTGGTAATAACCGTTACGTTAGCAAGTACCGGAGATGATGCTGGCGCTTCTGCTGATGATTCACCTTTAACACCATCAGACTCAAAACCACCGTTACCCATACTCACAGTTTCACCACTGTTATTTACCACTGTGCCTTGCTTGATCAACACGTACTGTGCACGACCCTGCCAACCGGCATCGATGTCCAAGCTATCATCTTGAGTATCAGTGATAACAATGTGCTTAATGTCTACTGCGCCACCGAAGAATTCGATACCATCGTCGTACCCTTGGTAAATATCGATATAATCGATTTCAGTACCTGAGCCTACAGCGAATAAGCTTAAAGAGTTCAAGTCATTACCGGCTTCAGCACCTGACGGTAAGCCACCAGCGTAATGAATTTTCACGAACTTAAGTGTGCCACTGTTATCAGTGTTGTCATTTCCGCCGTAGAAGCTAGTTACGCCTTCACTAACAGCGTTACATGTTGCTGCTGCGCGTTGTGCGTCTGTACACTGATCGGTAATGCCCAAACCATCAATCATGATGCCGCCCCAATCTTGGTATTGAGGACCGCTGCCTACTGCGTCAAGACGAGCGTATGCATTGCTTGAAGTAAAGGTGATTGGGTCAGCATACGTACCTTCTGCTTCAATGTTCGCGCCGCGATTGATTAGAATGAAAGACGTTGTTTGGTTGAATGCAACATCAGCACCCGCATCTACGGTTAACGTCGGGCCATCTGTTTCAATAGAACAAGAATCACTTTCATTGTTACAGCCTTCACCCATCACAAGTGAGCCTAAGAACAAGTGAACACCATCATTACTCAAATCAGTTAGGGTTAGATCTGTAGTAATAGGGTTGCTTGCGCTTACGAATGCAGTGTTATACGTACAATCAGTGCCGTCGTATGAGCCTTGAACAGTTTCACCGCTTGTATTTTCGTAAGATGCACACACATTAGTTGAACCTGAGTCCCCGCCACCCGTGGTTGGGTTAGTCACACTGTTGTCAACACTGTTATCAATAACAGTTGGCGTGACTTTAATATCACCACCACAGCCAGCTAGTAATAAAGCAGTTGCTACTGCCGATGCTTTGAAAAGATTCTTAAGTTCCATGATGTTCTCCGATAAACGAGTGATTTTTTAATGTGTTTTAAAAATTTGCACGAAGATTACCGAAGGTCAGTGACATTTTTGTTACATATAAAAACTGTCAGAAAAGTTTAATAAAACTGTCATGAATAACGCGCTACGACACAGAGAAGTCGTGAAGTGGTTAGTAAAAAATGTTTAATTTCAATAAATTATGCTGTCTATCCGGTGAGACAGCGTTTTTTGAGCTCTCGCCCTAAGATTTCGATTGCTTGACCGATAGTTCATGAGAAAAAGCAAACGAAAACTCACTGCCTTCCCCCACTTTACTTTTGATCCGTAAACGGGAGTTGTGATGATTAAGTACATGCTTAACGATAGATAAGCCCAGACCGGAGCCGCCAGTTTTTCGCGAGCGTGCTTTATCAACGCGATAGAATCGCTCCGTTAGTCGCCCAAGATGTTTCGCTTCAATACCATAACCATTGTCTGTGACTAAATAGGTGGCTTGACCATCAACTAACTTCCACTGAACATGAATTTTGCCCTGTTCTTGGGTGTAATGGATGGCATTGAACAATAAATTAGAAAAGGCGCTGCGCAGCTCAGTTTCCACCCCATAAACCTTGAGGTCTGGGTCTACTTCCATACTTATGGTGTGTTGCTTGGCGGCATTGAGGGTATCGGCTTCAATTTTAATTGTGTTGAGAATGTGCGGCACATCGACAATATTCTCGGTGGCTCGCTCATTACTGGCTTCAATTCGAGAAAGCACCAGTAGTTCTTCTATCAAGCATTGCATGCGAGTAGACTGAGCGCGCATTTCTTCAAACGCCTTCGCTAAAAAAGCTTCTGGGATATTCTTCGCCCCAGGTAAGGTTTCCAAATAGCCATTGATAACGGTCAATGGGGTACGTAACTCATGGGATACATTTGCCACAAAGTCTTTGCGCATTTTCTCTATTTGCGTCAGCTTGGTCACATCCCGTATCAATAGCAGTAAATGTTGGTCGCCGTAAGGCATAATACGGTATTCAAGAATACGTTGATCGTTTACCGGGGACGGCACTTCAATGGGCTTTTCATAGTCTTTTTTATGATAAAACTCGATGAATTGAGGATGACGAACCAAGTTATAAATTCTGCGACCTGCATCATCAGGCCAGCGCAACCCTAACTCAATACGAGCTAGACGGTTACACCAAATAATCGCCGCATTTGCATCGACCACAACCGCGGCATCAGGTAGGGCTTCAGAGCCTTCTCGGAAGCGTTTTACTAATAACCCAAGCTCTTTACGTTTGGCTCGATTTCGCCGCTGCAGCGTATAGATGCCATCATAAATATGCTCCCACACTCCATTTACCTTAGGCGGCGTAATCTTCTTACTTTGCCACAGCCAATGGTTTAAGCGATATATATTCCAATAATGGCCAGCTAAGAGTAATAAAGCGCCAATAGCGATCGCAATACTCAGCTCAGAAAAATACCAACCAAGTAAAGTAACCACAAGAAAATAGGCCGCTACTCGGCCCAGGCTTCTTAGCCATGAGAAAGGGTAGTACATGGCAGCAACTGTTCTCCTTTGCAGCCGACGAACAAGGAAGTCTAAGTATAACCTGCGTAGATTACACTTTTACTGAGAATCGATAACCTGAACCACGAACGGTTTGGATCATGCTATCATGACCAAAGCGAGAGATAGCCTTACGTAAACGACGAATATGAACATCAACGGTTCTGTCCTCTACGTATACATTTGTTCCCCAAACATTATCAAGCAGTTGCTCGCGACTGTATACTCGTTCTGAATGCGACATAAAGAAATGCAATAGTTTAAATTCGGTTGGTCCCATATCAAGGGGCTCGTCATTGGCTGTCGCCCGGTGAGAAACGGGGTCGAGCTTCAAGCCATTAAACTCAATTAATTCATCACTTGATGTAGGGGTCACGCGTCTGATAACTGCTTTGATACGTGCAACCAACTCTTTAGGTGAGAAGGGTTTTGTCACATAATCATCGGCACCAGAGTCCAGACCTCGGACTTTATCTTCTTCTTCGCCACGGGCAGTAACCATGATAATAGGAATATCTCGGGTAAACTCGTGCTGCTTTAAGCGCTTTGCTAATTGCACACCACTGCCACCAGGTAACATCCAATCCAATAAAATAAGATCAGGGTAAGGTTCAACAACCTTTTCTAAAGCAACATCAAAATCTTCTGCTTCAATGGTTTCATAGCCAGATTGCTCTAAGACAAATTTTAACATTTCTCTGATTGGCGCTTCATCTTCAACCAGTAATACTCGTTTGGCCATCTTCAATTTCCTGTTCATGACAAAGTCCGCAATTATTCGTTAGGTCTGTGACATTTTTATTAAAGTTACCATAAAGAGCGTAATAACCCTGCCTAAAACACTTAACTAACGCCATTTTTTTGTCATATTAGAGAAATAAACCACGAAAATTCAGTTAGTTGCTTTTCATGACGGGCATATTGCAGAAATTAATAGTCACTTGTTAATTTTAACTAGAGCGCATATTCTTAATTTTCATGTCTTACTCGGATCAGCAAATGACTAACGAAAAAAGCACCTTATCAAAGAAACTTTTGACACGTGTGCTATCGGTTTATTTCATATTGACTGTCATAGTGACAGCGGGACAAATAGTGACCGAATATGTGAACGCTAAAAGTCATATTGCGGGCGAATTACAGACCTTAAAAAACACGTTTAGCACCAGTTTGACCCGAGCAATGTGGGAATTAAATATGGCGCAAGCCAAATCTATTGCCGTCGGTTTAATGGAGCTTCCAATTGTTGAAGGGGTGCAAATTCGTGACGAAAATGGACAATATATAGCGAATTTAGGACGCACCTCTGAACAGCCTCACTCTCCTATTATCAAGGGGGTTGTGCAAGATCACGTAGGTGGTACGTTCGGTTATAGTTTTCCGTTAATATTTGAGTTTTCAGGACGTACCTCACTGGTTGGCGACGTAGCTTTATATTCCAGCGCGCAAATTATATTTAGTCGAATCGAAGTCGGTATCTTTTTTCTTATTGGTAATGCGATCATCAAAACTGCCTTCTTAGTTTTCTTGTTTATGAGCGCGTTTCGTACCATGTTAACCAACCCATTAAACGAGCTACGCCAACAGATTTCAGACTTCGATATCGATGATTTAGAAACGTCTAAGCTGCATTTGAATGTGCCCGATAAAAATGAATTTACCTTATTAGAACAAGCTTATAATGGCTTAATCGATGGCATGGCTGACTTTCAAAAACGCCTTAACGGGGCTCAGGCTGAACTACAAAACGCCAACCGTTTACTTGACGACCATAATATTTCATTGGAACAAGAAGTTGCCAAGAAAACGGCAACATTAAGCAAAATCATGCTCGATTTAGAGCAGCAGAAAGACGAGCTCATTGTCAATCAACGAGAACTGCGCCAAGAAAATGAAAACCGGCAATTTATCGAAGATGAGTTACGCAAAAGAAACAATGAGTTAGCCTCATCGATGGATACGCTTCAATTGGCTAAAGATCAGTTGGTAGAATCTGAACGTATGGCATCTTTAGGTGGATTGGTCGCTGGGATCGCCCATGATGTTAACACCCCACTTGGCGTCGGTGTAACCGCCACCAGCTTTTTACAAGAGAGGCTCAATACCTTAGAAAAAGCCTACCATGAAAAAACACTGACTGGCAGCACGATGAACACGTTTTTGTCAGACGCCCAACAAACTATCACGCTGCTGACCAACAATTTAAATCGTGCCTCGAATTTAATATCAAGCTTTAAGCAAGTTGCCGTGGATCAGGCAAGCGAAGCGGAGCGAGAAATTAACCTCAAAGAATACCTCAATGAGATTATCCAATCGTTAGCGCCAAGTCTGAAAAAAACCCAGCACGTTATCAATATTAGCTGCCCTGACAGTGTCGTGATTGTTTGTGCTCCAGGTATGCTAGCGCAAATATTTACTAATATGGTGATGAACTCCATTATTCATGGATTTGAAGACATGAGTAAAGGCACGATTGACATTAAAGTCAGCCAACAGCCTGAAACACTGACAATCGATTACAGTGATAATGGCAAAGGCCTACCTAAAGACTCTTTAGCAAAACACTTTGACGCTTTCTACACCACACGCCGCGGAAAAGGTGGCAGTGGCTTAGGTACGCACATTATGTACAACTTGGTAACGCAAACCCTTAAAGGCGATATTGAGGTGTTCAGTGAACCAGGTCATGGTTTACAATATGTGCTGACGATCCCGCTACATTCTCAACGCTAGGTTTGGCAGTTTTAGCTAAAGACTGCTAGGCTAGCGACCATTTTTATTTATCCGATATTGTTTTCAATTTCTTATCAACGGACATTCATTTTATGTGGTTCAAAAACCTTAAACTTTACCATTTGACGCAAACCCTCGAGTTAACAGAAGAAGACATTCAAGACAAACTTGCCGAGTTTCCATTTCGCCCCTGCGGCTCTCAAGAGCTTGCGACTATGGGTTGGACATCCCCCGTAGGCCAAGGTGAAATGCTAGTACACAGCGCCGGCGGCAAGTTTTGGTTAACGTTAAAAAAACAAGAGCGAATTCTTCCTGCTGCTGTCGTAAACGCAGAATTAGCCGACAAGGTTGCATTAGTAGAAGCCGAAACAGGTTCGAATGTGGGCAAAAAAGCCCAGCAAGAAATGAAAGAAGAAATCATTCAACGTTTATTGCCTCAAGCATTTACCAAAAACAGCTTTAGTCATGGTTTTATTTCCACCCAAGATAACTTGGTTGTGGTCGATGCCAGTGCTGATGGCAAAGCAGAGACCTTCTTAGCCATGCTGCGCAAAGCCCTAGGTTCATTACCGGTTGTGCCTTTAGCCAAGCAAAGCGTACAAGAAGAGCTGACCCATTGGCTAACCGATGATGCCGTGCCAAATGATGTGGTGATCCTTGAGGAAGCCGAACTTCGCTCTATGGAAGAGGACGGTGCGATTGTACGCTGTAAAAATCAAGATCTTGGCAGTGAAGAAATCATGAACCATTTAAGCGCTGGCAAAACAGTGCAAAAAGTGGCTATCGAATGGGACGAAACGTTTAGCGCCTTATTGCAAGAAGACATGGCAGTTAAACGCTTAAAATTCACCGATGTCATGACTGAGCAAAACGACGATATTCCAAAAGAAGACAAACTGGCGAAAATGGACGCTGATTTCGCCTTGATGTCTGCTGAGATTGTTCGTTTCTCAAAACGCTTGGTTGAAATATTCAATTTGCAGCAAGACCAAGAGTAATACCAATCACGTAAATAAGTGTCGAACGCTAAAACGATATAAGCCAGCATAATGCTGGCTTATTGCTATAAAGTGCTATACCTGTGGCCTGCTAAGCAAAAATAGCCGAGGCGCTATCGTACAACTCTTGGTAATCTTCAGATTGCAAGGTCGATAAATCAGCTAAAATACCTTTTTGCACAGCTAAATTAAGCAAAGCGTCTTTCTGAGAATCAAACTGCCCAGCCAAAACCGCGCCTAAACGGGTAAAATCAAGATAAGAAATCATATCTGTTTGCACAGTCATGTCATGCCAGTTTTCGGCGACATTGACAAACTCTTGTTCGAAGCCCCACTCACGCATGATGCTAGCACCAATTCGTCCTGCTAATTTATCAATTGCCACATTCAAAAAGGTGGGATTGGCAAACACTTCAGGGTGGCGCTCCGCTTCAGTAAGAATCGGTAGTACACCTATGTTATGCACCAGCGCAGCCAATGTCATAGTATCAAGGTTAAGTGTACGGTTCTTCGTTTCCTTGATATGAAGCTGCATCACAGCCATAGACGCCGCAACAACCTTTAGATTTTGTTGCCAAACCTTCTCTAAGTAACTTTTAACAATGTCATTTTTTGAGACAAATAGCTGCTCCATGGCCAATGCAGTGGCAATGTTTTTAATTTGACGCAAACCGATACGAGTAACAGCTTGAGAGGTAGACGTGACCTTGACACTACGTCCCATGTAAGAACTGTTCGATATTTTGATCATGCGCGCAGAAAGTGATGGATCTTGTCCAATCACATCTGCCATTGCATTGAGATTAATATTCGGGTCATCGGCAGCTTTACGTACTTTAAGCGCAATTGCCGGTAGTGTTGGTAGAACTAAGGTATCGTTGTTTATTTTCTCGACCAAGATAGTTAATAGCGCGTTCTCTGTAGACATTTTCCAACCTATTGTGTGTATCACTCATTGTTTAGCTAGTTCACTTACTATAGCAACCTAGCACCAATCTGCATCCAAGCATTTGATATAATTGACGAAGCTAACCTTCTTCAGACTCTGCTTTTTCATCCACGTCGTTCAAATAATCCTAACATAGAATTTTCATTTCACGACCCGTCTTTATAAATATCTCAGTTTACGGATAATTTACTCTAGAGATATTGCGTGTTAAAAGACTCACTACTTTTGTATTTCTTAAAGGTTTTACTATGTGGAAAAAATCCATTATCAGCGCCATGTGCGTCGCTGTACTGACTACAGGTTGCACATCTTCATCTCAAACTGCACCCAATTCAGGGTCAGCAGCGGCAACTCAGCCTCTTACTCTTCTTCCGGATAGCGAGAATCGTTTAGATATATATCAAGCGGTTCCATTAACGGCTGATTTGTCTTCACTATCAGCCAACCAAAAGAAAATGCTTAGCCTGCTGATAGATGCCAGCAAGATAATGGATGATTTATTTTGGCAGCAAGCTTACGGCAGCGATAAAGCGCAGTTTTTAGCGCGTATTACAGATAACGATGTGCAAAAATTTGCTGCGATCAATTATGGCCCTTGGGACAGACTAAATGGCGATAAACCATTCTTAACCAACACAAAAGATAAGCCGTTAGGTGCGCAGTTCTATCCACAAGACATGACAAAAGACGAGTTCGAGCAGAGCCAGTTCGCCGATAAGACAGGTTTGTACTCTATGGTAGTGCGCAATGAAGATGGCTCACTTTCTTCAGTGCCTTATGCCGAGTACTTTTCTGAGCCATTGCAAAAGGCGGCGGCTCTTTTAAATAAAGCGGCGACGTTAGCTGATGACACTGAATTTGCTCACTATCTCAATTTACGCGCCAAAGCGCTGCTGTCAAACGAGTATCAAGCATCTGACTTCGCCTGGATGGACATGAAAAACAACCCCATCGAATTGGTCATTGGCCCTATCGAAACATATGAAGATCAACTATTTGGTTATCGAGCCGCATTTGAAGCTTACGTGCTTCTCAAAGATCTTAGTTGGAGTGAACGCCTGAGTAAATACGCAGCGTATCTACCAGAGTTACAAGCGAACCTTCCGGTTAGTGATGCATACAAAAAAGAAATGCCCGGTGCAAACGCAGATTTAAATGCTTACGATGTCATCTACTATGCGGGTCACTCAAATGCAGGCAGCAAAACTATCGCAATAAATTTACCTAATGATGAGCAAGTGCAATTGGAAAAAGGCACACGTCGCTTACAATTGAAAAATGCGATGAGGGCAAAGTTTGAAAACATCTTAGTGCCAATTGCAAATGAACTGATCGTGCCAGAACAAAGAAGTAACATTACCTTTAATGCCTTCTTTGCAAACACCATGTTCCATGAAGTCGCTCACGGATTAGGCGTAAAAAACACCATCAACAATAAGGGAACGGTTCGTCAAGCCTTGAAAGAACATGCTTCAGCGTTAGAAGAAGGTAAGGCTGATATTTTAGGCTTGTACATGGTTAGCCAATTATTGGAAAAAGGCATAATTAGCGAAGGCACCCTTGAAGATTATTACACCACCTTTATGGCTGGGATTTTCCGTTCGGTGCGCTTTGGTGCAAGTTCCGCACACGGCAAAGCAAACATGATCCGCTTCAATTTCTTTCAAGAGTATGGGGCATTTAGCCGCAATGCTGACGGTCTATATAAGGTCAATATGGCGAAAATGAGTGAAGCCATAGATGCATTATCTCGTCTAATTCTAACCTTACAAGGTAATGGTGATTACGCTGGGGTAAGCAAGCTTGTCGCAGATAAAGGCGTGATTAAACCTGGACTGCTTGCGGATTTAGCCCGCTTAACTGAAGCTGAGATCCCAGTCGACATCACTTTTAAGCAAGGTAAAAATATACTTAAGTTAAATACGCAATAACTTAATTGCTTGATTTTTATACGATCGATTTCAATTGCTGTGCTAGATTTACTTTTACGTAAAATATTTGGAAGTAAAAGACCATTAACAGCAATCAATCTCTGGTAAAAAGTACTGAAAAAGATGCCGCTGAGCTGCTGTACCAAAACAGCATAGGCGGCATTCTCGTGTCTCTTTTTGCAGCATCCATGCTGGTCTTCGCTTTTGATAATACCAACTTGGTTGAGTTTAAACATGCATGGTGGTGGGTGATGCTCGCTATTATTAGTGTGCGTTTGATTGACTCAATTTGGTGGAGAGCGCGACAAAAAGGCACTGAATATAATGGTCGCCATGCCACTCTTCGCTTTATAAGCGGTACGTTTGCAACTGCCTTCATGTGGTGTATTTATTGTTTAGGCGTGTATGCCTCTGCAAATACAGTTGAATTAGCCAGCACCATCATTATTGTGGCAGCCATGGCTGGCGGTGCAGCTAGCGTGTTAGCGGCGCATAAAAAAACCGCGATGTCTTATTCGTTTATTCTACTTGTGCCATTTTCAATTGCGTTATTACTGTCAAACGATGACTACCGGCAAGTACTGGGCGTTTTGGGCTTATCGTTTGGGCTCGTAATGAGTATCAGTGCCAAAAAAGCGGCAGAGTTCACTTCCCAAGCGATTCTTCTAAAAAATGAAAATGCCTCATTAGTTGAGCATATGGAAGCGCAAGTAGAAAAGCGAACGCGAAAAATCTATGAGCTTTCCAACCTTGACCCACTTACCGGACTGTATAATCGAACCGCATTTCTCAATCACTTGAAACTTACGCTTGAGCACTGCGTGACGCAACACCAACCTATGGCACTGTTATTCATTGATTTAGACGGTTTCAAGAAAATAAACGATACGATAGGACATGACGCGGGCGATCAAATACTCACCCAAACAGCTCAACGTTTAAAAGAGCACTGCGTCGACCAGCAATTATTATGTCGTTGGGGAGGTGACGAGTTTTTGATTGCGCTGCCTAATACGCAACAAGCGTCAGCCGTAGCCCAAGCGAAGAACTTGATAGAACACATTTCTCAAGCCTATTTGTTCGAAAATACGCAGCTCTCCCTAGGTGCAACTATAGGCATTTCACTTTATCCCCAGCATGCTGATAATGAATTGCAGCTTATTCAGCTCGCAGATATGGCTATGTATTATCAAAAGAAACGGGCTATTTCCACGTCCGGCGTATTCTCAAAAGAGCTAGGTGATAAACTCGTTCGTGAACAGTATCTAAAAGATGGTCTAGCGAGAGCCATTGAAAATAAAGAGCTTAGTTTATCGTTTCAACCGATTATGGCGTCAGATAACAGCGAGATCTGCGCATTTGAAGCCTTGTTGCGCTGGCAAAAAGAGCAAGAACATATTTCTCCTGCAGAATTTATTCCCATTGCTGAACAACACGGTTTAATACGCAAAATCGGTACTTGGGTGCTAAACAAAGCATGCTTCGTTGCTGCGTCTTGGCCAAAGCCTATTGCCGTGAGCGTGAATGTATCCGTGAGTCAATTGCAATCAGATGACTTTATTACCATCGTTGAAGAAGCGTTGCTCACCAGCGGACTGCCAGCCAATTTACTTCATTTAGAAATCACTGAATCGGTCTTCTCGTTCGATAAAGACATCATGATAGCCCGTATCAAGATATTGCAAAGTCGAGGTATCAAGGTCTCAATTGATGACTTCGGTACGGAATATTCTTCTTTATCCGTCATGCAGGACCTAGCAGTCAATACAGTTAAAATAGATCGTTCATTTGTCAGTCGCTTAGACTCAAGTGGATTAGCCATCGTACAAGCTGTGGTCAATATAGCCCATGCATTTGATTATTTGGTCGTCGCTGAAGGGGTCGAAACCAGAGAACAAGCGATTATTTTACAAAATCTAGGGGTGCATTTTTCTCAGGGTTTTTACTTTTCAAAACCCATTCCAGAAAAAAATGTGCTGCAATTTATTAAGAATCCATGCGTTAAATTAACGCATGACGAAGTGAGGCTAACAAGTTAGTACTAAAGCATCTCCAATAAAAAAGCGAAGTTTGCACTTCGCCTTCCCTCTTTTCAGCCTATATCGATTAGCTATTCGATTTTCAATTTATCACTATAAGGTGGCCAACCCAGCGGCTTACCAGCAAGCACGTGCAAATGTATGTGATAGACAGTTTGCCCGCCGTATTCATTGCAATTCATTACGGTACGATACCCCTGCTCTGCTAACCCATGCTCCTTTAATATTTGCGCTGCGACCCATGAAAGGTGCCCTACCACCTCGCGATCGCACTTCTCAATATCATTAATCGTTGCTATGGCTTTCTTTGGTATCACCAAAAAATGCATTGGTGCTTGCGGGTTTATATCTTTAAACGCCAATGAGATTTCATCTTCATAAAGGATCTCAGCAGGGATCTCTTTATTGATGATTTTAGTAAAAATCGTTTCACTCATTTTAAAGCTCCTTTCTCATTATGATTATGCGAAAACAAACAATAATAGGATCACGCCAAGTAACATGCGGTATATAACGAAAGGCAACATACCAATGCGTGAGATCCATGCTAAAAACAAGTAGATACATGCATAGGCGCTCACGAAGGATAGAACGGCCCCAATGATGAGCGCATTCCAGTCTACCGGATCTGGGGCGCTGACTAAATCTATCGTCGCTAATAGACCCGCACCAAGGATGACGGGGATTGACAGTAGAAACGAGAAACGCGCAGCGCTTTCTCTATCAAGCCCAAGCATTAGCCCTGCTGTCATCGTAATACCAGAGCGTGATGTGCCGGGGATTAATGCTATGGCTTGTGCCATACCTACAATCAATGCACTCTTCCATGTCATGTCGTAAATATGTTTATTTAAAGCCGCTTTCTTATCAGCATACCAAAGCAACAAACCAAAGCCGATCGTTGTGCAGGCAATCACCAGAGCAGATCGGGCATACTCTTCAATAAAGGCTTTACCCGCAAAGCCAAAGATGAGTGCCGGTATCGTGGCGATAATCACCCACCATGCTAAGCGACTATCGTCAGTTTGGTTTTTGCTAAAACCAGAGCCGAACCAGGCAACTAACATACGCCCAATATCTGCTCTAAAGTAAATCATAACAGCTAGCAAGCTGCCCACATGAACGGCGACATCAAAGGCTAAGCCTTGATTTTCCCAACCCAATAATACGGAAGGTAATATAAGATGAGCCGAGCTTGAAATAGGTAAAAACTCGGTGATCCCCTGGATAATAGCAAGAATAATAATTTCGGTGAGAGTCATTGGCGATTAGCGCTCCATGTAAATTTGATAGGCCATAACTGTTGTTGCGATTTGTCGTATTGCTGCCACAAGGAAAAATAGCTTTTTTTAGCCAGCGGATGTTCTACTTCAGGTGCAATTTCCGCTAAAGGCTGCAATACAAACGCATTGTAGAGGATCTCCGGACGAGGAAGTTCCATCGGGGTTTGAATAATGACATCATCGTATGTCAGTAAATCAAGATCTAAGGTGCGCGGAGCAAACTTTTTGCTTTCCCGAGTACGAAGATTTTGGGTTTCTATTTTCTTTAAGCGATCTACGACCTCCGGTATTGAAAGGGCTGTATCGGCTTGCACGACTAAATTATAAAAATTGTTGCCATCAAAGCCCACAGACTTACTTTCATAAACCGAAGACAGCGTAAGCTCACCGAATGCCGCAAACATAGCATCGAGACCAGCACGAATATGCTGTTCTCGATTAATATTACTGCCAACACTAATGAAAATTGTATGCTGAGGTGCCTGTGCACTCATGTGTCTTTGCGCTCACGGGTGAATTCAACCGCGACATTCTGCGCATCGGCTAAAATATCTGGTTTGCTTAATTTCAAGGTGATTTTCTGTACGGGAAATGTTTCGAAAACGTGGGTGATCATCGCTTGAGCTAACGCTTCAATCAGCGCAAATTTGCTTTGCTTAGCAACCTGTGCGACAGCCTCAGCCACCTCTGCGTAATTTAGCGTATCTGCAACATCATCGCTATAAGCGGGTTTTTGTAAATCGCTGAATAACACGATATCGACCAGCAATCGCTGGGTCGCGTCCCGCTCCCAATCGTACACGCCTATTAGAGATTGCACCTCTAAGCCTTCAATGTAAATTTTATCCATGAAAGATCCGCGCTGTTATTGGTTAAATTTTAAGGTAATCTTGTGGAATTGTACCCCGTTTACAGAACATAAGTACATGACGTCACTTAGCATTTTAATATTTTGTAGCGCTTATTTGTTAGGCTCCATATCGAGTGCGGTATTGATCTGTCGTTTATTTGCCCTACCCGATCCGCGTAATGCAGGCTCAAATAACCCTGGCGCGACAAATGTATTGCGCATTGGTGGTAGATTGCCCGCGGCTTTAGTGTTTATTTTCGATGTACTAAAAGGCACCCTTCCGGTTTATGTGGGCTACTTTTTAGGCATGTCGCCTATTACTCTAGGACTTGTTGGTTTGGCCGCCTGTTTGGGGCATATATTCCCTTTGTATTTTAATTTCAAGGGAGGAAAAGGTGTTGCAACAGCCATAGGGGCCATGCTGCCACTAGGGTGGGAACTGTGCAGTATTTTGTTAACCTGCTGGCTGGTGGTTATTTTCATTACCGGTTATTCATCACTCGCCGCGATTATTTCAGTCAGTCTCGCGCCCATTATCACCTGGTTTGTAAAACCCGCTTATACGATACCTGTTACCATGCTATGTATTCTTATTATCGTACGTCACAGGCAAAATATTATTCGTCTCTTGCAAGGACAAGAAAGCAAAGTGTGGGATAAAGGTAGAACAAAAGAGTAGTACAGTAGGGTGATGTTTCGCCCTACTGTTGATTCGGATACTAAATATAACGAGCGTTAATCAGCACGCTCTCACCTTAGATAGCTTGAAGTTCGTCTAGGGCCCACCTTGGTTGTGCTTTAGTAGCTAAACCTTCCTGCTCACCGGCTTTCAGTCTTTTTAAGCCAGCGTAAGCGATCATCGCCCCGTTGTCGGTACAAAACTCTAAGCGTGGATAAAACACTGTCCCGTTTACTTTTTTCATCATGCTTTCAAATTCGGCACGTAACTGCTTATTCGCACTGACGCCGCCAGCAATCACTAGGCGTTTTAATCCCGTTTGCTTGAGCGCCCGCTTACATTTAATCGCTAAAGTATCTACCACAGCTTCTTGAAACGCATAGGCGATATTGGCTTTCGTCTGCGCTGATTGATCTGAACTACGAATAGTATTTGCAGCAAAGGTTTTTAATCCACTAAAACTGAAATCAAGGCCGGGGCGATCTGTCATAGGGCGTGGAAACTTATAATGCCCTGCTTCCCCTTGCTCAGCCATTTTCGCTAACAAAGGTCCACCAGGATAATCAAGCCCAAGCAACTTTGCCGTTTTGTCAAATGCTTCGCCTGCAGCGTCATCCACCGACTCACCTAAGATTTCATACAGCCCAATACCATCTACGCGCACCATCATCGAATGTCCGCCGGAAACTAGCAAAGCGACAAAAGGGAACTCGGGAGCAGGTTCGTCTAACATAGGCGCTAAAAGGTGACCTTCCATATGATGTACGCCCACCGCGGGAATATCCCAAGCAAACGCCAAGCTTCGCGCAACAGATGAGCCAACAAGCAAGGCCCCAACAAGTCCAGGACCTTTGGTAAAAGCAATACCGTCAATATCGTCTTTTGTGCAGTTGGCGTCTAACAATGCCTGCTTAATTAAAGGGACAATTTTGCGTACGTGATCTCGAGATGCCAACTCAGGCACCACACCACCATAATCCGCATGTAACTTTACTTGACTATAAAGTTGATGAGATAATAGTCCCTGATGTTCATCGTAAACTGCAATGCCTGTTTCATCGCAAGAAGTTTCAATACCAATAACGCGCATAGTAGATGTGGTGTTCCCAGTTGAGGTTAGGCCGCGCATTCTACCTTTCTCATGTGGATTTCTCCATATTAGAGTGAATAATCCGCGACTAATCCAATATTTCCTATATCGGGTCTTTACATTGTTAGCGTATATGATTAAAATTCCGCACCATTTTTAACCGAGCCGGTTATTTTTTGCGCTGGCAGACAAAGTATTTATTTTTGAGGTGAGATTTTAATGCCAATCGTTAAAGTTAGAGAAAACGAACCATTTGACGTAGCGTTGCGTCGTTTTAAACGTTCATGTGAAAAAGCAGGTGTTCTTTCTGAAGTTCGTCGTCGCGAATTTTTTGAAAAGCCTACTTGGGAACGTAAGCGTAAAAAAGCAGCTGCTAAAAAACGTCTTTTGAAGAAGTTGTCTCGCGAAAACGCACGTCGCATCAGATTGTACTAATTCTCTCCTGGGGTATTTATTGTAGTAAATGCCCTTTGCAGTTTTATCTTAGGTTCATTTTAAGTATTTCTTCGAGTCAATTTCATGTCCTTGTTAGATGATTTAAAAAATGCCCAAAAAGACGCAATGCGCGCTAAAGACAAAGTTCGTCTTGGCACAATTCGCATGGCGTTAGCAGCGGTTAAACAGCGTGAAGTTGACGAGCGTATTGAGCTCAACGACAGCGATGTCATTGCTCTGCTTACTAAGATGGTAAAACAGAGAAAAGACGCTGCGAGTCAGTTCGAACAAGCCAATCGTCAAGATTTAGTTGACGTAGAACTTGCTGAGATAGATATTTTGCAAACTTTTTTGCCTCAACCTTTGAGCGAAGAAGAAATCAGCACTTTGATCGACCAAGCAATGGTCGAAACACAAGCGAGTGGTATGCAAGATATGGGTAAAGCAATGGCTTGGTTGAAACCTAAAGTACAAGGTCGAACTGACATGGGAAAATTAAGCGGTCAAATAAAAGCCAAGCTAGCTTAGCTAGACCCCTTAACGTCACCAACAGTAATGTTTAGGTGCCCACATACCCTTCGTAATCAAGCCGCATTTATTTGCGGCTTGTTTGTTTATGCAGACCAAGTATAGTGCTTTTTTGCATCCCTCATACTATGCACGAACAGATTGAGAATTAGACATGAACGGCCGTATACCTCGTGAATTTATTGATGATTTAATTGCTCGCACCGATATTGTCGAAGTCGTAGATAACCGCGTTAAACTCAAAAAAGCCGGTAGAAACTACCAAGCATGCTGCCCGTTTCATAATGAAAAAAGTCCCTCGTTTACGGTAAGCCAAGACAAACAGTTTTATCACTGTTTTGGTTGTGGAGCCCACGGCAATGTCATTTCCTTTTTGATGGAATATGATCGCCTTGAGTTTCCTGAAGCCATTGAAGAACTCGCCCAGTATCACAGTGTGGATGTGCCCAGAGAAAAAAGCTCAACCCCTGCCCCTACGCCTGAGCAAAAACAGCAAAAGGCAGATGATTATGAGTTAATGGAAACCATATCGCGCTATTTTTCTCATCAACTCAAAGTGCACAGTGATAAAGACCGCGCTATTGATTACCTCAAAAAGCGAGGCCTAAGTGGGGAAGTCGTCAAGGCGTTTGGTATAGGTTACGCGCCAACCGAATGGGATGCTGTACTCAGTACTTTTGGACGAAGCCCAGAAGCGCAGCAGCAGTTACTTGATTTAAAGCTGATTACTGAAAATGATAATCGCCGCAGATTCGATTTTTTTCGCGAGCGGATTATGTTCCCTATTCGCGATAAGCGCGGCCGTATTGTGGGTTTTGGTGGCCGTGTACTGGGTGACGGTACGCCGAAATACTTAAACTCTCCGGAAACGCGTATCTTCCATAAAGGCAATGAGCTTTACGGGTTTTATCAAGCAAAACAGGCGCACCGAAACTTACCTAGAATCATGATCGTCGAAGGCTACATGGACGTGGTTGCTTTAGCCCAATTTGATATCAAATACGCAGTCGCGTCTTTAGGAACCGCTACAACGCCTGAACATATTCAGATGCTATTTCGCACCACCAGTGAAGTGGTATGTTGTTATGACGGTGACCGGGCTGGCCGTGAAGCTGCTTGGCGCGCACTTGAGAACGCCCTAGCTTATCTAAAAGACGGTGTAGAAATGAAATTCTTGTTTTTACCCGATGGAGAAGACCCTGATACTCTAGTACGCCAGATAGGCAAAGAAGCATTTGAACAAAAATTGGTGAGTGACGCCGTCCCTTTATCTAAGTTTTTCTTTGATAATTTACTGCAACGTCACCATATTGGTAGTGCAGAAGGTAAAGCGGCATTAAAGGCAGAAGCGATGCCGCTTATTGAGCAAATTTTAGGTGACAATCAACGCGCTATTCTCACATCGGAACTCAGTATGCATATGGGAGACCGCAATCGTCATCGTTTAGAACAAGACGTTGCTAAGGCCAACCAGCATAAAGCTGGTGCAAAATTGGATTTCACCGCACTGAATAAAGCCAAAATATCTCCTGTGAGAATGATGATCCGATTATTGCTTGACCAACCAGGGATTGCCGTTGAATGTCAACAGACAAACCCTGCGGCATTAGGTGATATGCAAGTACCTGGACTCGATTTTCTAACCGAACTATTTGAATTTTGCTTAAACAAACCAAATGCAAATACAGCCCAAGTGTTGGAGCACTTTAGACATCACCCGCAAAGTAAAAATCTAGCCAAGTTACTCGGCTGGGAATACGCCGAAGAAAATCAAGCGTTGGTCTTTAAAGACAGTTTCGCCAAACTACTCGATTGGCACTTTAAAAGTAGAATGGACGAGCTGATGTCAAAAGCACGCTTAGGAAATCTCAGTACAGATGAAAAACAAGAGTTGAATCTACTTGTAAAAGAACAAAAATGACCCAACATCTAGCCCAAGGGTAGTCGAGTCTGCTATACTGGCTAATTCGCTACAGCCTCGAGCCCAAGCAAAGTATTTAGCATTTTGAGCCCGTTAATTCGTTCTCAGGGTGCAATTTTAACCCAAATCGAGAAGTGTAAGGTATATGGTGCAAAGCAAGCAGTCGCAGATAAAACTCCTCATTGCCAAAGGTAAAGAACAAGGCTACTTGACCTTTGCCGAAGTAAATGATCACCTGCCTCAAGACATAGTTGACTCGGATCAAATCGAAGACATTATCCGTATGATCAACGACATGGGGATCAAAGTGTTTGAAAACGCTCCTGATTCCGATGAACTTTTGATGCAAGAAACCACAACTGATGAAGAAGTCGCGGAAGCCGCCGCCCAAGCCTTAGCAACGGTCGAAAGCGAGATTGGTAGAACAACGGATCCAGTACGTATGTACATGCGTGAAATGGGTACGGTTGAGCTATTAACTCGTGAAGGCGAGATTGTTATCGCCAAACGCATTGAAGAAGGCATAAATCAGGTTCAATGTTCTGTTGCAGAATACCCTGAAGCAATTACCTATTTGCTTGATCAGTGGGATATGTACGAAGCAGAAGAGATTCGCTTGAGTGACATTATTGTTGGTTTTGTTGACCCTAATGAAGCAGACAATATTGCCCCTACCGCCACACATATTGGTTCTGAGTTATCCGAAGAAGAGTTGGAAGATGAAGACGATGATGGCGAGGACAGCGATGATGAAGACGAAGAGGAAGAAGACACAGGTCCAGATCCAGAAGAGGCCCGTGAGAAGTTCTCTGAGCTGCGTGTTCAATATGAAAAAACGCGGGATGTCATTGCTTCTGAAGGCCGCTCTCACGCTAAATCACGTAAAGAAATTGATGAGCTAAGCGAAATCTTTAAAGAGTTCCGTTTGGTGCCTAAGCAATTTGACCGCATGGTTAAGAACATGCGCAGCATGATGGATCGCATTCGCGTACAAGAACGTATCGTGATGAAGCACTGTGTTGCTGCGGCCAAAATGCCTAAGAAAGACTTTATCAAAGCCTTTTCTGGTAATGAAACCAGCACGGATTGGCTATACGAGATCATGGCATCTGACGCACCTTATGTTGAAGAACTTAAAGTGCATCAAGAAGAGCTAGAGCGTAGCATCGGCAAGATGAATGCCGTTGAAGAAGAAACCGGCTTAATCATCGCAGATATAAAAGACATTAACCGTCGTATGTCGATCGGTGAAGCGAAAGCGCGCCGTGCGAAAAAAGAGATGGTTGAAGCGAATTTACGCTTGGTTATTTCAATCGCGAAAAAGTACACCAACCGTGGTTTACAGTTCTTGGATCTGATCCAAGAAGGTAACATTGGTTTGATGAAAGCGGTTGATAAATTCGAATACCGTCGTGGTTATAAGTTCTCAACTTATGCCACTTGGTGGATCCGCCAAGCCATCACACGCTCAATTGCGGATCAGGCCCGTACTATCCGTATACCAGTGCATATGATTGAGACAATCAATAAGCTAAACCGTATTTCTCGTCAGATGTTACAAGAAATGGGCCGTGAACCAACACCTGAAGAGTTGTCAGAACGCATGTTAATGCCAGAAGACAAGATCCGTAAGGTACTGAAGATTGCAAAAGAGCCAATCTCAATGGAAACCCCTATCGGTGATGATGAAGATTCACACTTAGGTGACTTCATTGAAGATAGCACGATTGTGCAACCTCTTGACTCAGCTACTGGCGGCAGTTTGAAAAACGCCACTCAAGAAGTGTTAGCCGGCTTAACAGCCCGTGAAGCAAAAGTACTGAGAATGCGTTTTGGTATTGACATGAATACCGATCACACCCTTGAGGAAGTAGGTAAGCAGTTTGATGTTACGCGTGAGCGTATTCGTCAAATCGAAGCGAAGGCTCTGCGTAAATTACGTCATCCTAGCCGCTCAGAGCAACTACGCAGCTTTTTAGACGAGTAGCAGTATCTCACTTAACGATAGGATTTATCGTTAGCTTGAGAAGCGTTACAAAATAAAAACCGGATTTAATATCCGGTTTTTTTTGGTCTATGTTTTGTCGCATGTGAAAACGTATTTTGTGGAATGTCCACTGAGTAGAGCATAAAAAAGCGGCATGAGTGTTGTCACTCATGCCGCTTTTAATTCGCTTATTTCATTCGATAATAACTAGAAGTCATCACCCTTAACGTAAGGTATTTCATCTTCGAGTTTTTCTAACTTATGGGTGATAGCCAGTGGCGAGCCTGTGTTACGTGCTAACCAATAGTAAGCAGTGGGAACCACAAACAAGGTCAGTAGTGTTGATACAAGTACCCCAGCGAATATCACCATACCGATGACCGTTCGACTCTCTGAACCTGCCCCACTTGCAAACACCAGTGGTAACGAGCTAAAGATAGTCGTAAAACTGGTCATCACGATAGGACGCAGGCGCAGCATAGCGGCTCGTTTAAGGGCTAATTCAAACTCAGCACCAGCATCACGTAGTTGATTGGCAAACTCTACAATCAGAATACCGTTTTTAGCGGCCAGTCCAATTAACATTACCAAACCAATCTGGCTGTATATATTCAGCGTCATACCCGCAAAATATAGCCCGATAAAGGCCCCCACTAACGCCAATGGCACAGTGAGCATGATAACCAGCGGGTGCACCCAGCTCTCAAACTGTGCAGCAAGAATCAAATATACGATAACCAACGCCATTAGAAAGATAAATATAATAGAGTTACCCGACTCCTGATAAAGTTGAGATTCTCCTTTGTAATCTACCGACACGCCTTCGGGTAATTCGGTATCAACAATATTGTTTAGGTAAGCCAGCGCTTCACCCACCGTGTAACCGTCAGCTAGATTCGCATCTATGGTAATGCTGCGCATACGATTGTAGCGATTTAAGCGCGACGACGTAGCGCGCTCTTCCACTTGCAGCAAATTATCCATTGGGATCAGTTCGCCAGTTCTAAATGAGCGCACATACAAATTATCAATGCTCTGTGGGCTGCGATAATCCTCACGGCGGCCCTCCAAGATCACATCGTATTCTTGGCCACGATCCAAGAAAGTCGACACACGGCGTTGTCCTAACATGGTCTCTAAGGTGGTGCCTATATCACTCACTGAAACACCTAAATCAGCTGCTCGCTCGGTATCAATATTTATCAATAATTGCGGCAAGGTTTCTTTATAGTCAGAATCTAAGCGCAATAAATTAGGGTTTTCTTGGGCAATCGAGAGCAACTTATCACGCCATCCCACCAGCTCTTCGTAAGTGTTTCCCTGAAGCACAAACTGAACAGGTCGACCAACCCCTCGCCCACCAAGGCTGGAACGCATTATGGCGAACGCTCGCACATCAGGGATCACAGACAGCTTCTTACTGATTTCGTCCATTAATTCAAAAGTTGAACGCTTCTTATCGTCTCCAATGGGCGTACCTACAATGGCGATACCTGCACTGCTACCAAAGCCAGGTAAGCGCACGAGTACGCGTGTAGCTTCACCACTGTCTAAATAAGGTAAAATAATCTCTTCAACCTTCTTCATGCTTCTGCTGTTCTCTTTAAAACTCGCCCCTTCAGCCGCTTGAATCTGAATAAAGAAATTCCCTCTGTCTTCTTTAGGAACGAATTCACTGGGTAAAATTTCGACTAAACGCAGCAAGCCAACTACGCTCACTAAAATGAGTAGGGCCATTAAAATCGGTTGGTGAATGGTTCTTCCAAGTACTTTGAAATAACGCCCCTCAAACTTGGTAAACGATCTATTCATCCAACTATTCAAGCCAGTCGTTCGCTTACTTTTTGTCAGTAACTTAGAGCTCAACATAGGGATAAGCGTTAAGGCGGTGACACTTGAGAACGCTACCGCCGCAGCAATTGCTAGCGCAAACTCGGTGAATAGTCGCCCAATATTTCCTTGCAAAAATACTAGCGGAACAAATACCGCAATTAACACCAAGGTTGTGGCGATAACCGCAAAACCGACTTCCCGTGCGCCTCGATAAGCTGCCAGCAAAGGTGGCTCGCCAAGTTCGATGCGTCGCGAAATGTTTTCAAGTACAACGATGGCATCATCCACCACCAAACCGATCGCCAAGACTAGTGCTAACAAGGTGAGTAGATTAATTGAGAAACCTAAGGCGTACATTACCGTGAAGGCTGCCACCAAAGAGACAGGTACAGTGACTGCTGGGATAATGGTGGCGCGCACATTGCCTAAGAAAAGGTAAATCACCAATACAACCATCAGCATGGCAATGGCTAAAGTCTCATACACTTCATTTATTGAAGCTTCAATAAACACCGAGGAATCATAACTCGGTACAATAAAAATATTATCCGGCAAGGTCTGCTGAATTTCATCTATCGCTTCTTTTGCTGCTCTTGCTACCTCTAAGGTATTGGCTTTTGATTGCTTAGTAATACCTAAGCCAATCATGTTCACGCCATTACCACGAAACTCTGTTTCGTCGTCTTCTGCACCAAGCTCAACGGTGGCCACTTCGCCTAGTCGAATCAGATAACCGTCTATCCCAGCTTTAACAGGTAATTTCGAAAAGTCTTCTGGACTTAAATAACTGCGCGCAACACGCACATCAAAATCACGTTGATTAGATTGGACTTCACCCGCTGGCAGTTCAACGTTCTCAGCACGGATTACTTGCTCAATATCGGCAACGCTAATCCCTCTTGCTGCCATTGCATTACGATCTAGCCATACCTTCATTGCGTAGCTACGACCTCCCCCTAAACGGACGTTAGCCACCCCTTCTGCTACGGATAAACGGTCAACAAGATAACGATCAGCATAGTCAGTCAACTCCATAACACTCATGTTATCGCTGCGTAAGTTATACCAAACGATCACATCGTCATCTGAGGTGGATTTTGATACCTCAGGAGGATCCGCCTGATCCGGCAGGTTATTCAAAGCGCGACTTACTCGTTCACGTACATCATTTGACGCAGCATCTATGTCTCTTGAAAGATTAAATTCAACGTCAATAGAAGAGCGACCGTTTCTACTGGTCGATTCAATATTTTTTATCCCTTCGATACCACTGATCCGGTCTTCTAATAGTTGGGTAATACGGCTTTCAATAATAGCCGCAGAAGCCCCCGTGTAGGTGGTATTAATTGACACTATGGGTGGGTCGACATCTGGGTACTCGCGCAAAGACAAAAAGGACACAGCAACAATGCCGAATACCACTAACAGTAAATTAACGACGGATGCAAAAACAGGGCGCTTAATGGATATATCAGATAGCAACATTGGACTTATCCTTGAGAAGTATGCGTGGACAGTACGTTAACAGCTGACCCGTCGCGCAGACGTAACGCCCCTTCGATAACCACTTGGTCCCCCTCATTTAAGCCAGAAACTATCTGCGCAACCCCTGGTTTACGTAACCCGACTTTCACTTCTTGACGCTCTACCTTGTCACCTTTAATGACAAATACAAACTGCTTATCTTCAATTGGCACCAAGGCTCCTTCAGGTAAGGTCAATGTATTAAGAATGTCCTTTTCAAGGTTAATTTGCAGTAGCATACCAGGTCGAAGTTTTAAGTCTTTATTGTCGATAATGGCCCGAATTTGGATAGCACGAGTAACAGGGTCTACACGAGAAGCAATACTTGATATTTCACCTTCGAAGGTTTCGCCTGGATACGCTACCGAGGTGGCAGACACTTGTTGACCTTTGCGCACACTGGGTAGGTGAGACTCAGCAATAGTAAAGTCCATTTTAATCACGTGCAGGTCATCTAATGTCGCAATTAAGTCGCCAGGCATAACAAGCGCTCCTAAGCTGACTTGACGTACCCCCAACAAACCGCTGAATGGCGCTCGTAGTTCAAGTTCTTCTAACTGAGCTTTCGCAACTTCTAACTGTGCCTTCAGGGCTTTTACATTGGCCTCTTGTTCATCTAATAATTGAGCTGAAGCGACGCTTTTTTGCGCCAGATTATCAATCCGTTTTAGCTGACGCTTTGCTTCTTGCAAATTGATATCGAGTTCATTTAAACGCGCTCGTTCTTCACGATCACTCAACTTAATGAGTAACTGTCCTTTTTCAACCAAGTCACCATCATCAAATTCGATGCTTTGCACAACGTCTGATTTTTGCGCCGTCAACATGACAGATTCATTCGCATTTGCCGTGCCCAGCGCTTCAACCACAACAGGAAATTTCACTTCAGACACAGTGTATGCTGTCACTGGCGTCGCAATTGATTTTTTCTGCTGTTGCGCTGTATCGCTTGGAAGGTATAAATATATCAATAAGCCACTGGCCAAAATCAGTGCGATTAAAATGGGTGAAAATGAAATTCCTTTGGACATGGAGAAACCTTTTTATAGTGTAAATTCTGAGTGTATGCTTTCTACGACTAAAGCCGTAATTTGGCCTGATAGTACGTTAATTTGTTGCACTTACTTAGTAACATTTACGCTTTCTTACACTTTTTATTTAACCAAGTTATTGAACTGAAAAGTAAGGTAATTCATCGCATTATGTGCCGTTAAATTGCACCAAAAAAACGCAAAACGAGCACAGTAAACGAGCAAAGTCATGCCTTTAATAATTGGGACATTTGACATTTTTCTGACGAGTAGTGCTAGCACGAGTGCTCAGACATAAAAAAAGGCGCTCTACTGAGCGCCTTAAAAAAACCTAGATAGCTAAGTTTTCGCTATGTTTATTGGCTTAGTTCGTAGCACAACGTGAACGAGTACACTTACGATACATCAATAAAGCATCTCGTATTGTCAATTGGCCGTCTCCGTTAAAGTCAAAGGCCATGTTAGATGCAGAACCGCTGCGAATATCGGCAAGCAAGGCTTGTATATCAAGTTTATCCACATCACCGTCACCGTCATAGTCACCCTCGACCACTTCAACGTCTGACTCCAGTAGCAGTGAAATAACAACTGGGTCGTGATCAGACATGCGATAGGCATCAGGCGCATAGTAGTCGATTATCTGTTGATCAGATTTAAACTCAACGTTGTAATCAAATACGATGGGTTCATCAGCATTGATGTGCCATTCAGTGGTATCAACGACCTTATCTACTAGTGCTGCGCTAGCTAGTGCATGGTCGAGATAACCAAATTCACCACCAAATGAGTACGAGTATGCTTCATCGCCACCAAATTTATTGGCAAGATTGGTATAGCCTTGGTCTAAAATCTCAAGAATAGGATCTTCCATTGCATAGGCATTCAAATCACCAATAATTAACGTTGGCGTGTCAGTGAACTGCTGTGACAAGAAAGTCGTTAAGGCTTCAGCAGCTCTAGTACGAGTCAGGTTACAGTTACCTTGCCCTGTCGTCGTATCATCATCGCCAGCGCCACAACTTGACCCTTTAGATTTGAAATGATTTACGCTAACAACCAGCTCTTCGTTGTTTGCCACTAAAGCAAACTTTTGATTTAACGCAGGACGATTCTTAGTGTCTAAGAATAACGGGCCGTCCTCATCAGAAATTGAATTGCTACTATCCAAAATGGCCGGTTCACCAATGGCAGAAACAACTGCAGGCTTGTAAATCAACGCAACGGTTATCGCATCCGTACCGATTGAGCTACCCGCATCAACTGCTGCATACGTGTTAGCACCCAATACATCGTTTAAACCAGAAACCAAATCTCCCACTGCGCTGTCTGCACCAAATCCGTTATTCTCGACTTCCATCAAACCTACGATATCGGCGTCCATAGCAAGTAAAGCAGCTAAGGTTTTAGCACGTTGACGCTCGAACTCTACTTCGCTATCAGCACCACGACATTCTAGATTAGATGGGCCACACACATTCGGGCTAACATCTAGCGTGTTGAAGTAATTCAATACGTTCAAGCTTGCCACCTTGAGGTTACCTAACTCAAGATCAGGTGCGTCAGTTCTTGGATTACTAGCAACAATCGTCGGTTGCTCAACTGGAATAATACGATACAGACTAAAGCTAAAGTCCATTACGCCAGTCAATGCCGTCACCGTATCTCCACTGCGAAGCGGGTTACTGGCTGACAAACCACCAGCAGGATAAACCACTACCTCAGGGTTTTGACCATTGACGCCGTCATCTAACGTAATCTGATTAAGCTCATTTTGCTCTGCTAACGCGACGGCTTCAGGGCTGCCCGCGGCGAAGAGGTTAGTCGGTACAAATCGACGACCGTTTGACAACAACACTTCACCAAATCGCCCTAAGCTAAAGGTATCCGTCACGGTTAACGCATCAGAGCTGGTGACTAACATACCTTCTAGTGCTTCCATTGCGTCAACAGAATCAAAAGGTAGAGTCATTGGAGTCGCGGTGACAGAGCCAGTACCACAAGCTGGATTGATCTCAGAAGCAACAAGCTGAGTCTTATTAAATGCTTCTGCAACGTCACCAATCACACGTACTAGGCTTCCGACTTCAGGTAAAGCCAGTGATGGGCTGTAAACAAAAATACCTTCAGATGTTGCACTGTCTGCATCTTGGTCGCCATCTTCTTCTTGTACAAAGTAGCCACTAAGATTTGGGAAGCTAGCGGTTACGACACCTTCAATGATATGGGTTTCACCCACAACTGGCGAAATATCCGTTGTCCCTTGGATCGCGCTGATTAAGGTAGCAGGATCGGCACACATACCCAGTAAAGGCGTTTCGCCATCACCACCGCCATTATCGCCACTTCCGTTACCACCACCGGCAAAACTTGCAAGTGGGAAAGGAGTAGACACAGTCGCATTGTCGCTAGAGCCATCAAGTGCATTAGTGCCACTAAACGTCCAGTTCGCTAATACAAAGGTACTGCCATCAGGGCCTGTATCAGCAACCCGATATGCCCAACCATCTAAGTAGTCCCAAGGCTGGCCAGTTCCGTCGACATTGATATCTCCGAATACGTCAACTACTTCACCGTCGTGGAACAATTCAATGGCGTCATCACCGTTGATACCTGCGGCGTTCGAAACGTAAGTTGGCTCAAACCCAAAATAGGTATTGAAACCTACTGTCTCGGTAGCGACATAAAAATATTCACCAGCAGAAGCTGAACCAGAGAACGTAAATTCTTGCCCGTCTGATCCACCACCGTTATTTGCAGAACCAAAACCAAATACGCTTAAATCTTGTATATCGGTTACCGCATAGAACTCAATCGCTTTTGGCGTTCCACCCGATAGAGGGCCGTCAAATACGCCAGATATTAAAAGGACTTCTTTACTGGTGTATGAACCGATTGGGAACTGACTAGCAGCCGTCCCATTGCTTGTTGCGCCATCCAATGCATTGGCGCCACTGAACACCCAATTACCAAGTGTAAAGGTTGAACCGTCAGGTCCTGTACTAGCAATGCGATATGCCCAACCATCTAGGTATTCCCATGGTTCACCATTGCCATCGACGTTAATATCACCGAACACATCGACGACTTCATCACCACAGAATAACTCAATGGCATCATCACCGTTTATTGATGCAGCGCCAGATGTACCTGTAGGTGCAAAGCCAAAATAAGCTTCGAAATTACTGTCTTCAGACGCGATGTAGATAAAATCTCCGGCTGATGCAGAACCAGAGAACGTATATTCCTGGCCATCAGTGCCACCACCGTTGTTAGCTGACCCGAAACCGCATGTGCTTAAATCTGCGATATCGTTGCGCACGAAAAATTCAATCGCTTTAGGTGTACCACCGGTCAAAGGCCCGTCAATCACACCTGAAATGACGATATCGCCCGCTGTGGCGGAGCCACCAGTGTCACCACCTGTATCGCCACCTCCAGTGTCACCACCGCCTGTATCACCGCCATCGGTACCACACGCTGGGGTTTGATATAAAATATCAACCCATTCAGGATGATCGATATAAGGGTTGCGATTGCCTTGATACTCATAAATAGTATCGTTACGTAGTTGCTCTGCAGCATCTACCGGATCTGCATAGTGCCACTCAACTAAGCGACATAAACGTCCCAACTCAGCGTCACCGCTTGCAGTCAAACGATCCACTAAAACAAGATCTGGTGTCGAGTCACCTAAACCTTCGTAACGGGTGTCCATGTAGAACATCATACGCGCGACATCACCTTTAACGGCATCACGCGGCTCGAAAGAATCTCCATCTACGCGATTACTAGGTGCTTCAGCTAATGCATTGTCACTGTTGTCAAAATCTAAGTTGCCACGAGATGAGTTAACCGAGATATCGGTAGGACGTAAATGATGAATATCTGTGTATGCTTCTTGAGATTCATTCGGGAACCCGTGGCTTTTCGCCCAACTGTGTTCACGATTCCAATTATCAGGATCACTGTTCTGGCTGCCACTGCCGTTACTTGATTTGGCAATTGATGTTCCTTTGTACCAAAGGATAACGTTATTGGAGTTGTTAGGATCTTCATCTGTGTGAGTCAGTGCAGTCCACACTTCGCTATAAGACAGATTTTTATGCCCTTGAGAGATAACATCTGTAATCGCACTTTTAATCGTTGTCGCCGAGGAGTTTGCATTTACTTCAGCTGTCACTGGTGCATAGTAGCTTTCACTATCAAAAGTACTTGAGTCAGCGATTGGCTCAAGTTGTGGGCAGTTAAAGCATGGTGCTGTTGGGTCGGTTTCGCCACCTGAACCGCCACCCGTATCACCACCGTCTACTTCTTCAGCAAACGACTTTAACGGAAAAGGGGTGGATGCTGTGGTGTTATCGCTTTGGCCATCAAATGCATTGGCACCGCTAAATGTCCAGTTGCCTAATGCAAAGGTGCTGCCGTCAGGACCAGTATCGGCATTTCGATATGCCCAACCGTCTAGGTATTCCCAGGGTTCGCCATTTCCATCAACGTTTATATCACCGAATACGTCTACCACGGTGCCATCGCAGAAAAGCTCTATGGCATCATCGCCATTGATGTTGGCGGCATTATCTGTGTACGTCGGTTCAAAACCGAAAAAAGCGGTGAATTGAGGTGATTCAGACGCGAGGTAAATATAAGTGCCTGCGGTTGCTGCTCTAGCGGGGAAAGTGAATTCTTGATTATCGGTGCCGCCGCCATTATTAGCCGAACCTACACCGCATGTGCTTAAGTCGGCAATATCTTGGGTCACGAATAATTCGATGCCTTTAGGTACCCCACCCGTTAGCGGGCCATCAAAAACCCCCGTTATAACAAGCTCCCCTGCTTGCGCTGCGGACGCACTTAAAAGCGCCAGCAGTGCTGGATATTTTAATTTCATAGTTTCTCCTGAGAATATTATCGCCAGTTATCCGGCTTTTTATAATTTTATAGGGCCGCAATGTTCTTCTATTTCTATGACATCTATATGACGATAAAGAGACCTTTATCGAACAGCACCTCATTTCGATACTGTCATATGCCTGTTCAATATTCCAGCACACTTGACCAAATAGTCAGCAATTAGTTAGTTTTAGGGCACTTTCTTTACCAATCAATAAGTTGGTACTAAATTACTACTGCTAATTTGTGGGGATAGCGCGGAAGAATAGCCGCCGTGAAATATCAGAGCGAGATGAGCGGGTACGACTCAATAAGCCTAAAAAATAAAAAGTGAACTGCTTAATGGCAATGTTTATAGCACCCAACTCAAACAGTTTCACTCTCAGATGTTCGGCAAAATACGTTTAAAAATGCCCTGTGGGCGTTATCTAAAACGACTAGGCATATACCAATTCCAGTAAATAATTAATCACTCAGCGACAATTTAAAAGGACTGATTCAAGGCGCTTAACTGATAGCCCTTTATTAAAAACTACCTGTGCTCATTCGAGTTTGAGCAGCACAGAGTAAATCCTTTTAATATTCGCTCGAAAGGAATTCCCCAGCAAGTCTTGCACTGCGTTATCGGTATTTGAACGGGAACAACCATTGCTACACACCGACGCCTTGTTCAAAACCCGCTGGATGAATTCTGAGAGGGAAATTATTTGATGAAACTGGTATTCACTAGGCGCACCAGCAGAATAGGTAACAATAATAAAGCCAGCCATCCCATACTGCCACCGTTAGCCTCGATCACCACAACATCAGGTTCAACATAAATCACTTCTTTATCTTGGCTTTCGATACTCACTAGGTATAAATCAGCATCGTTGTAGCCGTCATACACGGCGACAAGTTCATTTGAGTAAGCATCGTAAACTTCAATTAAAAACTCATAGTCATCAGGATAAAACCCACTTAGCAACTCCGTTTCAACTGTTATTTGGTCGTGCGTGCTGTCTCCCTCAATGTAAAAATCTGAAGTGGTGTGGTATTCACGAAATGTTTCATCTACACCAAGGTACAATCTTGCATACACTTCGCTATGGGCATAAATCGAATCAATATCGAAATCGAGACTGAAGTGGTGATAAAACCCGTCATAGTCACTGTCTGTATGCAATGTGACATAGGCGTCATATACCCAATAATCTTGGCTAACGTCCCGAGCAGCAGGACGAACATCGACCTTCCTTGCCACTTGCGATTGACGAGTAGCCTTAGCAGAAACTTGTGGCCCCTCTGGTAAATTGCTTTTTACTGTTGATGAGGACTTTGTAGAGGAGGACAATGTGTTGTCCCCTTGAGAATCAGTCGATTTTGCTGACCAAGATGATTCACTAGCCTGAGCTGATATGCATAGTATTGCGCTAAATAAGACACTGTGAACAATTGATATTTTCATGATGCACTCCCTAAATTGATGTAGGGAGTGTCGGTTTTTCACCATGAACAAACGCTGAAGAAAAGCTTACTGAGGATTAACCTCCTTGCTCAGCATGGTATTTTACTGTCTAAAAGACACCTAAGACTCAATAAAGTAAGTACCCCATCCGTCAAAATGGACCTTTTGCTTTTGCGCAATCGCTAACAACTTAACGGTATCAGCGTTGATTAACTCTACATCCAATAAACGCTCAACAACCGCGTCAAAGCAGAAAATAGTGCCCCCATCATCAAGCATTAACTCTTCAGCATCTCCCACCTCAAACCCCGCTTTGAAAGCGTCCACCGCGGCTTTTTCCAGAACATCAAAATTTTCACCAGCAAAGTGATATTCAATTGTGTGTGGCTTAGTACTGTCACTGCCATCTTCAATCAAAGCTTCTACTGTCTCTTGATTAAACTCAAACCATTCTGCTTGTTCGTCTGTACTCATGTGATGTCCTGTATTCAACTTTAGCCATTAGTTTATCTGTTGCCTGCGGCAACTTCACTGTCTAATTGTGCTATTTTTTCCGCCATCAATGTATGAAAATGTTCAGTCCATTCTTTAACCGTTCGCTCGCCGCTTAAATCAATTGGCTCACCGACATCAATGATCAAGGTCCCGTTGTCCCACCGGTTGAGCTTTATTTTATTCTCTAAATTACTTGCCGCTACAATCACTATCGGTCTTTTGGCTATTTTAGCGATGCGTATCGCGCCGGATTTAAAAGGCAATAGCCCGCGGCCGTAGCTTCTTGTTCCTTCAGGAAAAAACCATACCGACAGCTTGCGCTTTTGCATTTTTCTCACTGTGTTTTTTAACGTATCTAACGCTCTGCCAGAGTTCTTTCTATCGATCATAATATTCCCTGACAGCCAATAAACTTGACCAAAAATTGGGATCCATTTCAGGCTCTTTTTCCCCACAGTCACCGTGCCCTTTAAAGCCGCAGCGCAAATAGTAAAAATATCGAAACTATTTTGGTGGTTCGCGATAAATACATAGGGGCCATTACGTTGAGCTTCAGGGGCAATACGTAAGTCGATTTTAAGTCCCAGCAACCAACACGTAGAACTGTACAACTTGCCTGCTAGGTAAACGTTATCTCTATGAAAGGGGCGAAAAACACAAATTAACACCAGTAACAGGTTGATAAAAAGGAAGTAAAAGAAAATACTGACAATCCGAAGCAAAGCTAACACGGGTATTCCTATCATTAAAATGGCCGCTGATTATACCTATATTTTGCCAATAGGATGTCTGATCAGTGTTCAATTTAAACGTTATAACATTGATTTTAAGTTAAAAATCTCATTATTATTATTGGCCAGCCGATACCAATGAAAATAATATCGTAAACATACCAGGGTTAGGGCGTCAGTATACATGCAACAGTTTACTCATGAAGATCTGGATGAAGACATCCTTACAGACTTACTCGAAGAAATTAATGAACTCTATGAAGCCAGTGAGCAAACCCTAATAGAGCTAGAGATAAAACCAACCGATAAAGAGCTTCAGCGCGCTTTGTTTCGCTCTATTCACACGATAAAAGGTGATTTAGGCTTGGTTAACTTCACACCTATGATCCCGCTTTTACAGCATGTAGAAGACCTCCTAGATTACCTTCGAAAAGGGCAAATAGAATACACCAGCAATATGAGTGATCTTGTGTTGTTAAGCATGGACAGGGTCAAAATATTTGTTGAAAGCTGCATTCAAAATGGCAAAGCAGAATACGATGCAGGTCTGTTTAACTTGCTGATTTTACAGATTTCTAAAATTAGTCCATCAAATGGGGCTGAACATGAGAAAATATTATCGGAAGCCGTGTTGCTATTGGATCCTAGCTTGGATGTGCGCGCTTTTATCAATAGCGAAAGTGCGGAAAATCACCGGCCTCCCCCATCTAATCTAGCCACTACAGGTATTCCTAAACACTTAACTGAGCAGAAGCGTGGCGACATTTTGTTTTTCCGAGAGTTAATGAAACCGATAGAAAAACGCTCGTCCTATTGGCTAGGTCGCGGTGATCGTATTGCAAAATTAGCGGCTTATGTAAATAAAGTCGCTGGTATGCCTATTGATGAAGATCAACTCGCGGTAGCCTGTTACATGCATGATTTCGGGATGGCATTTATGCCAATAGAAATCCTCCATAAAAATGGCCGAATGACAGAGTCTGAATTCAATTTAATGCGTTCTCATGTGTATAAAAGTGCTCGTTTATTAGAGCATTTAGATCACTGGAATGAAGCGCGTAAAATTGTAATGCAGCACCATGAGCGAATGGATGGCAGTGGCTACCCTCTAGGATTAAAAGAAGTCGATATTTGCGATGGAGCAAAACTACTGGGGATTTTAGATACATTTAACGCCATTACCCACACACGGGCGCACACAACCCAAGCGGTACACCCTAAGAAACGCGCCGTTATAGAAATAAATCGGATTAAAGAGGGTCAGTTTTGCCCCAAATGGTTAGGTATGTTTAATCGCGCAATGGCAGTATTGTTAACCAAGTAAATGCAGAAAACGCTTTGGAAAGCGAAGCTCTGTGTTACCACGATACTATCGTGATAACACAGAACAGTGTCATTACATGTTCAATTCTTTCAGTTTACGCGTCAGTGTATTGCGCCCCCACCCCAATCTTTTTGCAGCATCTTGTTTATGACCATGAGTGTGAAAAAGCGCGCGTTCTAGTAAAACACGTTCAAATACCAACATGGCTTCGTCTAAAATATTATTACGCCCTGATTGGAGCTGCTCGTCAGCCCAAGAAGCAAGTATGGTTTGCCAATCACCGGATGCTTCTTCACTCTCTTTACTCAGCGGAAGTTCGTGAATTTCAGGCGGTAAATCATGGGGTAAAACTTCTTGGCCACTCGCCATAACTGTTAACCAGCGACAGACGTTTTCCAGCTGACGCACGTTTCCTGGCCAAGGTAATTGCATCAAAATCTTCTTGGTTTCCTTACTCAAGCTTTTTACTTCAACCCCTAATTCAGCGCCAGCCTTCTGTAAGAAATGGGCTGCCAGCAGGGGAACATCTTCTCTTCGTTCCGTTAACCGAGGAATATGGATACGAATAACATTCAAACGATGAAATAAGTCTTCCCTAAACTTACCATCCGCCACTCTTTGTTCTAAGTTCTGATGAGTAGCAGCAATAATACGTACGTCCACCGTCACTGGGTTATGGCCACCCACGCGGTAAAACTGGCCATCAGCCAGCACACGCAATAAGCGAGTTTGTACGTCGAGCGGCATATCCCCGATCTCATCAAGGAATAACGTTCCACCATCCGCTTGTTCAAACCGCCCTTGTCGAGCATTTTGAGCGCCTGTAAAGGCACCTTTTTCATGACCGAATAATTCAGATTCAATTAAATCAGCAGGGATCGCCGCCATATTTAGTGCAATGAAGGTTTGTTTTGCTCGCGGGCTATGGCGATGTAGCGCTTGAGCAACAAGCTCTTTACCCGTGCCAGATTGACCATTAATTAACACACTAATACTAGAGCGTGATAAGCGCCCTACCGCTCTAAACACTTCTTGCATTGCCGGCGCTTCGCCGATGATCTCAGTGGCGGTTGCTAAAATAGGTCTCTGATTACTTTTAGCTTGCTCACGAACGTGTATTAACGCTCTGCGTACGAGCCCTACGGCTTCTTCTATATCAAACGGTTTAGGCAAATATTCAAACGCGCCGCTTTGATATGCATTTACTGCACTGTCTAAATCAGAATGAGCAGTCATAATAATCACAGGAATATTCGGATAGCGCTTATGCACTTCTTCGAGTAACGCCATACCGTCCATTTGCGGCATGCGAATATCAGACACAATCACCTCGGGAGGTTGATCTGTCTGCAATTGCAATAGTAAGTCTTCAGGATTCTCGAAGCTGAAACAGGGTATACTGGCTGCTTGCAGTGCCTTTTGTAAAACCCAACGAATAGAACTATCGTCATCAACTATCCAAACCGGTTCTGTGCTCATGAATTAAGTTCCTTCCTGTTAATAGGAATATATAAAGTGAATTCTGTGTGACCTGACCAACTTTCAACGTCGATCTTGCCTTTATGATGATCTATTAGTGTTTGAGCGATTGATAAACCTAGCCCCGTACCCTCTTTTTTGCCTGTTACCATGGGGTAGAATAAAGTATCTTTTAATTCGCTAGGGATACCAGGGCCGTTATCGACTAAGCTGATTCTCATCACGAGCGGGTGTCGCTCGCCGTGCACGGTCACCTGTCGCTCAATACGGGTAACCACGTTGATTTTTCCATCAGTTTGTCCGCTTTCCATTAACGCTTGCACGCTATTGCGCATAATATTTAATACGGCTTGCTGAACCATATCCTGATCTATGATGCTTTCAGGAATACTAGGGTCGTAATCACGTTCGATCACAATATCGTGACTAAGATCGAGCTGTACAAGCGTGATAACCTTCTCTAATACTCGGTGCACGTTATGACTTTGAAAGTTTGGACGAGAATTAGGCCCTAACAAGCGATCGACTAAATTGCGTAAGCGGTCAGATTGCTCGATGATCATAGTGGTAAATTCTTGCAGGTCTGCTGAAGGCAGTTCTTTCTCAAGTAACTGCGCTGCGCCGCGAATCCCCCCTAAGGGATTCTTAATTTCATGAGCAAGTCCACGTATCAATTCACGAGCGGCTTGTTGTTGAGCCCACTGCTGTGTTTCTTGACTAATTTTCTTTTGCTGTTCGATTAAGCGCATTTCAATTAACAAGGTGACGCCATCAGCGGTGTGCAAGCATGTAACGGTGACATCGGCATGCGTATGCCGTCCATCGGTAAAGCTGATTTGTACATCGCCGTCTGAATATCCTTCCCCATGTTGCATTCCTTGGGTAAAACGAATGAAGTCTAAACTCGCATCAGCAATAAATTGCTTGATTGAACAATCTATCAATAAATTTAGGCTGCGCTCAAACATTGCTTGAGCTGCATGGTTCGCTTCAACAATAACCAATTCTTCGTCCAATAAGATAATGGCAGTGGACAAGTTATCCAATAAAGTGTCAGTTTTCATTTTAAACGGCATATAAACAACACATTCAAGCGCACCATTTTGGTGCTTAAAGATTTATTTCAGCGTATCCAGTCCACTTGGTCAACTAGATGTGCCTAGTTAGGGCGATTCAACGCTGATGCTTGGTGCAAATAAAAGGTTTGCTTAGGGGTAGATGCAAGTATCTTGCCCGACTTGAGGGCAAATTCGATATAGAAGGTGTACGCACCACGATCTAACTGTTGTAGTTTAAATACGCCGCTATTTTGAGAAACACGCTGATCATTTAAGTGCAGTGTGTATTCGCCTTGAACTTGTGGGTCAAGGGTTGCTTGAATGGTCACTTGGCCATTGTTATCGCGAATGGTTTGTTCGGGTTTAGGGGAAGTAACTAGTAGTTTTATGTTAATTTCTTTCCGTGCTTTATCCGCAGATGAGGGTGTAATCGGCTTTTTAGTAACACCTTTTGAAACCATTACGGAGCCAGTCGGCAACGTCACTGGAACGGCCTGCTTACTAGGTATATCAGTATAAACGACGCTACCATCTGCTGAGATAACTTTATACACCGTGTCATCTGCTAGGGTAAGTAAAGTCCAAGTGCACAGTAAAAAACCAACAATACATCTCTTCATATTGAACACCGCTTACCTAACATTATATAAATACAACGACTAATAGACACCTGCCCAGTTTATACCAATCTCAAGTTTGGCGGTAATCACATTATACCAATTACTCCAAATCAAACAGGCTCTCACATAAAACCGCCCATGTATTTGAAGACTGGGCAATAGACACAAAAAAGCCTGCATGGCGCAGGCTTTTTGAGATTATTAAAGCAGCTTTACTGCTGCATACAAACGTATTTTATACGCTGTAGTACATATCAAATTCAACAGGGTGAACTGACGTATTAAGTAGTTCAACTTCTTGTGATTTAAGCTCAATGTAAGCGTCAATCATGTCGTCACTCATTACGCCGCCAGCGGTCAAGAACTCGCGGTCACCATCAAGTGCAGCAAGTGCTTCTTCTAAAGAAGTGGCAACCGTTGGGATTTCCGCAGCTTCTTCTGGAGGCAGATCGTATAGATCTTTATCCATCGCATCGCCAGGGTGAATCTTGTTCTTAATCCCGTCAAGGCCAGCCATCAACATAGCTGAGAATGCTAGGTAAGGGTTAGCAGTTGGGTCAGGGAAACGAACTTCGATACGACGTGCTTTTTCGCTGTTCACGTGAGGAATACGAATTGAAGCAGAGCGGTTACGTGCAGAGTACGCAAGCATTACAGGTGCTTCAAATCCAGGTACGAGACGCTTGTACGAGTTAGTTGAAGCGTTAGCAAATGCATTGATCGCACGAGCATGCTTGATAATGCCGCCAATGTAGAACAAGGCTTCTTCAGACATACCTGCGTATTTGTCGCCAGCGAAGATGTTTTTGCCATCTTTAGAGATTGATTGGTGACAATGCATACCTGAACCGTTATCGCCAACAAGAGGCTTAGGCATAAAGGTCGCTGTTTGACCGTATGCATGAGCAACATTGTGCACTACGTACTTATAAATTTGGATTTCATCGGCTTTCTTAACAAGTGTGTTGAAAAGACATGCAATTTCGTTTTGACCAGCAGTCGCCACTTCATGGTGATGTGCTTCTACGGTTAAACCCATCTCTTCCATAACCATACACATAGCGGCACGGGTATCGTGTGATGAATCAACTGGAGGTACTGGGAAGTAACCGCCTTTCACACCTGGACGGTGGGCCATATTGCCTTCTTCAAACTCAGCACCTGAGTTCCACTTGGCTTCAGAAGAGTCAATCTTGAAGAAAGAACCCGCCATATCTGTATGGAAACGAACGTCGTCGAATAAGAAGAACTCTGGCTCAGGACCAAACAATACTTTGTCACCAATACCAGTTGATTTAAGGTACTCTTCAGCACGGTTTGCTACAGAGCGTGGGTCACGATCGTAGCCTTGCATTGTGTTTGGCTCAAGAATGTCACAACGGATATTAACTTGTGTTTCTTCCGCGAAAGGGTCTACTACCATTGTTTCTGTATCTGGCATCAACACCATGTCAGATTCGTTAATGCCTTTCCAACCCGCAATTGACGAACCGTCAAACATCTTACCTTCTTCAAAGAAGTCTTCATCAACTTGATGAGATGGAATTGAGATATGCTGCTCTTTACCTTTAGTGTCCGTAAAGCGCAAATCTACAAATTTAGCTTCGTTTTCTTTAATAAACTGTAAAGCCTTTTCTACTGACATTTCGTCCTCCAGATTAAACGGTAATGTAAAATAACGTTGATATTGGTTAACTTAGCAATGTTCGAAGCGATAATCGTGCCAATCATAAATTTGGCAATTTCGCTGCTATTTGGGCTTTTCAAGTGGACACGGCTTGTTGCGCCCAGCACCAATGCACCAATCGAGACCACTATCGCACCATCATAGTGCAAATCAAACTTATTCAACTATATCGCCTATACAGTGACACTTAATAGTGCAAACACACGTTCAAAAAGTTAAATCCGCATAAACACTAAATGGTGTTCGCAAAATGCACATTATAACTGTACAATCCGCGCCCTATAAATTCCGTTAATGGTGGTTAAATCCACCCATACTAGAGAAAATATCATGAGCGCATCGCAAACCTCGACTGACAACTTGAGGAACATAGCAATTATTGCCCACGTTGACCACGGTAAAACCACCTTAGTTGACAAACTTTTACAACAGTCCGGTACGCTTGAGAGCAGAGGCGCTGCTGAAGAACGGGTTATGGATTCTAACGATATCGAGAAAGAACGCGGTATTACCATACTTGCTAAGAACACTGCGATCCGTTGGAATGACTACCGCATTAACATTGTAGACACCCCTGGACACGCCGATTTCGGTGGTGAAGTAGAGCGTGTTATGTCAATGGCTGACTCTGTATTGTTATTAGTTGATGCGCAAGAAGGCCCTATGCCGCAAACGCGCTTCGTAACACAAAAAGCATTTGCCCAAGGTCTTAAGCCAATTGTCGTTATCAATAAAATCGATAAGCCTGGTGCTCGTCCTGATTGGGTTATTGATCAAGTGTTTGATTTGTTCGACAACTTAGGTGCTACTGACGACCAACTTGATTTCCAAGTGGTTTACGCATCTGCACTTAATGGCTGGGCTTCTAATGACGCTGACCAACCTAGTGAAGACATGACCCCATTGTTCGAAACGATTGTTAAGCATGTAAATGCACCGAATGCGGACATTGATGGTCCTTTCCAGATGCAAATTTCTCAGCTTGACTACAACTCTTATGTAGGCGTAATCGGTGTTGGTCGTGTTACACGTGGTTCAGTAAAAACTAACCAAGCGGTAACGATCGTTGGTGCTGATGGCAAAAAACGTAATGGCAAAATGGGCCAAGTATTAGGTTACATGGGCTTAGACCGTATGGAAGTCGATGTGGCCAACGCCGGTGATATTATTGCTGTGACTGGTTTAGGCGAGCTTAAAATTTCTGACACTATCTGTGACCAGAACGCAGTTGAAGCGCTACCAGCACTATCAGTTGATGAGCCTACCGTTACCATGACGTTCCAAGTTAACACCTCTCCATTTTGTGGTAAAGAAGGTAAGTACGTTACTTCACGTAACATCCTTGAACGTTTACAAGACGAACTTATTCACAACGTTGCACTACGTGTTGACGAGACAGCTGATCCGGACAAATTCCGTGTATCTGGTCGTGGCGAATTACACTTAGGTATTTTGATTGAAAACATGCGTCGTGAAGGTTACGAGCTTGCTGTATCACGCCCAGAAGTAATTTTGCGTGAAGTAGATGGCAAATTGGAAGAACCGTTTGAAACTGTGACTATCGATGTACAAGAAGACCATCAAGGTTCAATCATGGAGCAAATTGGTTTGCGTAAAGGCGAACTAACTAACATGTCTCCAGATGGCAAAGGTCGAATTCGAATGGACTTCATCATCCCTAGCCGTGGCTTAATTGGTTTCCAAACTGATTTCATGACCATGACCTCAGGTTCTGGCTTGATGTACCATACGTTTGATCACTACGGTCCTCATAAAGGCGGTAACATAGGTCAACGTAAGAACGGTGTATTGATTGCTAACGCAACAGGTAAAGCCCTAACTAACGCTTTGTTTAACCTTCAAGAGCGCGGCCGTTTATTTATCGGTCACGGTGTTGAAGTATACGAAGGCATGGTGATTGGTATTCACAGCCGTGATAACGACCTTACTGTTAATGCTCTTAAAGGCAAGCAGTTAACCAACGTACGTGCATCTGGTACAGATGAAGCACAATCTTTGGTTCCACCTGTGCTGCTTTCTCTTGAGCAAGCATTAGAATTCATCGACAACGATGAGTTGGTAGAAGTTACACCTAAGAGTATTCGTATCCGTAAGAAGCTATTGACGGAAAACGATCGTAAGCGTGCTGGTCGCTCTAAGGACTAAGCAGTCTTGTTAATACAATTAAAAAAACGGCTCTCATGAGCCGTTTTTTTTGGTTCACACCAAGTTTTACTTCATTATTTTTCGCTTAAAGGCTAACAAGGCTAAACCTAATAATCCTAAGTACCCAATACTGCCCCCAGAGCTTCCTGAACTCCCTCCCCCGCTGTTATCTTGATTAATTAAGGTATTAGCTGGCGGATTCAATTCAGAGTGTGTCACTGTGGCGGAGTCCGTTACTACAACATCAGTAATAATCACGAGGTGTTCATCTGTTATGTCCACTCCCGCTGCGAGATCAGCTTGGGAGTAGTTGCGCAGTGGAGCAGCATTCGCCGCACCGCCCAGATCAAACCGGCTTAGCGCAGCAATTTCATCAATGATGTCCATTCCATCTCCCAGCACTTGACCAAAAACGGTAAAGCCACCATTTTGTACATCCAAGTTTGCGCTGTTGTCACTAAGATTAATAAACCATTGTGAAGTCGCACTATCAGGGTTACCACTTAATTTAGCCATCGCAATTGTGCCACGGCGATTTGACAATTCAGGTTCATTTTCGACTGCGCTGCCTGTTGGCACCGAATCCAGTGGAAGTGCGGCGTTATACTGAAAACCACCCGCTTGTATGACAAAGCCGGGCTCCGAGCGGTGCACTACATTATTAGCGTAAGCCCCTGAGTTTACGTAACTTAAAAAGTTTTCAACGGTTTGCGGCGTCGTATTATCGAACAAATTTATATTCACATCGCCCAGCACAGTGCGAATTTGTACTTCTGTCGCATGTGAGGCCGACATTGTAAGGCAGCTGAGACCTATTGCCAATGCAGTGTGTTTTAGTTTTAACATCATTCCCAGATCGTTTTAGATATTCAACAAGAAGCTAGCTTAATTCAAAAGCGATCTAGGATTCTTAACAATTTGTAATCTTTTTAAGCGACATATAATTCCATTAAATATCCACATATTGACACGCCAAATCATACAGAGAACGACGTGTAATCAATAACTTTGCCTGTTCAATATCAGGGGAGAAATACCTGTCTTTATCATAAAAAGTGACTTTACTGCGTAACAACGCGTGAACATCCTGCAGTCGTTCGCTGGTTTTAAGAGGAGAGCGAAAATCGATTCCTTGGCATGATGCCAACCATTCAATGGCTAGAATACCTGCGACGTTATCAAAAATATCGCGTAGTCGGCGTCCGGCAAACGTCGCCATTGAAACATGGTCTTCCTGATTTGCTGAGGTAGGTAAAGAATCAATTGATGCTGGATGGGCGTACGTTTTGTTTTCACTGGCTAGCGCCGCGCTTGTTACTTGCGCTATCATAAAACCAGAATTCACCCCGCCATTATCCACTAAAAATGGGGGTAAACCGCTCAAATTGGAATCTATTAGCAGGGCCATACGTCGCTCAGATAAGGCACCTATCTCTGCTAACGCGATAGCAAGCATATCAGCCGCCATGGCGACGGTTTCGGCATGAAAATTTCCCCCTGATAAAATGTCATCGGAGTCACAAAATACTAATGGGTTGTCGGACACACCATTGGCCTCGGTGACGAGTATCTCTTTGGCGTATCGAATTTGTTGCAAGCAAGCGCCTATCACTTGCGGCTGACAGCGTAATGAATAAGGATCTTGTACTTTTTCGCAACCGCCGTGAGAGTGACCTATTTCAGATTCTTGCAGTAAGGCTCTAAAGCTCGCGGCTACATCAGTCTGCGCTTGATGTCCGCGTACAACATGAATGCGCTCATCAAACGGGACTCTAGAGCCAAGCGCTGCATCCACTGATAACGCACCGATAGCAATTGAACTCGTCAGTGCATTTTCAGCATAAAATAGTCCTTGTAAGGCAAACGCGGTTGACGCCTGTGTACCATTAAGTAGCGCCAACCCTTCTTTAGGGGCTAACGAAATTGGTTGCAGACCAGCAATCATCAGCCCTTTTTCAGCCGAAATACGATTGCCTTGGTAAATCACCTCACCTTCACCCAAAAGCACTGCACTCATATGCGCGAGTGGAGCTAAATCACCAGACGCGCCCACCGAACCTTTCTCTGGTATGGCAGGGTACACTTCATGGTTATACAGTGTAATCAAGGCTTCAATAACCTTTAAGCGTATCCCAGAAAAGCCACGAGCAAGTGAGTTAATCTTCAGCAGCATGAGTAGTCTCACTACCGCACCCGACATAAAGTCTCCTATACCAGCCGCATGTGATAGCACGATGCTTCGCTGCAATAGCTCCAATTCATCCACTTCGATTTTTGTGTTAGCAAGCAAACCAAAGCCAGTATTGATACCGTAAACTGTCTGTCCTTGCGTGATAACATTTTGCACTGTTTTCTCTGCCATATTTATAGCCGCAAAGCTTTCAGGCGCCAAAACTATAGGCACATGGTGACGATGTACTTGGCGTAAGGTTTCAATACAAAGCGTACCGGGATGAAGAGTATATTTCGTCGTCATGCTTTAATCTTTCCCATAGTAGTGCTGCTAATCGCACCCTGCGCTAACATAGGCAAATCGAGTTTATGCTCAGCAGCGCACTGTCTGGCTAAGTCATAACCAGCATCTGCATGGCGCATCACACCTGTTGCTGGGTCGTTATGCAATACTCGGGCAATACGTTGGTCGGCCTCGGCTGAGCCATCACAGACAATAACAACGCCCGAGTGCTGACTAAACCCCATGCCTACCCCTCCACCATGATGCAAACTTACCCAAGTAGCACCACCTGCAGTATTGAGCATAGCATTGAGTAAAGGCCAGTCTGACACTGCATCTGAGCCGTCTAGCATCCCTTCTGTTTCACGGTTAGGTGATGCTACTGATCCAGAATCTAGATGGTCACGCCCAATGACGATAGGCGCACTAAGTTCACCTCGACGTACCATTTCATTAAACGCGAGACCGAGCTTTTGCCTTTCCCCTAAGCCCACCCAGCAAATGCGTGCTGGTAAGCCTTGAAATTGAATCCGCGCTTTGGCCATATCCAACCATTGGTGTAAATGAGCCTGATCTGGGATCAGCTCTTTAACTTTGGCATCAGTCTTATAAATATCTTGTGGATCGCCGGATAGCGCAACCCAGCGAAATGGCCCGATCCCTTGACAAAATAGAGGGCGAATATAGGCTGGAACAAACCCTGGAAAGTCAAAAGCGTTTTTCACTCCCTCTTCCAACGCCATTTGGCGAATGTTATTCCCATAATCTAATGTAGCCGCACCTGCCGCCTGAAGGCCGAGCATAGCCTCGACATGCACCGCCATGGATTGCTTCGCAGCTTTGACCACCTTTGCTTCATCCTGAGTTCGAACTTCAGAGGCTTGTTTGAGAGACCAACCTTTGGGCAAATAACCATTTAAGGGGTCGTGAGCACTGGTTTGATCCGTTACTACATCTGGTACTACACCCATTGCCAAAAGCTCAGGGAAAACATCTGCCGCATTGGCGAGTAACCCAACAGACACTGATTTATTGCTCTGCTTAGCGTCTTCTAGCAATGCCAAAGCTTGAGCCAAAGTTGTCGCCTTTTTATCCAAGTATCCTGTCTTTATTCTAAAATCAATGCGGCTTTCATCCACTTCAACTGCTAACATCGAAAACCCCGCCATCACAGCGGCCAATGGCTGGGCACCGCCCATGCCGCCTAGCCCAGCTGTGAGTATCCAACGTCCTTCTGCGTTACCGGCAAAATGCGCCTTTGCAATGCTTACGAATGTTTCGTACGTGCCTTGCACTATCCCTTGTGAACCGATGTAAATCCAAGATCCCGCTGTCATTTGGCCGTACATCATCAAGCCTTTTTTATCGAGCTCATTGAAGTGCTCCCAATTTGCCCAATGAGGGACAAGGTTTGAATTGGCAATCAGCACACGAGGAGCATTTTCGTGAGTAGGAAAGACGCCTACAGGTTTACCGCTTTGCACTAATAACGTTTCGTCGTTGTTCAGCCGTTTTAACACTTCGACAATCTTGTCGTAGCTTTGCCAATCTCTAGCTGCCCGCCCTATCCCGCCATAGACGACTAACGCATGGGGATGCTCGGCCACATCTGGATCGAGGTTGTTCATCAACATACGTAAAGCGGCCTCGGTTTGCCAGCTCTTGGTATTTAACGCGCTACCTCGCGGCGCGCGAATGGTACGAGTATCATCAAAGCGATCCATATTAACTCCTAGCGGTACGGGAGAAATCAAGATGTCCCCCTATGCGATAACGGTTTCCAGGGTGAAATAACAAGGCGTAACTCACAATGCCTTTAGCGGAATAGGTACGACGGCTAACCTGCAAACAGGGCTGGCTTGGCTCTATGGCCAAAAGCTTAGCAACATCTTGAGTCGGTAATATCGATTCAATCGCATGGTCTGCCTGTGTCAGGGGAGCCACACTATTTAAATAGTGATTTGCGGTCGTTTGGCTAAAGTTCTGTGTTAAATAATCAGGCGCCCATTGCGGGTTAACCAAACGGTCTTCCAACTGCACAGGCAATCCATTTTCATAATGAACAATACAGGTGTGAAATAACTCCGTCCCTGTTTTGACATCAAGCCAAGCCCCCTGCTCTGTGCTCGCCTTTACTTTTGTCTGAGTCAGCACTTGATTGGAATAGGAGTGACCACGCTGAATAATTTCATCATCGATGCTACGGATTTCAAGCATAGAACTCATAGGCCGATGATCATTGACAAACGTTCCTAATCCTTGGCTTCGTGCTAACACTCCTTCGTCTACCAATTCAGTTAGGGCTCGCCTAGCTGTCATACGGCTCACCTGGAATATTTCAGCCAATTTATTTTCTGATTCCACCTTGTCGCCTGGCTTCATCTTTCCTGCTTCTACGCTATCGATGATGGCTGATTTAATTTGTATGTATCTAGCTTGCATGACGACTCTCTTTTTTTGATTTTTGCAATTTAACCCAACCAACTTGTATATACAAGTGTATACAAGTACGATAACTAATAATGTAATGTGAGAGGTGCGACATGAGACACACGGCAGATTTTTGTATAAACAACGTCAACATAGCCACAATGAGCGCGTCTCCTACATTTGCTAACGTGCCCTATGGAATTAAGGAAAATGCGTCGGTTTATATTAGCGCCGGGCGCATTGAAAAAATTGACGACGCTAAGGATGTATCCTCACAAGGGAGCAATGTTATCGATGCCCAAGGTCAATGGTTATTACCAGGTTTAATTGATTGCCATACGCATTTGGTCTACGCGGGTAACCGCTCGTCTGAGTTTGAAATGCGTCAACAAGGCAAGTCGTATGCAGAAATAGCCAAACAAGGAGGAGGTATTCAAAGCACAGTGAGTGCAACCCGAAAAGCCTCTTATGAACACTTGCTACACTTAGCCAAGGATCGTGCAGCACGCTTAATTGAGGAGGGGGTAACAACAATTGAGGTGAAATCAGGCTACGGTCTGGACCTAGAAACTGAGCTGAGAATGTTGCAAGTGGCTAAGGATTTAGAGGCGTCATTAAGTATAAACATTGAGCCCACTTATCTGGGCGCGCACTGCGTGCCGAAAGAGTTTCGTGAGTCCCCTGACGCGTACGTTAGGTTTGTGTGTGAGCAGGTGTTGCCAGAAATAGTAAAGCAAGGGCTGGCAACTAGCGTAGATGTATTTTGTGAGACGATCGGCTTCACGCCGGCTCAATGTGAAACGGTATTTATTGCCGCCAAACGCCTCGGCTTAAATGTGAAAGCACACGTAGAGCAGTTATCTGATTTAAAGGGCGCCAAACTTGCGGCCAAATATCACGCTCTGTCGGTAGATCACATAGAATATTTACAACCAGAGGACATCCCAGCCCTAATCAGTTCCAATACGGTTGCCGTGTTGTTACCTGGCGCATTCTATTCATTACGTGAAACGAAATTGCCGCCGATTGCAGCGCTAAGGGCTCACAATGTACCGATGGCAATCGCGACAGATCTTAACCCTGGTAGCTCTCCTATTGCCTCCATATTAACGATAATGAATATGGGCTGCGTGCTATTCGGCATGACGCCAGAAGAAGCATTACTAGGAGTGACTCGTCATGCAGCTCAAGCGCTAGGGCTAAATAATAAAGGGCAGATTGTCAGCGGATTCGATGCAGATATGGTGTTGTGGGACATAGAACATCCTTGTGAAGTGAGCTACGGGATCAACCAAGTTCGCCCATCTCGCATATGGGTAAGCGGTAAGGAGCGTTGAACCGATGAGTAAATTTATATGGCGAGGTAGGACAGACGAAGAAGATGGAAACCAAGGCCTGAGATGGCATCAAGTGATGAACTCGTCCAATTCAGAGCTCAATTTCCCCAGTTGCCACCTTTTAGGCCTTGCTTGCGATCTTGGCGTCAAAGAGAACAAAGGCAGAATAGGAGCTAAAATTGGACCGAGTGCCATTCGCTCTGCGTTAGCAAATCTACCCTATCAATATAATGTGACACTGCACGACCGTGGCGATATTACTGCACAATCCAATTTGGCTAATTGCCAACAGGAATACGCCCAAGAAGTAACAAACGCATTACAACAGAATGCGTTTGTTATTGGGCTTGGCGGCGGCCATGAGATCGCGTGGGGCAGTTACTTAGGATTACACCAGGCGTTTAACCTTGCTGATGGGACTAAGGCAAATCGAAAACGTATCGGTATTATTAATTTTGATGCCCACTTTGACTTACGCAAACCGTCGCCGAATGCAAGTTCAGGCACTCCATTTCGACAGATTTTTCAGCACTGCGCTGATCATTCATTGGCATTTCGTTACGCTTGTCTAGGTGTCTCAAGAATGGCTAATACCCGCGCGTTATTTGAATTTGCCCAGCAAAGTAACACGCAATTTTTACTTGATGAGGATTGCTCCCTAGAACGTGCTCAATCGATCCTTCTACCCATATTACGTGAAATAGATGTGCTGTATGTCACGATTTGCCTTGATGCATTCCCAAGCGCACTCGCCCCTGGAGTAAGTGCACCGAGTAGTCTGGGAATTGATATTAAATTTGTGCTGAAAACGCTCCGCTGGTTAGCCTTTCAACAAACAACTCTTAGCTATCAATGGCCGATAATGGATATCGCTGAGTTAAACCCCAAATACGACATAGACCAACGCACTGCCAGGCTTGCTGCGCGGTTAGTTTTCGAAGGCATTGACGCGAAATTTTCTTAGAAGCGTCTACATCCTTCTATGAAACGGCAAAAGCCGAGATAAATCTCGGCTCTTTATAATGAATGAGGATTAATGTGTTAAACCACTTCAATAATTTCCTCGATTGCTAGGCGCGCTTTAGGCAATCCATAGTTCCAATCGTCATCGGCATTTTGATAGCCCATGGCCAAAGCGACTTCACAAATATGACCATCAAGCTCCTGCTGAAACTTCTCGCCGATTAGCTCAGGATCAACCCCTTCCATTGGTGTAGAGGCGATACCTAATCGAGCTAGCGTATGCATGATATTGCCTAACGCTAAATACACTTGCGCCTTAGTCCAGCTACCATTGTAACCATTTTCATCTGTATTCATCTCTGCGAATGCGTATGCACCCATAAATGAATCACGCATATCGGCAGGCAAGTGCCCCGAACTGACTTCGGCATCAACTCGCTTAGAGAACTTTTCTTTAGTAAATTTAGGATCATAAGCGAGCAGCAAAGTGTGCGACGCTTCTTTGGCATGCAACTGATTGAATTGATGCTTATTAGCGAATGTGTCATGTAGACGTTGTTTTCCTTCATCACTTTCTACAAGGATGAACTTCCACGGTTGTGAATTTATCGACGAAGCTGATAGGCGAATAGCCTCTTTAATTACAGTGATATCTTCTGGTGAGATACGCTTAGCTGTATCGTATTTTTTTACTGTATAACGTGTGCTTAAATCTTTAATAATTTGATGAGACATTGTTTACCGCCTTGTTTAAAAGGATATTGAAGAATATGGGCGGAAGTTTATGCTCTTTTTACACCACTGATAATTAGGCAAAACGTTGAAATACTTTCTTGATTACTTTGACAATATAAATACGTCAGTTAAAAAATCATTATCGACAAGCAATATACGACTAACAGTCAAAGCGCTGAGTGAAGGGAAGAGCTGATGACCGCAGCCAATATGGAACTGAACATTCAATTGGGCTAGGTCAAATCATTGTTTTGAGAGCATCTTGAACGACCGTATCAAGCTCATTCAACTCATCATTTTTCTTACCAAGGCTGATGAAGTTCTGAAGATTAAGCAAAAATGATTTTACATTATGTCGCTGCGCTAAACCTTCCTTGCTCGTAAACACCTCGTTCCAATTACTATATGGGGCAGGAGCAGCAACTTCGTTAACCCATTGCTTCCAGTATGCGATAGGCACATCTTTACGACGCATCGCATAATATACAGGCCTCGCTAAGCGTTCAGGCTCGGAATAAATATAGAAATGCCCCCCTTTTGCCCTCACTTGCTGGGCAATAGCATTTAACATCTGTTGTAACTGCAGTGAACTTATCCTAGGGTTAAGCACTAGTTGCAGTGCAGCGTCTGAAGCATGAGCAACACCGTGTCGCCAGCCAAGCTGCTCATCAAAACCTCTATAATCATCGGCCATTACAATATACGAAGACATAGTATTAACAGCTTGTGTAAGCTGTTCTGACTGTAAATAAGGGTCCTTACGATCGACCCGTAATACCTCAGAAAAAACGAGCACAGCAAACGGCACAAATACCGAATGCTCATCTGCTTTATTTTGCGCTACATCACTTAGCAGTGTTTCAAATAGAGAAGTCAGCTGCGACTTCTCAACACGATTAGTTCGTAACCAGGTTGAATAAGCTCCGTAAGCAACCTCATCGCGAATGACAGGATCATTAGACGCCAGGCAGTATCGGAGCTGTGGAAATAAGCTTCTTATTAAAGGGCGGCTAAGTGCAAATTGATTATCCTTTAATTGTTCGAATTTTTCTTTATTCCAACCATTAGAGAAACATGGGCCATCATTAATCTCAACACCGTCACTGTGAGCGTAACAAACAAAAGAATGGCTAATGAGCGTGAAAATAAAAACACGGAAAGCAAAGTTTATAATCGAGAAGTAACGCATCAAACAAGTCTCTGTGATGTATGTGTCAGCACAATAACATAATCCAACACGCGTCGTAGTCAGAGATCTATCAACGCTAAACGACACGCCATGGAGGGCGTGGCTGCCACTCCGTCGCGGGGAGTCCTTCATCATGGACGTGTTTATGCCGCACTTGATACTTCCCTGGAGGGTGAAGACGGGGCTTTCTGGAGCACCGCTCCAGCCGTTTGAACGACCGACATGGATGTCGGGCTGGACTCAGCTACAGGGAAGTATGACACCTAGCCGTCTACTACGTTAACAAGCCTTGAAATATGATTGTGGCTACAGTTTATTTTTTCTATAGCGCATATACGAAAAATGCCCTGACCGTTTTTTGGGTCAGGGCTTTTCGTGTAATGAGAGTCTAGCGGTGTCTTCCGGCAACCGTGTTGTCTCGCAGCGCGGCTGTCGCATGGGGGTGAAAGCGGGTCTTTTAGGAACGTAGTTCCTGCCGCTTGAACGGGCAGCATGGATGCTGCACCGGAGGTAGCCCCATGGATGGGTGAAGGCGGAGGCTTTTGCGAAGCGCAGCTTTGCCCGTCTGAACGACACGCCATGGATGGCGTGGCTGGGTGCGCTTCATCATGGACGTGTTTATACCGTGGCTACTACAACCCTGAAGGTTTGTTGCTGAGTCGCCTTTGCGCGACAGCGCTTAGGAAAAGGGCTATCCGTTGATGCCGTATCAACCTTGCAATACTTTATCCTGCGCATGCAAAAAAGGGCCATCCTTACGGATAGCCCTTTTTCTAAATGGGAGTCTGGCGGTGTGCTACTCTCGCATGGGGAAACCCCATACTACCATCGCCGCTAATGCGTTTCACTTCTGAGTTCGAGATGGGATCAGGTGGGGCCGCATCGCTATGGCCGCCAGACATAAACTGTTATTTATCAAGCCTTAGCTCAATAAATTCAATATGTAAAAGCTGATGCCGCGCCTCGTAAGGTCTGGCTGTAATCATCGCTAAATCTCTTTAGTCTTACTCTTGATTAAATACTTGTCATACAAACAACACGCAAACTTATAAAAAGTCACTTGGGCGTTGTATGGTTAAGCCTCACGGGCAATTAGTACAGGTTAGCTTAACGCCTTGCAACGCTTCCACATCCTGCCTATCAACGTCGTAGTCTTCAACAACCCTTTAGGACAGTTAAACTGCCAGGGATGACTCATCTTGGGGCTCGCTTCCCGCTTAGATGCTTTCAGCGGTTATCGATTCCGAACGTAGCTACCGGGCAATGCTCTTGGCAAAACAACCCGAACACCAGCGGTTCGTCCACTCCGGTCCTCTCGTACTAGGAGCAGCTCCCCTCAATCATCCAACGCCCACACCAGATAGGGACCGAACTGTCTCACGACGTTCTAAACCCAGCTCGCGTACCACTTTAAATGGCGAACAGCCATACCCTTGGGACCGACTTCAGCCCCAGGATGTGATGAGCCGACATCGAGGTGCCAAACACCGCCGTCGATATGAACTCTTGGGCGGTATCAGCCTGTTATCCCCGGAGTACCTTTTATCCGTTGAGCGATGGCCCTTCCATACAGAACCACCGGATCACTATGACCTACTTTCGTACCTGCTCGACGTGTCTGTCTCGCAGTTAAGCTGGCTTATGCCATTGCACTAACCTCCTGATGTCCGACCAGGATTAGCCAACCTTCGTGCTCCTCCGTTACTCTTTGGGAGGAGACCGCCCCAGTCAAACTACCCACCAGGCACTGTCCGCATTCCCGATTAGGGAACAACGTTAGAACATCAAACGTACAAGGGTGGTATTTCAAGGATGACTCCACGCAAACTGGCGTTCACGCTTCAAAGTCTCCCACCTATCCTACACATGTAGGGTCAATGTTCAGTGCCAAGCTATAGTAAAGGTTCACGGGGTCTTTCCGTCTAGGTGCGGGTACACAGCATCTTCACTGCGATTTCAATTTCACTGAGTCTCGGGTGGAGACAGCGTGGCCATGGTTACACCATTCGTGCAGGTCGGAACTTACCCGACAAGGAATTTCGCTACCTTAGGACCGTTATAGTTACGGCCGCCGTTTACCGGGGCTTCGATCAAGAGCTTCGCTTGCGCTAACCCCATCAATTAACCTTCCGGCACCGGGCAGGTGTCACACCGTATACGTCATCTTTCGATTTAGCACAGTGCTGTGTTTTTAATAAACAGTCCCAGCCACCTTTTCACTGCGGCCGCCATTCGCTTAGAGAGCAAGTCTCATCACAAACAGCGGCGTACCTTCTCCCGAAGTTACGGTACGATTTTGCCGAGTTCCTTCACCCGAGTTCTCTCAAGCGCCTTAGTATTCTCTACCTGACCACCTGTGTCGGTTTGGGGTACGGTTCGATATATCATAAGTTTAGAGGCTTTTCCTGGAAGCAGGGTATTTGCAACTTCAATTCCGTAGAATCTCGTCTCGTGTCTCAGGCATGTAGAATCCCGGATTTACCTAAGATTCAACCCTACACACTTTCACATAGACAACCAACGCTATGCTTGCATAACCTTCTCCGTCCCCCCATCACTGATATACCAAGTACGGAAATATTAATCCGTTTCCCATCGACTACGCATTTCTGCCTCGCCTTAGGGGCCGACTTACCCTGCCCTGATTAGCATGGGACAGGAAACCTTGGTCTTCCGGCGTGCGGGTTTTTCACCCGCATTATCGTTACTCATGTCAGCATTCGCACTTGTGATATGTCCAGCAAACCTCTCAGTTCACCTTCAGCCACTTACACAACGCTCCCCTACCACGCATAGTAAACTATGCGTCCGCAGCTTCGGTATATTGCTTAGCCCCGTTACATCTTCCGCGCAGGCCGACTCGACTAGTGAGCTATTACGCTTTCTTTAAAGGGTGGCTGCTTCTAAGCCAACCTCCTAGCTGTCTTAGCCTTCCCACATCGTTTCCCACTTAGCAATAATTTTGGGACCTTAGCTGGCGGTCTGGGTTGTTTCCCTCTTCACGACGGACGTTAGCACCCGCCGTGTGTCTCCCGGATAGTACTCACTGGTATTCGGAGTTTGCAAAGGGTTGGTAAGTCGGGATGACCCCCTAGCCTTAACAGTGCTCTACCCCCAGTGGTATTCGTCCGAGGCGCTACCTAAATAGCTTTCGGGGAGAACCAGCTATCTCCCGGTTTGATTGGCCTTTCACCCCCAGCCACAAGTCATCCGCTAACTTTTCAACGTTAGTCGGTTCGGTCCTCCAGTTGATGTTACTCAACCTTCAACCTGCCCATGGCTAGATCACCGGGTTTCGGGTCTATACCTTGCAACTAAAACGCGCAGTTAACACTCGCTTTCGCTACGGCTCCCCTATTCGGTTAACCTTGCTACAAAATATAAGTCGCTGACCCATTATACAAAAGGTACGCAGTCACAGAACAAGTCTGCTCCCACTGCTTGTACGTATACGGTTTCAGGTTCTATTTCACTCCCCTCACAGGGGTTCTTTTCGCCTTTCCCTCACGGTACTAGTTCACTATCGGTCAGTTAGGAGTATTTAGCCTTGGAGGATGGTCCCCCCATATTCAGTCAAGATAACACGTGTCCCGACCTACTCGATTTCACTTAAAATTCGCGTTCGTGTACAGGGCTATCACCTTGTATCGCTGTGCTTTCCAACACATTCCACTCGCTTATAATTAGCTTAAGGGCTAATCCCCGTTCGCTCGCCGCTACTAGGGGAATCTCGGTTGATTTCTTTTCCTAAGGGTACTTAGATGTTTCAGTTCCCCTCGTTTGCCTCATAACGCTATGTATTCACGTTACAATACCGCCGAAGCGGTGGGTTTCCCCATTCGGATATTTGTGGATCAAAGCATTTTGTCGGCTCCCCACAACTTTTCGCAGACTTACACGTCCTTCATCGCCTCTAACTGCCTAGGCATCCACCGTATACGCTTAGTCACTTAACCATACAACCCCAAATAACCTTCAATATTTGACGTATAGACACAAGGCCTACTCTGTATGCGTGACAAGTATTCATTTTCAAATCAGATAGAGTAAGCTCTTAAAGAGTTCTCTTAGTTTTGATTACTTTTATCAGCTTTCCATATTGTTAAAGAACATTGTGTTTGCGTTTACACGCATTCACGTAGGGTTTAAAAAACCCTAATCAATAGATACTGCGTCAGTACACATTGATTAAGGCTAATCTTCCTTCGAGCAAAAATCACTTTCTTAGAAAGTGGTGGAGCTAAGCAGGATCGAACTGCTGACCTCCTGCGTGCAAGGCAGGCGCTCTCCCAGCTGAGCTATAGCCCCTCAAAAAAATCATTGAGGATTTTCATCTTCGGCCAGTTCGTATTTAGGCTAGGCGGAGACCGAGTACGTTTAGCCTGCTAAACGACGAGGTGTCCAACACCGCATAAATGCGAAATGGTAGGCTTGGGCAGACTTGAACTGCCGACCTCACCCTTATCAGGGGTGCGCTCTAACCAGCTGAGCTACAAGCCTCTTGCTCGGTCTTTGTCATTGATACTGCCTTGCTACAGAATTTGCTTGGTCATTAACAGACGTTAACTCCCGGCGACAAATTCTTCGCGGCGTTGTCTCAATAACAAATCCACTTCGCAATCTTCTTTCGAACATTGCGACAAGTTGCTTGAATATCCCAAGCACTTCTTTTTTGCTCTTCTTTACTAACAACAAAACAATCTGTGTGAACACTCAGCCTGATGAGGCCGACCTAATAGTAAGGAGGTGATCCAACCCCAGGTTCCCCTAGGGTTACCTTGTTACGACTTCACCCCAGTCATGAATCACAAAGTGGTAACCGTCCTCCCGAAGGTTAAACTAGCTACTTCTTTTGCAACCCACTCCCATGGTGTGACGGGCGGTGTGTACAAGGCCCGGGAACGTATTCACCGCAACATTCTGATTTGCGATTACTAGCGATTCCGACTTCATGGAGTCGAGTTGCAGACTCCAATCCGGACTACGACGAGCTTTAAGGGATCCGCTTACTCTCGCAAGTTTGCTTCCCTCTGTACTCGCCATTGTAGCACGTGTGTAGCCCTACTCGTAAGGGCCATGATGACTTGACGTCGTCCCCACCTTCCTCCGGTTTGTCACCGGCAGTCTCCTTAGAGTGCCCAACTTAAGGCTGGCAACTAAGGACAGGGGTTGCGCTCGTTGCGGGACTTAACCCAACATCTCACGACACGAGCTGACGACAGCCATGCAGCACCTGTATCTAGATTCCCGAAGGCACCAATTCATCTCTGAAAAGTTTCTAGTATGTCAAGAGTAGGTAAGGTTCTTCGCGTTGCATCGAATTAAACCACATGCTCCACCGCTTGTGCGGGCCCCCGTCAATTCATTTGAGTTTTAACCTTGCGGCCGTACTCCCCAGGCGGTCTACTTATCGCGTTAGCTTCGCTACTCACGGATTAAATCCACAAACAGCTAGTAGACAGCGTTTACGGTGTGGACTACCAGGGTATCTAATCCTGTTCGCTACCCACACTTTCGCACATGAGCGTCAGTTACTGACCAGGGAGTCGCCTTCGCCACTGATGTTCCTCCAGATATCTACGCATTTCACCGCTACACCTGGAATTCCACTCCCCTCTCCAAAACTCTAGCCTGCCAGTTCTAAATGCAATTCCCAGGTTGAGCCCAGGGCTTTCACATCTAGCTTAACAAACCGCCTGCGTGCGCTTTACGCCCAGTAATTCCGATTAACGCTCGGACCCTCCGTATTACCGCGGCTGCTGGCACGGAGTTAGCCGGTCCTTCTTCTGTTGCTAACGTCACAGCTGATGGGTATTAACCATCAACCTTTCCTCACAACTGAAAGTGCTTTACAACCCGAAGGCCTTCTTCACACACGCGGCATGGCTGCATCAGGGTTTCCCCCATTGTGCAATATTCCCCACTGCTGCCTCCCGTAGGAGTCTGGACCGTGTCTCAGTTCCAGTGTGGCTGATCTTCCTCTCAGAACAGCTAGAGATCGTCGCCTTGGTGAGCCTTTACCTCACCAACAAGCTAATCTCGCTTAGGCTACTCTTTGCGCGGGAGCCAAGGCCCCCTTTGGTCCGAAGACGTTATGCGGTATTAGCCATCGTTTCCAATGGTTATCCCCCACACAAAGGCATATTCCTAAGTATTACTCACCCGTCCGCCACTCGTCATCTTCTAGCAAGCTAGAAATGTTACCGTTCGACTTGCATGTGTTAGGCCTGCCGCCAGCGTTCAATCTGAGCCATGATCAAACTCTTCAATTAAATATTTATCGAACATGAATTTTTTTGGTAGACACTCATCAAGTGAGTGCCCACACAGATTGTCTTGTTATTAATTGTTAAAGAACATTGCTACCGAAGTAGCGTGCTTCCTTAGAAGCGGCTTAAGATGCTGTCCGTGGACCCTCTCAAGCGGGAGGCGTATAATACGCTCTCAATCTTCGATGTCAAGGTGTTATTTTTATTTAATTTTAAATCAATTTTTGAAGCGAATCGAAAACTGAAAAATCAAACTAAACCGCCCTGCATCACGCTGATTGAACACTTTTAAAAAAGTCTTAAATCACCTGGAAAATCCAGTGTCGTTTCAGCTATTTTAGCGGCTGTCCCGAAGCGAGATGCGCATTATAGAGATCCAAAGTTTGATCGCAAGTGTTTATTTCGAAAAAGTGCAATAAAACTGAAATACTCATTAAAGAGAATAATATTTGAACAAAACTTGCTCTTTACTGTCTATTTAGTAAATTTGTTGTTAAGTTTAGACTCTTAAGTGGCACGGATGTCATTACGTTGAAGTTAGTTTTAGCTACTGGATATCTGAAAGAATGAGAAAAATAATAAGAATAGCGATTATCACGAGCCTAGTCTCTGCTGCTTGTACTGTAAACGCTCAAGAAAATACCGAAACAAATGATAACCACGCGACAAGTTCATTTGTAAAACGCCAAGTTGCACAAAACATGTCTATCGGTCGCGCAGTTAAAAGCATCGCCAGCAATTACCCTCAAGAAACATCCAGTGTAGTTAGCACTGCACTAGATATGTATCCCGATAAATATCAAGAAATTATTCATGCTGCAATCTCTGCACAACCAATGCTTACTGAAGACATTGTCAAAATTGCATTAGATAAAGAAATTGCAAGCTGCACCGCAATTGTTAAAACAGCAATAAACGCTGAACCAAGTTATGTAGACTTTGTAGTGACAGCTGCTGCAAACTCAACGCCCGAAGAGCTTAATGAGATTGTTAGAGTGGCAGTTATTACGGAGCCTGATTCAGCTGACTTTATCGTTCAGTCATTGGCTCAGCAACATCCTAATAAAATAGTAGAGATATTGGGTTCTGCAATTGGTGCGGTACCTCTAGTGGGAGAGTACGTAGTTGAGGCATTACTTGCCGTATTTCCTAATGATGCAGAAAGTGTAGTAAGCACTGCCGTTAGAGAGTCTGGCGCACAAAGAGATAACGTGAAACGCATTATTGAAACGGCACAAAACTTTGGGCTTGACGAAGAGAATATATATAAGTATGCAAAAGAAGGTGGAGCGACAGATGAAGAGATCACTGCAGCCTTAAGGGAAGTTTCCGAAGAATAACCCCTTTCGTATAACTAAATTACAGACATAAAAAAACCGGATTAATATCCGGTTTTTTTATTGTAGGAATTATTATTCCGCTTCAGCTTCTTCAGTCTCAACGACTTCTTCCACTTCAGGGCGGTCTACTAATTCTACATAAGCCATTGGAGCATTATCGCCTGTACGGAAACCACATTTCAAAATGCGAATGTATCCACCAGGACGCTCTTCATAGCGAGGGCCAAGTTCATTAAATAACTTACCTACAACTTCTTTATCACCAGTGCGTGCAAACGCTAAACGACGGTTAGCAACACTGTCTTGCTTAGCAAGTGTGATAAGAGGTTCAATTACGCGACGTAGTTCTTTCGCTTTAGGAAGAGTTGTTTTAATCAACTCACTCTTCACCAATGAGCCAGCCATGTTGCGAAACATCGCTTGACGGTGACTACTATTACGATTTAACTGACGACCACTCTTACGATGGCGCATAGTCCTATCCTTCTTTAAAAATCAGTTTTAAATCTGATTAATCTTTTTCTGCGATGCTTTCTGGTGGCCAGTTCTCTAGGCGCATGCCCAGTGAAAGCCCACGAGAAGCTAGTACATCTTTAATCTCGGTAAGAGATTTTTTACCTAAGTTAGGCGTTTTTAACAACTCAACTTCGGTACGTTGTACTAGATCACCAATATATTGTATTGCTTCTGCTTTAAGGCAGTTAGCTGAACGTACAGTAAGTTCCAAGTCATCAACTGGACGAAGAAGAATCGGATCGAATTCCGGCTTCTCTTCTTTCTCAACAGGTTCTGACATATCACGAAGTTCAACAAATGCGTCTAGTTGCTCAGCCAAAATTGTAGCTGAACGACGAATTGCTTCTTCAGGATCAATAGTACCGTTGGTTTCCATATCGATGATTAACTTGTCTAAATCTGTGCGTTGTTCAACACGAGCAGACTCAACATTGTACGAAATACGTGATATCGGACTAAATGAAGCATCAACCAATAAACGACCAATTGGGCGATCATCTTCTTCAGAAGAGCGACGAGTTGACGCTGGAACGTACCCACGACCCATTTCTACTTTAATACGCATGCTGAGTTCAGCTTCGCCAGTTAAAGTACAAAGAACGTGACTTGGGTTAACGATTTCAACATCACCATCATGCTGGATATCTCCAGCTAATACTGGGCCCGCACCGGACTTCACTAATGTTAGTGTTGCTTCGGTTTTGCCTTCAAGACGTACCGCCAAACCTTTAAGGTTAAGCAATATTTCAATAACGTCTTCTTGAACGCCTTCTTTGGTGCTGTACTCGTGTAATACACCGTCGATTTCAACTTCAGTCACTGCACAACCTGGCATAGATGACAAAAGAATACGACGTAACGCATTACCCAATGTGTGACCAAAACCACGCTCCAACGGCTCTAAAGTGACCTTTGCGCGTGTAGGCGAAACGTTATCAATTTCAACTAACCTTGGTTTTAAGAATTCAGTTACAGAACCCGACATTGTTACCTCTCTTCTTTAAGCTTTACTTAGAGTAAAGTTCGACAATCAACTGTTCGTTTATTTCAGCAGACAAATCAGTTCTTTCAGGAACACGTTTAAATGTGCCTTCCATCTTTTTGCTGTCTACTTCAATCCAAGTTGGTTTCTCACGTTGCTCAGCAAGCTCTAAAGCAGAAACAATACGAGCTTGTTTTTTAGCTTTTTCGCGAACAGAAACAACATCATCAGCAGAAACATTAAAAGAAGGAACGTTAACAACTTGACCATTAACCAAAATTGCTTTGTGGCTAACGAGTTGACGCGCTTCAGAACGAGTGCTTGCAAAACCAATGCGGTAAACAACATTGTCTAAACGTTGCTCTAAAAGTTGCAACAAGTTTTCACCTGTATTGCCTTTTAAGCGTGCCGCTTCTTTATAGTAGTTACGGAATTGCTTTTCAAGAACACCGTACATACGACGAACTTTTTGCTTTTCACGTAATTGAACACCGTAGTCAGACAAACGTCCACGACGTGCGCCGTGTTGACCAGGTGCATTGTCAATTTTACATTTTGATTCGATTGCTCGAACGCCACTCTTAAGGAACAAGTCTGTTCCTTCGCGGCGGCTAAGTTTGAGTTTTGGACCCAAATATCTTGCCATTATCTTTCTCCAACAGTCCGTCGATTAAACGCGACGTTTTTTCGGTGGACGACAACCGTTGTGAGGAATAGGCGTCACATCGGTAATATTAGTGATTTTATAACCAGCAGCATTCAAAGCACGGATAGCAGATTCACGACCTGGACCTGGACCTTTAACGAATACTTCTAGATTTTTCAAACCGTAATCCTGAGCGGCTGTACCAGCACGTTCAGCAGCTACCTGAGCAGCAAAAGGGGTAGATTTACGTGAACCACGGAAACCTGAACCACCAGATGTAGCCCAAGACAAAGCGTTGCCTTGACGATCTGTAATTGTCACTATTGTGTTGTTGAAAGAGGCATGGATATGAGCCATACCGTCAGCAACTTGACGTTTTGCGCGCTTACGCGTGCTTTTAGTAGGAGCTTTAGCCATCTTATTCCCCGCTTACTTTTTAATTGCTTTGCGAGGACCTTTACGGGTACGCGCATTAGTTTTAGTGCGCTGACCACGTAGAGGAAGACTACGACGGTGGCGAATACCACGGAAGCAACCTAGGTCCATCAAACGTTTAATGCTCATTGATACTTCACGACGAAGATCACCTTCGACAGTGAATTTCGCAACTTCGTCACGCAATTTATCAATTTGTGCTTCATCAAGATCTTTGATCTTGGTTGTCTCTGCAACACCAGCAGCTTCACAAATGCTTTGTGCACGTGTAGAGCCAACACCGAAGATCGCGGTTAACGCGATTACAGTGTGCTTGTGCTCAGGGATGTTAATGCCAGCGATACGGGCCATTAACAGTACTCCTCATAGTTTATGTCATCAGCCTAAAAAGCCCGATAGGATACTTACCCGATGACAAAATTGCAAATTAAGGTTTGCGGATACTATCGTATTTAGCAATTCCGCAAACCATACGATTAACCTTGCCTTTGCTTATGCTTAGGGTCAGAACTGCAAATCACACGCACAACACCGTTGCGCTTAATGACTTTACAGTTACGGCAAATCCGCTTGACGGATGCACGAACTTTCATTTCATCACTCCGTAAATCGCTAGCTTAACGGCCGTAGCCCTTAAGGTTAGCTTTCTTAAGAACAGACTCATATTGATGAGACATCAAATGTGTCTGCACTTGCGCCATAAAGTCCATGATAACAACTACCATAATTAGTAGAGAGGTTCCGCCGAAATAAAACGGCACGTTCCAAGCTATCAACATGAATTCAGGCACCAAACAAATAAAGGTTATATAAAGCGCGCCAGCTAGGGTTAAGCGAGTCATTACCTTATCAACGTATCGTGAGGTCTGCTCACCAGGACGAATCCCTGGAACAAACGCACCAGATTTCTTCAAGTTATCTGCTGTTTCGCGAGGATTAAATACCAACGCGGTATAGAAGAAACAAAAGAAGATAATCGCAGCAGCGTAAAACATCACATACAGAGGTTGTCCTGGGGACAACATCAATGCCACTTCTTGTAACCAAGAAAATGACTCATTCTGACCAAACCAATTTGCAATGGTTCCAGGAAACAAAATGATGCTTGACGCGAAAATCGGTGGAATAACACCTGCCATATTTACCTTTAACGGTAAATGCGTACTTTGCGCGGCAAAGACCTTGCGGCCCTGCTGACGTTTGGCGTAGTTAACGACAATACGACGTTGACCACGTTCTACGAAGACTACAAAATACGTGATAGCAATTATTATTACGCCGATAAGTAACAAGAACAATAAGTTCAAATCACCTTGTCGTGCTTGCTCTGCTGTTTGGCCGATGGCCGTAGGCAAACCTGACACGATACCCGCGAAAATCAATATAGAAATACCGTTACCGATACCTCTCTCTGTAATTTGCTCACCTAACCACATTAAAAACATGGTACCGGTAACCAAACTCACAACAGCTGTAAAGTAAAAACCGAACCCAGGATTAATGACCAAACCTGAAATCAGATTAGGTAAATTTGTCGCTATTCCAATCGCTTGGAATGTAGCCAACACCAACGTGAAATAACGTGTGTACTGACTAATTTTACGACGTCCTGCTTCGCCTTCTTTTTTTAGTTCCATCATCGGTGGATGCATAACAGTAAGCAACTGAATGATAATGGAAGCTGTAATGTATGGCATTATACCCAGGGCAAGAACCGAGGCACGCTCAAGAGCACCACCAGAGAACATATTAAACATTTCTACAATGGTACCCTTTTGCTGGTCGAATAATTCAGCCAACACCGCGGCGTCGATACCAGGAATAGGCACATATGAGCCAAGCCTAAACACAATTATCGCACCAAGTACGAACAACAATCTTGATTTAAGCTCACTCAAGCCGCCTTTTGCGCTTGAATTTGATCCTGGTTTAGCCATCTAGCTTATTCCTCTACCTTACCGCCGGCCGCTTCGATTGCTTCGCGCGCGCCTTTTGTAACCTTCAAACCATTGATAGTAACAGCTCGTGAAATTTCACCGCTCTTAAGCACTTTTACAAACAACATTTCTTTCTTAACAAGACCTGCTGCTTTCAAAGTTTCAAGTGAAACCACTTCACCCTCTACCTTAGCAATTTCGCTCAACGTAACTTGGTCAGAAACCATAGACTTACGTGAAGTGAAACCGAACTTAGGTAGACGACGCTGAATTGGCATTTGTCCGCCTTCAAAACCAGGCTTTACAGAACCGCCAGAGCGAGACTTTTGACCTTTGTGACCACGGCCACCAGTTTTACCTAGACCAGAACCCATACCACGTCCAAGACGCTTAATCGATTTTTTTGCTCCTGGTGCAGGAGCAAGAGTATTTAAATGCATCTGTTACTCCTCCACTACTTCAACCATGTAAAATACACGGTTGATCATGCCACGAACAGAAGGGGTATCTTCGAGTTCACGAACATGACCGATGCGACGTAAACCTAGACCGGTAAGAGTTGCCTTATGCTTTGGAAGGCGACCGATAGCGCTTTTGGTTTGCTTAACTTTTATCATCTTAGCCATGTTCAATTACCCCAAAATCTGTGTTACAGACAATCCACGCTTAGCGGCAACTTGGTCAGGCGAAGTCATTTCTGTCAACGCATTGATAGTTGCACGCACAACGTTAATAGGATTGGTTGATCCGTAACATTTTGAAAGTACGTTTTGTACGCCAGCGACTTCAAGTACTGCACGCATTGCACCACCGGCAATGATACCAGTACCTTCTGATGCGGGTTGCATGTAGACTTTAGAGCCTGAATGACGACCTTTAATTGGGTGCTGTAGCGTGTTGCCATTTAGATCAACGTCCACAAGATTGCGGCGCGCTTTTTCCATAGCCTTTTGAATTGCAGCAGGCACTTCACGTGCTTTACCGTAACCAAAACCAACACGACCATTCCCGTCACCTACTACTGTCAAAGCAGTAAAGCTAAAGATGCGACCACCTTTAACTACTTTAGATACACGGTTTACAGCAATTAGTTTTTCTAACAGGTCACCCTGTTGTTGAACTTCTACTTTAGCCATAATTAACTCCTAGAACTGAAGACCTGCTTCACGAGCAGCATCAGCCAATGCCTTAACTCGACCGTGATACTTAAAACCGCTGCGATCGAAAGCAACAGTCTTAATGCCTTTTTCGATAGCTCGTTCTGCAATCGCTTTACCAACTGCTACCGCAGCTTCTGCATTACCCGTTGACTTAACGGTAGTGCGAAGATCTGCTTCAACAGTAGAAGCCGCCGCCAAAACCTGTGAACCGCAAGGAGCGATCAACTGGGCATATATATGGCGTGGTGTGCGGTTAATAACCAAGCGATGCGCGGCCAGTTCACTAATTTTTTTGCGTGCACGTGTAGCGCGACGCAAGCGAGCTGATTTCTTATCCATCGTATCACCTACCTACTTTTTCTTAGCTTCTTTACGACGCACAACTTCATCAGCGTAACGAACACCTTTACCTTTATAAGGCTCTGGCGGACGGTATCCACGGATGTTAGCTGCAACCTGACCTACCAACTGCTTATCGGCGCCTTTAACGACGATTTCAGTTTGACTAGGAGTTTCAACCGAAATACCTTCAGGCATTTCGTATGCTACAGGGTGTGAGAAACCAAGTGTTAAATTTAGTTTTTTACCTTGCGCTGCCGCACGATAACCAACACCATTTAACTGAAGTTTTTTCTCAAAACCTTGAGATACACCAATTACCATTGCATCTAACAAAGAGCGAGCTGTACCAGCTTGAGCCCAACCATTAGCAACACCTTCACGAGGTAATGTTTTAAGTTGGTTTTCTTCTTGAACAACTTCAACTGCATCGTTGAATACACGGCTTAATGTACCGTTTTTACCTTTTACTGTGACTTCTTGCCCAGCGATAGTAACTTCTACGCCAGATAAAACGTCTACAGGAGCTTTTGCTATACGTGACATTTTTATCCCCTTACGCTACGTAGCCGATGATCTCACCACCCATACCCGCTTTACGCGCGGCACGGTCAGTCATCACACCTTTAGAGGTAGAAACGATAGCAACACCTAAACCACCCAATACTTTTGGCAACTCATCTTTTTTCTTATAGATGCGAAGACCAGGGCGACTTACGCGCTCAATGCTTTCAATTACTTTCTTGCCTTCGAAGTACTTAAGCGTCACTTCTAAAACAGGTTTAACGTCACCAGAAACAGCGAAGTCTGTAATATAACCTTCTTCTTTAAGTACGGCTGCAATTGCAACACGTAACTTAGATGAAGGCATAGATACAGAAACTTTGCTAGCCATCTGACCGTTACGAACACGTGTAAACATGTCCGCGATAGGATCTTGCATGCTCATATTAGCTACTCCTTACCAGCTGGCTTTTTTAAGGCCAGGTACTTCACCGCGCATCGCTGCTTCACGCAACTTAATACGGCTAAGACCAAACTTGCGTAGGAAACCATGTGGACGGCCAGTAATACGACAACGATTTTGTTGACGTGTACGAGCTGAATCACGTGGAAGTTGTTGTAGCTTAAGAACAGCGTCCCAACGTTCTTCGTCAGAAGAGTTGACGTTGCTGATAGTTGCTTTAAGTTCAGCTCGTTTAGTAGCGAACTTAGCAACTAGCTTGGCGCGTTTTACTTCGCGCGCTTTCATTGATTCTTTTGCCATAACCCTACCCTTACTTTTTAAATGGGAAACTAAACGCACTAAGAAGTGCATGTGCTTCCGCATCGGTTTCAGCGCTAGTCGTGATAGTAATATCCATACCGCGAATTTTATCTACCTTATCGAAATCGATTTCTGGGAAGATAATTTGCTCACGAACACCCATGCTATAGTTTCCACGGCCGTCAAACGACTTAGGATTCAAGCCACGGAAGTCACGGATACGAGGAATTGCAATTGATACTAAACGTTCAAAGAATTCCCACATACGTTCACCACGTAGGGTTACTTTACAGCCAATCGGATAACCTTCACGGATTTTAAAACCCGCTACAGATTTGCGAGCAACAGTAACAACAGGCTTCTGACCAGCAATTGCTTGCATGTCAGCAGTTGCGTTTTCCAACACCTTTTTGTCTGCTACCGCTTCACCTAAACCCATGTTTAGAGTGATTTTCTCAATCCGAGGGACTTGCATGACGCTTTTGTAGTTGAACTGCTTCGCAAGTTCCGCTACTACTGTTTCTTTATAGAAATCATGCAGTTTCGCCATCGTACTCTCCAATTATTAAACCAGTTCACCGTCAGATTTGAAGAAACGAACTTTTTTGTCGTCTTCAAAACGGAAACCTACGCGATCTGCTTTACCCGTTTTAGGGTTAACAATCGCTACATTTGACACGTGAATTGATGCTTCTTTCTCAATAACACCACCAGTAACGCCCAATTGAGGGTTAGGTTTCTGATGCTTCTTCACCAAGTTCACACCTTCAACGATTAAGCGGTCAGCCGCTGGAAGAACTTTAAGCACTTTGCCTTGTTTTCCTTTGTCTTTACCTGCCAAAACGATGATTTCATCATCACGACGAATTTTTCTAGCCATTATCGTGACTCCTTATAGTACCTCAGGGGCCAGTGAGACGATTTTCATGTTATTAACACGAAGCTCACGAGTGACCGGGCCAAAGATACGCGTACCAATTGGTTGCTTGTTTGCGTTAAGCAAAACAGCTGCGTTGTTATCAAAACGGATCGAAGATCCATCAGAACGACGAACGCCTTTTCTAGTACGCACCACCACTGCAGTTAGCACATCACCTTTTTTTACTTTACCGCGAGGAATTGCTTCTTTAACGGTAACTTTAATGATGTCGCCAATATGTGCATAACGGCGATGCGAGCCACCAAGAACCTTAATACACTGAACCCTGCGAGCACCCGAGTTATCGGCTACATCCAGGTTAGTTTGCATTTGGATCATGTTAGTGCTCCGCTGTTAGTTAAGACTCTCACGAGTCGTACTGTTTACTAAAAAACCAGCGTTATTGCTGACTTTTTATACATACCCCTATTAAAAGGGCGCGAAATACTAACAGAAAATGTACAGTGGCGATAGTCGAATTTGCAAAAAAGTAGTGTCAAAGCCAAGTTATTTTTCAGTCACGGTTAAATAACAATTAAATATCATTGAAAACAAAGAGTTAGCTAAACCCAATCGATTTTAAAATAATGTACTAATAGGGAAGAATGCAGCTTAATAGCAAGAGACCGCTAGAGCGAATAAATGGCGCTGGTTTACGCGATGAATTTCTGAATTTATCTTGATAATATTGAAGCGTGATTTTTAGGAGAGTGTTTTAATACCGATACCCCTGAAGTGATAACCTCAACGTGCTCATTTGTATATCCCCTTTTAACACGAAAGCTATGCTAAAAGACCCAGTTACCGCTTCACGTTAAAAAAGGGAAGGAACGCACGCCCCACTGCCGTGAGGCGAATTCAAATCGGTTAGCTCTGGTATATCAGCTTTCCCTTCTGTGTGTCATTTATTAACGCATCATACTTTTCTTCCAATAAGTGACGCTTGATTTTAAGGGTTGGAGTCAGAAGGCCGTTATCGACAGTCCAATCATCTTTCATGATCACAAACCGGTCTAGCACTGCGTGACTTTCTAAACCACTATTAACCGACTCCAACGTTGCCAGCAGACTCTTTTCAATTTTATCTTCGTCTTGTTTTGCCGCATCTTCAGACAACACAATTAACGCGATAGGTTGCTTTAACTGCGATCCTGTAACACACACCTGCTCAACAGAAGAATTTCCCATAATCAGCGCTTCGATGGGCACAGGGGCGATATATTTTCCTTTGGCAGTTTTGAATATTTCTTTTAATCGCCCTGTAATTTTCACATAGCCATCACTGTCTATCTCACCTTTATCACCTGTTCTTAGATAGCCATCATCAGTGAATGTTTCAGCGGTTTTATCTGGCTCCAAATAGTATTCTTGCATATTACAAGGCCCTTTTACTTGGATCTCGCCTTCATCACCAATTCGAATGTCTACACCTTCATAGGCACGACCGATACTACCAATTTTGTCTTCTCTAAAGGGCACACAACAGGTGCCGTAGGCACTGTTCTCTGTCATGCCCCAGCCTTCCGATATTTTCACCCCAATGTTTAAGAACCATTTTAACGTGGCTGGCGATATTGGCGCTGAACCACTGGCACACATGCGCGCTTTGTCTAAGCCAAGTTTCGTTCTAATTTTACCCGCTACAATATTGCCAATAAACGGTATCTTCAGAAGAAAATCGAGTTTCTTCTGAGGCATGTTTGCTAATACGCCCATTTGGAATCTTGTCCAAAGTCGCGGTACGGATATAAAGAGCGTTGGTCGTAAATGGCAAATATCGCGATTAAAGGTATCAAGTGACTCAATAAAACCGATCTGGGTATTTGCATAAAAGCTAGCCATCTCAACAAGTACACGCTCAGTAATATGTGCTAACGGTAGATAACTCAATATGCGGTCATCTGCCCCCACATTCAATTCGTTTTTAGAGTTGCTTGCTGCCCAACTAATGGAATTATAAGTGTGCACTACACCTTTGGGATTGCCCGTACTCCCTGAGGTATAAATAATCGTCATGGTACTGTCTAATTCAGGTACTGGGCGCTCCATATAGGGCTCATTTGCCATTAGGCTGTCCCAATCCTGGTCTGCTTCAATGCCCGGATAAGGGAAGGCTAATTTAGTCACGCCCTCAGGGATCGCCGCCACTTGCTCTGCGGTATCATCTAATTTACCAACAAAAATAACCGGGCAAGATGCATGATTTAAAACGTACTGAATCGTTTTTTCGCCTGCAGTAGAATATATCGGAACTGACACATGCCCCGCTAACATAATGGCTAGATCAGTAATAAACCATTCAGCACAATTTTTTGATAATAAGGCGATGTGACTGCCTGCGGGTAAATTAAGTGCTATTAACCCTGCTGCAACGCGGCGCACTTTGTCTGCCGTTTGTGCCCAAGTATAACTAATCACCGCACCATTAATCGGTTGCTTTAAGTATACCTTCTGAGGTGTTGAATCTTCCCAGTGGTACATCATTTCTAAGGGCGTTTGTAACGACATTTCATCTCCAGTACACTTTTCTACATTCTGATAACAATGTTATAACGATTGAAGTGACACAGGTCAAACAACTATAAGACTTCAGCATTTATTTCGCGTATCAATGTAAATAAAGCAAATTAATACAGCTCACTTTATAGACAAAGTGGCCTACTTTTGTGCTAACTCAGTTTGGATTTGTGATTTGGCCAAATTGTTCGACGACCCAACGCGTAAATTTCTGAACTTTTAAACGGGAAAAATGAGAAGGTGGTGCAACCAAATAATAAGCGTATTGACAGGGGAAACTGAAGTCAAACAACCGGACTAATTGCCCTTTTTCTAGTTGTTCGTAAATCAAACTGTTGCGGATCATCGCAAAACCTTGCCCCGCTAATGCGGCTTCAATGATGGTGACACTAGAGTCATCTACTTGGAGCGAGGTTAATCCTTGCCCTATAGGGAGGCCGTGCAGCTCATAGAATTTATTCCACGCCACCATAATATCACTGCTTTTTTCTTTTAGTGTCGGTAAGTTGAGCAGATGTTTTGGGCTTAGCGCTTTCTCCTTTAAACTAGGGTGACAGACTAAGTACAGCGTGTCTTCCAGCAACTTTTGACTTTCTAAATTTGGATAAGTCCCCTTACCGAAGCGTATCGCTACATCAATATCATTTGCTTCAAAATCTAATAGGGTATTTGTCGGCTGTATTTTAACATTCATATTTGGATGTAATGCTTGGAACTTCGATAACCGAGGAACCAACCACCGTATTGACAAAGACTCAGTGGCTGTGATGGTTAAGCTATTAGGCTGCTCATCTGCTGCTACGCTGTCTACTCCGTTTAAGAATGATGTGAAACCTGACGCCACATATGGCGCTAGCCTTTGTCCCGCAGGGGTAAGAGAGACACTTCGATGGCCTCTTATAAATAATGGGCAACCTAAGAACGCTTCTAAGGTTTTTATATGTTGACTAATAGCTGCCTGGGTCACAAAAAGTTGATCTGCTGCTTCTTTGAAGCTCAATGTCTGCGCCGCAACAGAAAAATAACGTAAAGCATTTAAAGGAGGTAATTTACGCACCTGCACATCTCGATTAAGTTTTACTTAACTGTAGTTTAGTTTTGCTCGTTTGTCAGGCCCCTCTTCACCCTCTATCTTAAAGGCCATTAACAACGAGGAGAACTACATGTTTACCAATCTAGAGAACACCCTTCGACTTACCCTATTAATGCTATTTACCTTACTCATGAGTCACAGCAGCTATGCCGTTCAGCCATTAGAAAAACTATACACTCTACCTGGTTACCCTTATGAACCCTTGGTGAGGCGCGCAGAAAGAGTCGCGATTGCATTCAAACAGGAAGGAAATATGGTTCGTTGCCGCACGGAAATTAGTCAGCACGATACACACTGGACAGGCAAACCGCGACTCGTAGGCCAGGAAGCCTTTAATGAAGCACCATTACGCTCTTGCTTAAACAGAAGTGATGCGAAGAAACTGTTGAAGAAATCATATCAATAAGAAGGATGCGCAGAGTTAGATTTATAAAAACGCTGCGCATGAATTAACTAAAACGTGTAAAAATTTACTATAACGCCCGCTGGCGCACTATTTCATATAGGCAAATGCCTGTTGCGACGGATACATTCAAGCTTGATACAGAGCCCGCCATTGGCAGCTTAATAAGCTCGTCACAGTGTTCTCGGGTGAGTCTGCGCATTCCTTTCCCTTCAGCCCCCATCACTAAGGCGATTGGCCCTTGCATTTTACACTGGTAAATACTTTGGGTTGCTTCCCCTGCGGTCCCTACCACCCATACGCCAGCGTCCTTAATTTCGCGCAAAGTACGTGCAAGGTTAGTAACCTGAATAAGCGGGATAAGATCTGCTGCCCCACATGCAACTTTTCGAACCACAGGTGTTAAGGCAACCGAGTTATCTTTGGGTACCACAATGGCATCAATTCCTGCAGCATCGGCAGTACGCAAGCATGCACCTAAATTATGCGGATCGGTTACGCCATCTAGTACGAGTAAAAAGGGTGTCGCGCTTTTCTGGATGATGTCATCTAAGTCATTTTCGTTAAACTGTTTGCCGGGTTTGGCTTTTGCCACTACACCTTGATGTTGCTCACCATTGACTTTGTCGTCTAACGTTTTGCGCTGACAAAACTGCACTGCAATACCAAACTTACGCGCATGATTAATAATAGTGTTGATAGGTTTATCATCTCGGCCTTTAAGCACAAACAGCTCAATTAATCTCTCAGGTTCGCGCTCTATAACAGCTTCTAATGCGTGAATTCCATACAACCACTCATGTTGAGCCATGTTTACTTCTTCCTCTTATTTGACGATGAGCGGCGTGGCTTCGAAGCAGGTTTAGAGGCTGTACCGCCTTTATTACTCGAACGACGCGTGCGCGGTTTCTTTTTGTTTGCGCCAGCTTTGTCGCTGTCACTTGCTGCTTTAGCACCGGCTTTTGATACTGGGCTTTCTTTACCTGAGGTATTTTTGGTTGCGTCTTTTTTAGTTGAAGTCGATTTTTTTGCTGCGCGCTTTCTTCCTCTAGGTTTAGGCGGAGCCTTGGCTAACACAAAATCAATTTTTCGTTCATCTAAATTCACCCCTGCCACTTTGACTTCAAGCGGATCACCAAGGCGATAAACAATACCGGAATTTTCACCCACTAAATGCTGCTTGGTTTCGTCAAACTGATAAAAATCGTTATCTAATGCAGAGATGTGCACTAACCCATCAATATGAAATTCAGTCAGACGTACGAAGAAGCCAAAACTGGTGACGGATGCAATAACCCCATCAAATGTATCCCCAACATGGTCGAGCATAAATTCGCACTTGAGCCAGTCTGATACGTCTCGCGTTGCATCATCAGCCCGTCGCTCTGTCATTGAGCATTGCTCCCCTAGAGCATCCACTTCTTCTTCTGTGTACGCTTTCCCCCCAGTTTTACTTTTTCGTTGCTGTTTTTTATCAATCGTGGCTTTTAAAGCACGATGTACCACGAGATCAGGATAGCGGCGAATAGGCGAAGTAAAGTGCGCATAGGCATCAAGCGCTAAACCAAAATGACCAATATTTTCGTGACTATATACAGCTTGTTTCATCGAACGAAGCAGCATAGTTTGAATAAGCTCTTGATCCGCTCTCCCCTGAATTTTACTGATCACCTCGGTGAATTCTTGCGGAGACGCGTCCTTGCTGATGTGGTGCGTGATGCCCACTTCAGCTAGATAAGACAAAAATGCGCTCAATCTATCAGAGTCTGGCTCGTCATGAATGCGATATAATGCTTCAGCCTTTTGCTTACTTAAGGTTTTTGCCGCCGCTACGTTGGCTAAAATCATACACTCTTCGATCAATTTGTGAGCATCATTACGCGTGACAGGCACAATGGTGTCTATTTTACGCTGAGCATTAAACACAAACTTACTTTCTTGCGTTTCAAATTCAATGGCACCGCGCTGATTGCGTCTACGTTTTAATGTACGGTACATATCATGTAGATTTTTAAGATGGGGAACCTGCTCCGCGTAACGCTTATGCAATTCAGGGTTTGCTTGTCCCTCATCTTTCAATAAATCCCACACTTTGGTGTAGGTAAGGCGTGCTTTGGAGTTCATTACCGCTTCATAGAACTGATGCTCTGCTAGCTCCCCGTTTGCGCTAATGGTCATTTCACAGACCATACATAAACGGTCGACCTGCGGGTTCAAAGAGCATAAACCATTGGATAGCACTTCGGGCAGCATGGGGATAACTTGCTCAGGGAAGTATACTGAGTTACCGCGGTTTTGCGCTTCGCTATCTAGTGCGGTGCCAGGTCTGACGTAATAACTCACATCCGCAATTGCAACCCATAATTGCCAGCCACCGTCTTCTAATGGTTCGCAAAAAACTGCGTCATCAAAATCGCGGGCATCCTCACCGTCAATGGTAACCAAGGGCAGTTGGCGTAGATCAATTCTATTTTCTTTGGCTTCTTCAGGTACGTGTTCGGTCAGAGCGGAAATTTGCTTAGTGACACCTTTGGGCCAAACATGAGGAATATCGAATGTGCGCAGGGCCATGTCGATTTCCATACCTGGCGCCATATGTTCACCCAATACTTCTAACACTTTACCGATCGCGTTAACTCGGCGCCTTGGACGTTGAACAATCTCTACTACCACGATAAAACCTTGACGAGCGCCGTTTACGTATTCGCCTGGAATAGTAATTTCGTGATTAATACGGCTATCATCCGGTATGACTAATCCCACGCCGTTTTCAAAAAAGTAGCGGCCCACAATAGGCTCGCTACGTGGCTCGATGATTTTCGCGATGCGGGCTTCTCTACGACCTCTGTTGTCAGTGCCGCTTTCTTTAACCAACACTACATCACCATGCAGCACGGTAGACATTTGGGCGTTATGAATAAATAGGTCTTTTTCCCCATCATCGCGCTTTAAAAAACCAAACCCATCTCTGTGGCCAATCACACGCCCTTGAATCAGCTCTTCTAATTTAAGCTTGGCGTATTTTTTATCACGATTGAATTCGATTTGCCCTTCGCGCTCCATTGCCCGCAAACGACGTTGAATACCGATACGACTATCTTCATCTTCTGCGTTTAATAGGTGACAAAATTCAAGAAAGGATAACGGTTTTTTGGCTTTAGTCAGTAATTCGAGCAGATATTCTCGGCTCGCTACCGGATTTTCGTATTTTTCTTTCTCGCGCTGGTAAAAGGGATCGTCGCTCATATAAGTGATGGCGTTTCCAAGTTAGGTAAATGTTGTGCCTAGTATAACGAAGCTGACGCAATTAAAAACGCTTAATTGACAACGATAAAGCCCAACTTGCAATGCATTGAATAAAGTGATGACTTTAAAAAGGAATGACTTAAGACTCTAAAGGCCGTTTTGCTTTACGAACCGCCTTCGGGTGCATCAGTTTTTCGAGTTCAGATAAACAGTGGGCTATTTTTTGGTGCGTCTGCTTATCGTTGGTCACGGCATTATATAACCAGTGATATGCATCTTCATAATCATAGGGGCTACCGTAACCGTCGAGAAACAATTCGACCAATTCAATTTGTGCCTTTTGATTGCCCAACATGGATGCTTCACGTAAAAAGACCACCGCTCGTTCTTTATCCTGTTGTACTAGCTTACCTTTTGAATAGTACCGACCAAGTTGTTCCAAGCCTTCAGGTAAACCTTGATCAGCGGCTTGACGCATAAAGTTAACACCACGCTCGGGTTCAGCATCTACGCAAACGCCCCAAGCAAGCATGTCACCCCATAAAAATTGATAGGCAGGTATTTTTAAGGTCTGTGCTCTGGCTTCTATGTCTTGCACTAACTGACAGTCATCTAAAACAACGCGACTTAAATGTTCATTGCGATGAATTAAACGCAATAGCTCATCTTGAGAATATAGCTGGACGGCTTTGAGCTCTTCTGCCGCAAAACTAACAGAAGCCCCTACTGTGATTAAACTTAAACAACCAGTAAACAGGCCTAGATTGAACAATTTAGAGAATGACATTTTCATAGTGATATCTATTTACCAAGACATATAAGGTTTTATCGGCAGCAATTTGAATTGGTAAACCCTTAACTGCCGAATGTATTTCCTATACTCAAGTCAGAATAGAGTTACCCGTTAACTTGCCAACGCAGACTGCACCACTTGTGCATGTTCAATCAAATCGTGACCAAGATCGGTCAAGTAGCCGCCATCTGGCAAGGTCACTATGCCTTTTTCAAATAAGCGCTTAGCGGCATCAATGAGTTCAGGCTCTGCGTCATGATGTATTTTCAAGCCTTGCATCAAGCTAGTAGTGGGAAACTTCAATAGTAAATTAAACTCGTTAACCATTTCGTTCGTAAGTGACATTGGCAATCCTCGATGATGATTATTGTGTGGTAAAGACAATCCATTCGGGTTTTCTCAGCTTACTTAAACCAAGCATATACACACCAAGTTTGAAGATAAACATCCACTTAACGCGATATAAAAGTATGTCGAGCTAACCCGCTAATTTTACATATCATGCTATGCCAATAAACCACTAGATGTTAATAAAATCAAGCCAAAAACGACAAAGACTGTGTATCAATGTGATATCCAATCAAAGGGAAATAGCTAAAAATAACAAGGTCTAACGATCCATCTCGTAACTTAGCACCGAGCAGTTTATACTCTGGTATGGTAGATTGTTACTTTCAATGTTCTTGTTTGTATTACAACATTGACTGAAGTACACCTTAGCAGTTTGAACCACTCGTTATTCTGCACATTTCGGAAGGCACCATAAGCGCCCATAGTTGACGCTGTTAAAACACCTTCAATCACATTTTAATTATTTGCGCTCAAAATAGCGCAATTTGATATAGCGCAGAACATTATTATGCATCACACACTATGTAAGGTTGACTCCATTGTTGCTCTCAACCCTGTCGTCAGCCTAGTGACCTTGACACCTCAGCAGCCTTTTACCCACCAGGCTGGTCAATACCTTAAAATCGTCATGGACGAAGGCGATCAACGCCCCTTTAGTATCGCCACGGCTCCTCGCGAAGATGGCACCATTCAATTGCATATCGGTGCTGAGCCAGGCAATAGTTACGCTGGTGAAGTGCTTGAAAAAATGCGCAATGAAGGGGAAATCACGGTAAACGGTGGTTTAGGCAACGCGTATGCACAACTTGAAAGCAGCATGCCCACTATTTTACTTGCTGGCGGGACTGGCTTTTCTTATACCCAGGCTATTTTGCATAAAATGCTTGAGGTAAGTGAATCGGTTGAAGGTCACAAAGATCCTATTTTCCTATATTGGGGCACCCGTTCTACCGCAGACATGTATGCCTACGATGAACTTGTCGCACTTGATAAGAAACATGCCCACTTTACCTTCGTTCCTGTGGTTGAGCATCCAGGGCACCAGTGGTCGGGTAAGACCGGCTATGTACATAAGGCAGTACTTGAAGATTTTGTTAGCCTTGAGCCCTATCGTGTCTATGTTGCAGGTCGATTTGAAATGGCTGGTGTCGCACGAGAAGACTTCCACCAGCAAGGGTTGATATTGAAAAACTTGTTCGGCGATGCATTCGAGTTTATTTAAACGCTAACGTAATGGCTGCATTGGGTAAGTACAAGACTTACCCTTTGAACCTTATCAACTGCTACACCGCGCCACTGAAATCAAGTTGACGCCATGCTTCATAAACAAATACAGATACCGCATTAGACAAATTCATGCTGCGACTGTCCGCGAGCATTGGAATGCGTACTCTTTGTTCTGGTGGCAAGCTTTGGATCACCTCATTTGGCAAACCCCGTGTTTCAGGGCCAAACAATAACGCGTCACCTACTTGATACTCGGCTTTAGCAAAAAAAGTTGTCCCTTTGGTTGTGCAAGCAAAGACCCGTTTAGGTTGGCGTGATTCAATATAAGCATCCAAAGACGCATGCCTGACCACATTAGCGAATTCGTGATAATCCAGTCCAGCTCGGCGAACTCGTTTGTCGTCCCATTCAAACCCTAACGGCTCAATTAAATGCAGGGCAAAGCCCGTATTAGCGCATAAGCGAATAATATTGCCAGTATTGGGCGGAATTTCAGGTTGGTATAATACAATGTCTAGCATAAAAATGGTCACGAAAAGTCACAATGGCGGTGATTCTAACAAAGTGCACTAATATGAGTAAGGCCTATATGTCAGGTGCAAGGTGCAAAAAAGCTAAAATAGCCTCTAAACAGGGGATCCGGTATTTATCTTCTTCAAGCAGCATTTCGTGCCTAGCACCCGCGATGTGCTGCACCTCACAGTGAGGAATGTTGGCTAACACTCGGCTTTGCCTTTTGTTATCCACGACTGTGTCATGCCCTGCTTGAATCGCCCAAACAGGGAGCGTAATTTGACTCGCTTGGGCTTCAATGGTGTCCATCGCTTTTAACGCTGCACGCAGCCAATGGCCGGTCACGCCGCCTAGTTGAACTTCAGGCTGCAGGTTATATTCGTCTCGAAATAATCGATAGCGTATATTGCTATGGGTTAATTCGTTAAGCGCAAACTCAGTCTCACGATAGTTTCTCTGGCCCGGAAAGTAACTCGCGTCATGACCTAATCCTCGGCTAATTAATAAATTGGTACCAATCAACATATTCGCCAACCAATTTGGTAACGCAGGACGAATACCAAACATAGGTGCGCACACTATCAGTTGAGCGAAATCTTGAGGGTGGGCTAACACATATAAGGCGCCGATGGCACATCCCATCGAGTGGCATAATAATTGGGGTTTGTGTTGAGTGTTTGGTTCAATAACCTGCTGATAAAAAAGTTTAAAATCAGCAACATAATCAGAAAAGTCATGCACAAACCCCATATGTGGGTTTTGTGTCATACGGCCTGATAAGCCTTGTCCTCGATGATCATGGATAAACACCGAATAACCATTTTGGTACAGGTCGAAAATCACTTCTTGGTACTTCACCCAAGACTCTATTCGGCCGGTTGATATGGCAACCGCTCCTTTCTCATCAGGATGAGGTAAGTAGGCATAGCTGATATTGATACCTGAGTGCCCTTCAAAGCGACCTTTAGCAAGAGATCCCATTAAAGGCTTTATCTTATCTTGATAGATTCGCTCAAGGTCTTTTTCTGCGCTTATCAGGTATTTGCCCGTCATACATCTGCTCTATTGGTGCACTTTCCCTATAGCTTATCAGAGGCCTAACGCAGTGAGAACAAAGAGAAATAACAAAAGCGTTAGGCGTCAATAGGTAAGCAAATATGCACACACAATCCACCATTTACTTGATTGTGTGCACTAATCTTACCTTTGTGGGCTGCAATCGCGCGACTAGCAATGGCTAAACCTAAACCAATACCACCACTATCTCGCTCCCTCGCGCTTGAAACACGATAAAATGGTTGAAATATATTCTCTAAATCTGATTCAGGAATCCCCTTACCATCATCACAAATAGCTATATTTACTTCCGCATCTTTGACCTTAAGCGTAAAAGAGACATCGCGCTGCGCGTATTTCACTGCATTGCGCAGTACATTTTCAATACCGCTTGCTAGTAAGTCCTCATCAGCGTTTATTGTGGCATCAGATTCAATATTGACGGTGACTGTTTTACCTTGGGAGTTGGCTTCAAACTCACAGTCGGCCAACAAACCTGTGAGTAAGGTATCAAAACTCAACGCTTGTTTTTGAGAAACGCGCGCATTATTGTCAAGCCGGGATAGCATCAAAACCTGGGCAAGCATGCTCTCCATTTGATGAGCTTCTTTTTCAATTCTAGCCAATGCTTGCTCGTTACTCTTGCTATCTTTAGAAGGCTCTTGTTGCTGTGCAATTCCTATTGCTAGCTGCATACGAGTCAAAGGTGAGCGCAACTCATGAGAGATATCTGCGAGTAAACGCTTCTGGCCATTTAGTAGCGTCTCTATTTGTTCTGCCATATGGTTAAAATCTCTTCCTAACCGCCCAATCTCATCGCCTCGGTAACTGGCTGAGCCAACACGACTACTCAAAGCGCCGCTCGCCATTCTCTTACTCGCAACTTGCAATTGCTTCAACGGTTTCACAAGAGACCAAGCAATTAATGAACATAATATTGCACTTATGAGTAGCACTAAAAAAATGAGTAATAATGGCGGTCTGTGACGTAATTCACCACTGAACCCCATTGGTCTAGGACGCCCAGCGAACAACAGATAATCTTTGCCAGAAATATTGGTGGTAACTGGGCCAAACATATCGCCAAAAGGTGTCACTATGCGCAGCGGATTCGCCGAACCAATTAAATCGAGAAAAGGCTTTTCGTTTGGCAAATGCGGCATCGGGCCCCGCAAGGTAAACTCTTTGGTTTGTGGCTCGAGCAAAAATACCATGAGTTTTCCACGTTGCCCTGTACGTTCTAAAATGTCTTTCAGTGTTTGCCCATCTTTGCTGCGCGTCACTTGTCGTTGCAGGGCTCTCTCGGTATTTTCAAGCATAAAATGCTGCTTGTCATCCATGGGTAGGTACTCAACGGGTGACGCAATACTTTGCATAATCCACACAGCCCCCACAATCATGACGATGGTGGTACACCAGAACCACAAAAATATACGACCATACAAACTTCGAAATGGGTTTAAATAGAGCAGGCGTTTCATAGCTCACCTAAATAGACGTAGCCTACCCCCCGATGGGTTTTAATTTTCTCTTGGTCGCTAAACATATTTAGCTTTTTACGTAAATTACTCACATGCATATCAATGCTGCGATCAAACGCGGCGAGTTTACGCCCCAATACCTGCTCACTGATTGCTTGCTTCGGCACTAAGTCAGGGCTGCTACTCATCAACAACCTCAGTACAGCAAACTCTGTCCCTGTCAGCTCTATGTCATGAGAATTACACGCCACAGTTTGTGCAGCAATGTTCAACTGCACATCACCGATTTCAATCATGTTCTGTTTTTGTTTGTCACTCTGCAGGCCGGCCTGAATATCAACCCGACGCACAATAGCTTTAACACGGGCAGACAACTCTCTGTGATTAAATGGCTTTGCCAAATAATCATCCGCGCCTAACTCCAACCCCAATATTCTGTCAAAGTCATCGCCCTTGGCTGTCAGCATCAATACGGGAGTAACGTGGGTACTGCGCAAACGTTTCAATACTTCAAAGCCATCCACTTTAGGCAGCATGACATCTAATATAATTAAATCAAAATGCTGTCCAGATTTAGCCGCCAGCAGCCCAGCTTCTCCGTCACCAGCGACTTGAACTGTATATCCTTGCGCGGTTAGATACTCTTGTAGTAACTCGGTGAGGGCTTGATCATCATCAATCAGCAACAAAGACTTTTCTAGCATGTACACTTTCCTTCAAACTGCGGCAGCCTAACAATGGGCGCATGAATACTTATAAAATAATACCGAAACTAACGTTACCAAGCTGCCGATTTACGTAATCTTTACACTGGCTTTGCGTTTCTTTGCGCTAGTGCTGATAACCTGTTTTTGTAATTCAATATAGTAAGGCATATTCAATGCGAACGTTAAAATCATTGTTTACTCCCATCGCGATTTCCCTCGCCATTATTTTGGCTCAGCCATCAGCAAGCGCCAATCCCCCAGAGCAAAAAGAGCTAATAAGCTTACGCCATTTTTTGAAACAAGTGGATTTAACCAATAGCCAACGTCAAGATGTTCGTTTATTGATGCAGCAAAACCGCGCTACAAAAAACACTTACCAGCCAGATCAGGAATCGGTGCGAGAGGCTGTACGCAACCTAATACAAACCGATGAATGGCATGAAGCAGACATCAACAGCGCGCTTGAAGCTGAGCTACATTTACAAGCCCAATTGATGTGGTTAAATATTCAAACACAACACCAAATATGGCTAACCTTAACTGATACGCAAAAAGCACAGATCTTAACTGAGTTGAACACATCTAATGAAGGTGCTTATAGCGAAAAAACTGATAATGAACTTAAGCAACAAAACGAAGAACGCCCTCAAGGCAAACGTAAAATGCATCAAGAGCAGCGCCAGAAAAAGCTCATCGCAGCGCTTAACTTAAATGATGAACAACACGCTCTATTCGTATCACAACGCGCTGCCGAAAAGGCAGATAGAGAAGCAAATAAATCTGCACATCAAACGCTCAAAGCTGAGTTTATCGGACTAATCACTGCTGAAAACCTGAACGAAACTGACTGGACAGCACTGCAAGCACAAACCCAAATAAGCCGATTTGAACATGCTTTTACGAGAGCAAAAAATCAATTTACCTTTTGGAATAGCCTCAGCAATGAGCAACAACAAATGCTGCAGGAAATAATCAATAAACAGCAGGGTGAGCATAAAAGGCGCCCTCGCTTCGGAGACAAAGGCGAGTCATAACGTTAGCGCAAATCAGTAGAGAATTTACCGCACGCTTTTTAGCCAATAAAAAGCATAATCCCGCCGAGTTCAGGTGTTAAACTCAGCGGGTAGCGTTTCTGACAAATCAGTTTTACATCCCCCTTGAGGGGTTTCCTCGCCAATACTTTAATCCTCCCTTGCGTACCACTTACAATACCTTAAAAATCAGGCATGGCCCGTTCGTATAATCCTTCAATAAACAATGGTGAAGTAATTAACATATCAGCAGTCGACGTGTTGCATGCGACAGGCAAATTCCACACTGAACATAAACGTAACAAAGCTTTCACGTCTGGGTCGTGAGGGGCAGGATTAAGTGGATCCCAAAAGAAAATCAAACTGTCTAATTGGCCTTCAGCAATCAAAGCACCTATCTGTTGATCCCCCCCGAGCGGGCCGCTTTTAAAACGTTTTACAGGCAAATTAAGCGCTTCTTGAAGCAATCCACCTGTGGTACCCGTCGCCACGAGTGTGTGCTTTTCCAGCTCTGTTTTATGTTCAAGCGCCCAGCGGATCAGTTCTGGCTTTTTATGATCGTGTGCAACTAACGCTATCGTTTTCTGCATATGTTCCTCAATAATTCATTTAAAAATCGTTGTGCTGTTCAACACGTTTGGTTGCCACGGCTTATAAATTGATAATATGTACATCACTTGAGACTTTTTGCTGCTCTCTCATACCGCCTATCGTGACAAAGTGTTTACTTTCCCCTTCCCCTACGATCAGTAAGCCGCGGTGATCCATAGTAGGTGATTGCATCTCGGTTATTTGCCACTTAGAGTGAACAAAATCATAGCGCCACACTTGGCTGCTCGGTTTTGCAGGTGCTTGGTTGTAGCCTATTCCGTTGTAGTTATATGGGTTGTCAGAGCCGCCTACGAATATAGCCGAGTCTGTTGCTTCATCTCCTACTGCAGCCATGCGATAACGAGCAGTTGAGGTAGGATGGGCGACGGTGCGCCAATCGATTTTATTAATCGCCTTTTCGTCAATAATGCCAAGATAACACGCTGACTCGGCTGAAAACGTGCGGCGTTTATGGGGCTGGGCATCCACTTTAACCCCATCACATAGCATAATGTTGTTGCCAACAATCGCCCCTGCATGGCCAAACACAGGTTTTCCTAAAAATGGCGAACCTTGCTGCCAAGTATCGGTTTTTACGTCGTAAATCTGGACTAAATTGACGTTGCCATCGTTATGCCAACCACTAATTAAATACACGTATCGCTGTTGAAACACGAGCGCAACAGCATCATCCACAGGTACAGGGGTAACCGCAATGGGATAATAAGTATCTTTTAACACGTCATAGCGAAAATTATCAGGGCTTGATATCTCGTTATGCGCAGCATCCACTGTGTAGCCGCCGAATATAAACGCCATATCGCCTACCCCAACAGCAATGCTAGCTAAACGGCCTGACAGGGGCAAACTTGAGGGAACGGGCGACTTTTGTTGCCATCGATTATTCGGCTTATCGCCTTCAAACCCGAGTGCCCATACTTTATTGTGCACTGCTTGGTGCGTTTTAGCTGCGCCTAGCCCCATGAATGAAAGTAAGAAATGCCCTTGTGAGGTATTAACACTGGCCACTGCGTTATTCGACACGGGCTCCGGTAATGCGGGATAATTTGAGTTCATTTTTGATGTTGCGCCTAAACTGATTGACATCACCATGACGGCCGCCCCCAGCCCCTTGACAACATTGGTAATTAATTTCAACGTTTTGATTGGCTTCTCTCGTGCAGCCATTAGAAACAGACCTGCTTAATAAAATTTCTCAACAACGTAACGGTAGGGTCCACATAATGTAGCGAAATAAACTCATCAGGTTGATGAGCCTGTTCTATGCTGCCAGGGCCTAATACTATAGTGTCACACCCTAACTGGTTGATAAATGGCGCTTCGGTAGCATAGTTGGCACTAACCGGGTCAAAACCCGTTAGTTTCTTTGCTAATTCAAGAATTCCCTGTTCATTACGGCAACCAAACGCCGGCGCAGTTTCGTACATGGCTTCACGCGTAATGCGCTGCGGATACTTTTGCACAAGTGGTGCTAGCGCTTCATCAATCATAGCGATCGCTTCTTCATCGCTTAAAGATGGAATAGCGCGTAAATCGAAATTTAACTGGCAATGGCCACAAATGCGGTTTTCTCCGTCTCCACCGTGAATATGCCCCAAGTTCATAGTGACCTCTGGCACGCTAAAAGCGTCATCTCGGTGGGTTTCAGACAATTGCTGTTTTAACGCTATCAATTTACCAATGGCTTGATACATGATTTCAATAGCATTTACCCCTTTGGCAGGATCACTCGAATGCCCAGCTTTACCTTGAATATTCAGACTATGCCCCATGTGCCCTTTGTGTTTAAAAATAGGTTTTAGCTCAGTTGGTTCACCGATAATCGCCATATCGGGTTTAATGAGTTGTTGCTCGACAAAAAACCGTGCCCCCGCCATAGAGGTTTCTTCATCTGCGGTGGCCAGTATATACAAGGGCTTTTTCAGATCTTTTAAAGGAATGTCTTGTAACGCTTCAAGAATAAATGCAAAAAAACCTTTCATATCACAGGTCCCAAGACCAAATAACTTTCCGTCGTTTTCTTGTGCTTTGAAAGGGTCGAACTGCCATTTATTGTCGTCAAAAGGGACCGTATCAGAATGGCCTGATAACAATAGTCCGCCTTCACCACTGCCTATTTTGGCTAACATATTGTATTTATTTCGCGCATTGGGCACTTGTTGAATACTTATGTTGAAATTATAGTCTTTAAACCAACCTGCAAGCAGATCAATAATAGCGCGATTTGATTGGTCCAAATCCGCACTAAACGCACTAATAGAGGGCGTATTAATGATCTGGGCGTAACGTTCTAAAAAAGACAAAGATGGCATAAGCCTCCCTTTAAATAATTATTCATTTTATTTGCATAAATATATAACACATGGCATTCTTAGCGCCAACATGGTTTAGCCGCTTTGCAAATATGCTTTTGGTCTAAATTATTTATACATATTATCTTAATTCGGTTTAATTTCGCATATGATTTCAATAACGTCACAATTCGATTCCCTGCCTAGCTTCGCCAGCATGTTGTATCGACGATAAGTCGAGGTCTGTAGCGTTTAGCTCACCCAGACCTTTAGTATTTGCTAAAGGTCTTGGGTGTTTTTTTATTTTTGTCACCTTCATTTAGTAAAATTAAACCCATACAACTATTTAGAGATATACGTTTTATGATCAAAACTTGTATTGTCGGCGCCAGTGGATATACCGGTGCCGAATTAGCTTCTTTAATTCATCGCCACCCACGCTTTGAATTAAATGCTTTGTATGTATCAGCCAAAAGTCAAGATGCTGATAAAAAACTAGGGGACGTACACGGTTACTTGTTCGGGCAAATCAACTTGCCTCTCACGCCTTTAACCGATGATGCTCTGCAAGCCCTTGCCAACGAAATGGACGTGATATTTCTTGCCACGCCCCATGAAGCGAGCCACGACTGGATGCCAGTCTTATCGTCAGGCAAAGCTAAGGTATTCGATTTATCAGGTGCATTTAGACTCAAAGACCAACAAGTTTTCGCAGACTATTATGGTTTCACTCATGAACAAACCTCTAGTCTTGAACAAGCTGTTTATGGCTTAGCAGATTGGTTTGCTGATGACATTAAAGATGCGGATATTGTTGCGGTACCAGGTTGCTACCCCACGGCATCACTAAGCGCGTTAAAACCATTACATGAAGCAGGCATTCTTGCTGATGGTCACTTACCCATTATTAACGCCGTATCTGGCGTATCTGGTGCCGGTCGCAAGGCTGCCATGGGCAACAGTTTTTGCGAGGTAAGCTTGCAAGCGTATGGGGTGTTAGGCCACCGCCATCAACCTGAGATTAGCGCGTACTTGGGCCGCGAAGTCATATTTACTCCACATTTAGGCAACTTTAAACGGGGTATTTTGGCGACCATCACAGTCAAAGTGAATTCTGATGTAAACGCCGAAGCTGTTGCTAGGGCATTTAATCAAGCGTATCAAGATCACCCCATTGTACGCATTCGCCAAACATGGCCTAAATTAGATGACGTTGTCGGTACGCCGCACTGTGATTTATTTTGGAAACTAGATACAGACAAAGGGTATTTGGTGGTCACCAGTGCAATCGATAACCTGCTAAAAGGGGCTGCCTCTCAAGCAGTGCAATGTGCCAATATTCGTTTTGGTTTTGCATCGCACCTTGGCTTAGTACACGAGGTATCAGCATGAACCCGTTAGTCATAAAAGTTGGTGGTGCGTTCATGCAGGCCACAGCCGAAGCGCTGCAATTACTCGCGGTAATTAAACAGCTTCAGCAGAGTCGCCCAGTGGTCTTGGTACATGGCGGCGGCCCTATGGTAGAGCAGTTATTACAAGCCTTACAATTTACCAGTACCAAAGTGAACGGATTGCGCGTCACGCCACCTGAGCATATGCCTTATATTACAGGCGCTTTAGCGGGTACAGCCAATAAGCAACTCTGTGCTTTTGCCATTCGCGCAAATACGACACCGGTCGGGTTATGCTTAGCTGATGGCGCCATGACGAGCTGTTCTGTACTTGATCCCGCTCTTGGGGCAGTAGGTGTAGCACAAGCTAATTCACCGACTATGTTGAATTTATTGCTTGAGGCGAATATCCTGCCGATTATTAGCTCTATTGGAGCCGATGAAAAAGGAAATTTACTCAACGTAAATGCTGATCAAGCGGCGACGGTTATCGCGCAATTATTAAACGCTGACCTGTTGTTGCTATCAAACGTGCCTGGTGTGCTCGATCAGAATAAAAACTTGATTAACCAGCTCACTGCCCAAGATATCGAAGGGCTAGTGACAGCGGGCGTTATTAAAGATGGAATGCAGGTAAAAGTGGATGCAGCCCTTGATGCTGCTACTAGCTTACAGCGCCCTATTACGATTGCCAGTTGGCAAACACCAGAGCAACTCCTAGGATTGCTGGCGGGTGAACCCGTTGGCACTACCATAATCCCGAAAATTTAAGGTACCTCCATGAAAAAGGATCTACTGTCGTTCACTGATTGGTCTGCAAAAGACCTCAATGCACTATTGCAACTGGCCATCACCATTAAGACCAATCCGGCTGACTATCGCCAAGCGTTGGCGGGCAAATCGATTGTTGCTCTGTTCGAGAAGCCGTCCCTGCGCACCCGCGTCAGTTTTGATATTGGCATCAATAAGCTAGGTGGCCACTTGGTTTATTTAGATAGCCAGTCAAATAAATTAGCAGGCCGCGAAGACGTGAAAGACATGGGCAACAATCTTGCCTGTTGGGCTGATGCTATTGTTGCACGGGTTTTTGCTCACTCTACCTTAGAAGAGCTAGCCAGCGCAGCTAAAGTACCAGTGATTAACGCCTTGTGTGATATGTATCATCCATGCCAAGCCATGGCTGACTACCTGACATTAACCGAGCGTTTTGGTGATTTAAGTAAAGTTAAGCTAGCGTATATCGGTGACGGGAATAACGTGACCCACTCGTTGATGATTGTCGGCGTAACGCTTGGCTGTGAAGTGGTTGTAATCACCCCTCCTGGTTATGAAGTGGACCCAGCTATTGTCACACTCGCTCAACAAAAAGCGGAGCAAAATGGCGGCAAGCTCGTTATCAGTAATGATATTGAAACCGCTAACGGTGCGAATGCCCTTTATACTGACACCTGGATTTCAATGGGTGATGACACCCCGCTTGAAACCATAAAACAGGCATTTGGCAAATACAAAATCGATGAAGCGATGATGCAGTCAACAGGTGCACAATACGTAATGCACTGCCAACCTGCTCATCGTGACTTAGAAATTAGCGGCAGCTTGATTGATTCAGAGCAATCGATTTTGATGCAGCAAGCAGAAAACAGAATGCACGCCCAGAATGCTATTTTAGTGCATCTTCTTAGCGGCGCAGCGTAACCCATTTAACAATTTTATTTTTTAGGTACAGATAATGAGCAAGAAAAACATCAAAAAAGTGGTACTAGCCTATTCAGGTGGTTTGGATACATCAGCGATCATTCCTTGGTTAAAAGAAAACTACGACTGTGAAGTCATCGCGTTTGCAGCTGATGTTGGTCAAGGTGATGAAGAGCTAGAAGGTCTACGTGAAAAAGCCATCAAAACGGGCGCTAGCGAATGCTACATCGTTGACTTGAAAGAAGAGTTTGTTTCTGAATACATCTACCCAACCATTACTACTGGTGCGGTATATGAAGGACAGTACCTACTTGGCACATCAATGGCACGCCCAATCATTGCCAAAGCGCAAGTAGAAATCGCCCGTAAAGTTGGCGCCGATGCACTGTGCCACGGCTGTACCGGTAAAGGTAACGACCAAGTACGTTTCGAAGGTACCTTTGCCGCACTCGCCCCTGAACTAACAGTGATTGCGCCTTGGCGTGAATGGGACATGGTATCACGTGAAGACCTATTGGCTTACTTAGCAGAACGTGACATCAAAACCACGGCTTCAGCCACTAAAATCTACAGCCGTGATGCAAACGCATGGCACATCTCACATGAAGGTGGTGAATTAGAAGACCCGTGGTGTGAACCAACGAAAGAAGTGTGGACCATGACAGTCTCTCCTGAAGATGCACCAAATACACCTGAGCGTGTTGAAGTGAGCTTCGAGCACGGTCGTATGGTTAAAGTAAATGGTGAAGCCCTTAACCCGTACCAATGCCTAGTTAAATTGAACGAACTTGCTGGTGCACACGGTGTAGGACGTATCGATATTGTTGAAAACCGTTTAGTAGGCATGAAGTCACGTGGTTGTTACGAAACCCCTGGCGGTACCGTCATGCTAGCAGCCTATAAAGCCCTAGAAAGCCTAGTGCTAGACAAAGCAGCACTTAAGTACCGCGAGCAAATTGGTCTAGAGTTTTCACACGTTATGTATGACGGGCGTTGGTTCACTCCGCTAAATGATGCACTGCTAGCTGGTGCCGCAAGCTTTGCTGATAAAGTCACTGGCGACATAGTGGTTAAGCTTTATAAAGGTCAAGCAACGGTAACACAGCGTCGTTCACCCAACAGCTTGTACTCAGAAGACTTCGCTACATTTGGCGCCGATGACGTTTACGACCAAAGTCACGCTGAAGGCTTTATTCGTCTTTACAGTTTGTCTAGCCGCATCAGCGCGCTTAACAAAAAGGGCATTCCTTTCAAAAACACAGGTATCGAATAATGAGCTTGTGGGGCGGACGTTTTCAAGACGGTAGCAGTGCGATGTTTCGCACTGTGAATGACTCACTGCCATTTGACAGAGTATTAGCGAGTCAAGATATTCGTGGTTCAATTGCATGGGCCCGCGCGATTGCCAAAGCAGGCGTGTTAACCCAAGACGAACACCAACAGCTTGAAGAAGCACTCAAAGCCTTGTTGGTAAAAGCCGATGCGGGTGAGCTTGATTTTGATGCCAGTAGTGAAGAAGACATTCACAGCTTTGTTGAAGCTACATTAATTGAGCAGCTTGGTGATGTAGCCCGTAAGCTACACACTGGGCGTAGTCGTAACGACCAAGTGGCCACGGATTTTCGTTTATGGACCCGTGAACACGTTGACTTGTTAGTGGAAGATGTTGAGGCCGTTATTGCTTCACTGGTTGGCAATGCTCAAGTAAACAAAGATGTTATTTTGCCAGGTTACACGCATCTACAACGCGCTCAACCAGTGCGTTACCCGCACTGGTGTTTGGCCTATGTCGAAATGCTAAAGCGCGACTTAAGTCGTCTACATGACTTAAAAGCGCGGTTAAACCAATGTCCTCTTGGCAGCGGTGCATTAGCGGGTACAACCTACCCTATCGACCGTCAAGCCATTGCTGAAGAGCTGGGTTTTGTTAGCCCTTGCATCAACAGTCTTGACGCCGTATCTGATCGTGATTACGTACTAGAGCTACTATTTGTCGCTAGCACCAGCATGATGCATTTGTCGCGCATGGCCGAGGATTTAATCTTTTATAACTCAGGCGAAGCGGGCTTTATTCAATTAGGTGACGCCGTTACCTCTGGCTCGTCATTGATGCCCCAGAAGAAAAACCCTGATGCGTTAGAACTTATGCGCGGTAAATGCGGTCGTGTATTTGGTAGCTTACAAGCCTTGCTTGTGACCATGAAAGGCTTACCTCTTGCGTATAACAAAGACATGCAAGAAGACAAAGAAGGCTTATTCGATGCCACTAATCAATGGCACATCTGCTTGCGTATTGCCTGCGAAGTGGTTGATAGCATCAAGCTTGATAGTGAGCGCTGCGCCAAAGCGGCCCGTGAGGGTTACGCAAATGCCACTGAACTGGCAGATTATCTTGTTGATAAAGGCATTCCTTTTAGAACCGCCCACGATATTTCTGGACGTGTTGTACTTGATGCCCTCGAGAAGAAAAAGGCCATTGAGGAGCTTAGTATTGCCGAGTTAAAAGTGTACTCAGATGTCATTGAAGAAGATGTATATCCGGTTCTGCAACTTGAGTACTTAGTTAACAAGCGCGATATTTTAGGTGGTACCGGCATTAAGCCTGTACTCGAAGCGCTGGCGAATGCTAAAGCATCGTTCGTAAAATAGTGATGTAAGTGTAAGGAAAACACGTGGTACTTTCACACAATGACAGCGTAAAGCTATTTCGCAATTCGGCGCCCTACATCAATGCCCACAGAGGGAAAACCTTCGTGTTGATGTTCGGCGGTGAAGCCGTGGAAGATGCGAACTTTGCCAATATTATTCAAGATATCGCCCTGCTTAACAGCTTGGGCGTGCGTTTAATTTTAGTGCATGGTGCGCGTCCGCAAATTGATCAGCGTGCAATATGGCGCAAGGTTGAGCCGCGTTTTTCAGAAGACGTACGCATAACAGACAAGCAAACTCTAGAATGCGTGAAAGATGCCGCAGGTTCTGTGCGCTCACAAATTGAAGCATTGCTTACAATGGGCTTGGCTAACTCGCCCATGCACGGGGCACAAATTCGCGTGTGCTCAGGCAACTTGGTAGTCGCCATGCCAATTGGCGTGCGTAACGGTGTCGATTTTGAACACACCGGCTTAGTGCGACGTGTCGACGTCACTGGCATTAACGACCATCTAGATGATGGCTCAATTGTATTGCTCCCTCCAATGGGGTATTCACCCACAGGAGAAGTGTTCAATTTAAGTCACGAAGATGTGGCGACCAATGTCGTAAAAGCCCTTAAAGCCGACAAGCTGATCATCTTCACCGAGAAAGATGGCTTAGTGGATGAAACAGGACGATTGCTACGTAACATTCAGCTAAACTCGTTATATCCCATGTTAGAGCAGGAGCATTTACAGCGCGAAAAACACAGTATTCAAACGATCATCGATAGTCTTGAGTCTGGTGTTAGCCGATGTCACTGCGTCAGTTATGGGCAAGATGGCGCGCTGCTTCAAGAGCTTTTCACTCGCGACGGTGCTGGCTCGCTGATTTCGCAAAGCTATTATGAGCAGATACGTAGCGCAACCATTGAAGATGTAGGCGGCATTCTGAACCTTATTAATCCGCTTGAAGAAAAAGGTATTCTCGTTAAACGCTCTCGGGAAATTCTAGAGCGTGAAATCGAACAATTTACCATCATTGAACGCGACGGTATGACCATCGCCTGCGCTGCCTTGTATCCTTACTTAGAGGAACAATGTGGTGAGCTGGCATGCGTCGCTACGCATACAGATTATCGTGGTGGTAACCGTGGTGAGCGCTTACTAAGCGCGATCTGTGAGCAAGCAAAGCTTCAAGGCCTAACCTCGATATTTTGTTTAACGACTGTGACCTCTCATTGGTTTCAAGAGCAGGGATTTGTGCGTGCCACCCTTGATGATTTGCCGGCCAAAAAGAAGCAACTTTACAACTTTCAGCGCAATTCAAAAGTCTTTATGTTGACGCTTTAATAGGCGTATTTAGCATTACCCCTATCTGCATAAGCGGTTTCAGTCGAAACCGCTTATGTATGTTTCTTATTCTTTAGGACAAACATGACAATCCAAGATCTTATTAACCAAGTACGTTCTCAGCCGCAAAGTGTTGAATTTAGCCAAGTGATCAATACTATCCAACAACATTATCAATACACTGCGACGGGTTTCAGCAATGGTGAAATCGTTAATGAAAAAGGCAGTAATGAAGGCTCATGCAAAATTTTATATTTTGCACACCTCAATCAACTAACTGAATCCGAGACACTGCATTTGTTCGGTGCTTTTTATCGAGATGATGTATTACAACACCCTAACGCCAGTGACCATGGCAACATTCGCAACTTTATGCAAACCGGTTGGAAGGGTGTCAAATTTGATTCTGCGCCATTAACACCAACAAGCATCTAATACCTTTGACTCTCTAACTTGCTACACTTACCCCACCATCCAGTTGCGGTCGAACGAACGTGAAAGAATGCACTCAGTGCGGTAAGTGCTGTACCCAGTACGGTGACGGCGGTTTGTCGGTCACCGACAACGAAATCGATATGTGGGAGCTGTTTCAACCCGATATCGCTCAATACGTTAAAAATGGCTTAATTTGGTCAAGCCCTGAAACCGGTAAACGCTTAGATCATTGTCCATTTTTGCGTGTTATTCCTGGGGATAAAAATAGCGCTCACAGCAAAGATATATACACCTGCGATATCTACTATGATCGTCCAGATGACTGCCGATACTACCCTGTTACGATCAAGCAAATGATTAACGATGAGTGCGAAATGCTCGAAGATAACGATCTTGCCGACCCGGTTAAGGCGCAAAAAGCGTTGGATACGCTAATGAAAGACAGTCGACCCGCATTTGATAAGTAGATTGGGTCTGTATTGCAGAGACTAAAAAGGCCACTAAATAGTGGCCTTTTTTATGCTACTAAAACCGGAATTTAGATACCTTGTGCACCAGCAACGGCTTGCTTAGCAAGTTCGGTGATGCGATCCCAATCACCTGCTTCAACTGCATCATCTGGCGCTAACCAAGAGCCGCCAGCACAACGCACGTTAGGCAATGACAAATACTCAAGGTAATTAGTTGGGCTTATGCCACCTGTTGGGCAAAATGCGATATCAGGGAATGGACCACCGATCGCTTTGATCGCTTTAACACCACCAGATGCTTCCGCAGGGAAGAATTTAAAGTGGGTGTAACCAAAGTCAATACCGCGCATTAATTCAGAAATTGAAGAAATACCTGGAATAAGTGAAATTCCGCCTTTGTTACCCGCATCCAATAAATCTGAAGTCATACCAGGGCTAATGGCGAACATTGCACCAGCTGCTTCAACTTCTGCTAATTGCTTAGCATTGGTAACGGTACCCGCGCCTATGATGGCCTCTGGTACTTCAGTAGCAATGGCTTTAATCACGTCTAATGCAGCTTCAGTGCGCAAGGTGACTTCTAATACGCGAATGCCACCTGCAATTAATGCTTTTGCTAATGGTACCGCATGTTTTACATCCTTGATCACCAATACAGGAACCACAGGTCCTTGACTGAAGACATCTTGAGACGAAATTTTCCAATTTTTTGTCATTGTAGTTAACCTTTATAATGCTGTTGTAGGTATGCCATAGCACCGATCAAGCCGTGATCGGGCTCGGTAATAATGTATGTAGGTATGCCCGCTACGTAATCACGAAACCGGCCTTTTGCTTCAAAACGTGCGCGAAATTCACTTTGTTGAATAAATTCAACAAACCGAGAGGCGATCCCGCCACCGATATAAACACCACCGCGCGTACACAGGTTTAAGGCTAGGTTGCCAGCAAAACTCCCCATGATACGACAGAACTGCTCAAGTGTTTCTCTACACAGCGAACAACTGTTATCAATTGCTCTGGAGGTAATATCCGCTGCGTTACTGTACTCTGACGGTACATTCTTGGCCGCAGCTAACCCCTGATAGATATGCACAATCCCTCGTCCTGACATCACTTCTTCTGCTGAGGCATGGCCTAGCTTTTTGGTCAAAAAGCGCAGAATAGCAATGTCATTTTCATCGACTGCTGAAAAGTCAACGTGTCCACCTTCCCCATCTAGCGCTTTCCATGCGCCGTCAGTGCAAGTTAAGTGCTCAACGCCTAACCCAGTACCAGGACCAAAAACAGCAATATTGGCTTCAGGTATCGCTTGCCCTGAACCAATTTGCACTTTTTGGCTGGCATCCAGCTTAGGCAGTGAATGGGCCACTGACGTGAAGTCATTAATCACGCCCAGCCAGCTTAGCCCTAAATCGGTTTGCACCTGTTTAATCGAAAAGGCCCAAGTATGGTTAGTCATTTTCACAAGGTCACCGGCAACTGGGCAGGCAATAGCCAAGCACCCAGCTGCAAACTCAGTAGTCGGAAACTCAGAAAAGTACTGTTTTATCGCATCATTTACTGTGGCGAAGTCCGCACACAAGTACTTGCGAATTTCAGCGACTTGACCATCAACAACCTGAGCTAAACGAATATTGGTTCCACCAATATCTGCTACAAAATTAGCTGCCACAATTAATCATCCTGTCCGACGAAAAGCGAACATGCACCTTGCTCGGCACCTGTAAGCGTTGAACGCATACCAGCGAACATTTCACGGCCCATTCCAATTTGATGAGAAGCAACATCCGTCACCTTCGCTTCACGCTTTGAAAGCTCTGCTTCATCTACGTGCAGCGTCATGTGACCAGTTTGAGTATCAAGCTCGATAATGTCGCCGTTTTGAACTTTTGCGATCAAACCGCCTTTAAGCGCTTCAGGGGTCAGGTGAATGGCAGCAGGTACTTTACCTGATGCACCTGACATACGACCGTCGGTCACCAGAGCAACTTTAAAGCCTTTATCCTGCAACACACCTAACGGTGGAGTAAGGCTATGAAGCTCAGGCATACCGATGGCTGAAGGCCCTTGGAAGCGCACCACAACAACACAGTCTTTGTTCAAATCACCCGCTTTAAAAGCCGCTGCAAGTTCGAACTGATCTTCAAACACAACCGCAGGTGCTTTCATCTTGCAATGAGGTTCACGTAATGCTGAGGTTTTCATTACCGCACGGCCTAAATTTCCAGTGAGAACGGATAATCCGCCATCAGGCTTAAATGGTTTTTCCACACTGGCAACCACTTCTTTGTCGAAGGATTCTTTCGGACCATCACGCCAAACAAGTTCACCGTTTTCAAGCATTGGCTCTTGGGTATAACGCTCAAGACCGTCACCACAAATGGTTTTCACATCGTTGTGCAACAAACCAGCGTTTAATAGTTCTCTGAACAATAACGCCATGCCGCCCGCGGCGGTGAAATGGTTTATGTCGGCTGAGCCGTTAGGGTAAATGCGTGTCAGCAATGGCACCGCATCTGAAATATCAGAAAAGTCATCCCAATTGATGGTGTAACCCGCCGCTTTCGCCACTGCAACTAAGTGCATAGTATGGTTAGTAGAACCACCTGTTGCTAACAACGCCACCAAACCATTGACGATAGCTTTGGCATCAACAATATGACCGATTGGGCGATAGTCTTCGCCTAAGTCAGTAATACGCGTGACTTGGCGAGCCGCAGCGTCTGTTAACGCTTCACGCAGTGGGGTACCTGGGTTAACAAACGATGAACCTGGCAAGTGTAAGCCCATGGTTTCAACAACCAATTGGTTACTGTTTGCAGTACCGTAGAAAGTACAGGTTCCTGCTGAATGATAAGACTGAGATTCAGCTTCTAGCAGTTCTTCACGGCCTACTTTGCCTTCAGCGTACATTTGACGTACACGGGCTTTTTCTTTGTTTGGAATACCTGAAGGCATAGGGCCTGCAGGCACGAAAATAGTCGGCAAGTGACCAAAGCTTAAGCCACCAATTAATAGCCCTGGGACAATTTTGTCACATATGCCCAGCATCAAGGTACCGTCAAACATGTTATGCGACAAAGCAACCGCTGTTGACATAGCAATTACGTCACGGCTCATCAGGCTCAAGTCCATTCCGGCATTACCTTGAGTAACCCCGTCACACATTGCTGGCACGCCACCGGCAAACTGCGCGACACTGCCTACTTGCTGAATTGCTTTTTTCAGTATTTCTGGGTAGTCATGGTAAGGTTGGTGAGCAGATAACATGTCATTGTACGACGAGATAATCGCAATATTCGATTTCGTCATGCTACGTAAATCAGCTTTATCTTCAGCGCCACATGCGGCAAAACCGTGTGCTAAGTTACCACAAGACAGGGTGCCACGGTGCGGGCCCTGTAAACGCGCTTTTTCAATCTTATCTAAGTACGCTTTGCGCGAATGTTGGCTGCGCTCAATAATTCGCTGGGTGACTTCTTGAATGATGGAATTCATATCTTTCTCCTAGGGAGCCCACATTAATTCAACGTCGGCGCTATTCAGCACCGCACGTATGGGCATTTCATGCTCGTCGCCACCTTTTACAGCTTTATCAAGTACCTGTTTCTTGCTGTCACCAGTTAAATGCAAAAATATATTTTTGCTGTTCAATAGCGCGGGTAAGGTTAACGACATGCGTTGGTTTGGCGCGGTCGTGGGCTGTACAGCAATGTACGTACGACGGGCGCCCTGGTCTAAACCTTGATGAATTTGTTCTGAGCAAGGGAATAACGAAGCTGTGTGCCCATCTTCGCCCATGCCAAGTATTAATACATCAAATGGGGTGTGTAATTTGGCAAGATTTGCAGTGCAGGTTTCAACTGCATCTTTTGCATTGTCATGCTCTGTTTTAAGGCCAACGAAATTGGCCGCTGCTGCTTTATTTTGTAATAACTCACGACGCACCATTTTTTCGTTGCTGGCATCGTCGTCTGTTTCAACCCAACGCTCATCAGCAAGGCTAATATCAACCTTAGACCAATCAAGCGCTACCTTTGATAAAGCGTTAAACAATGCCTTTGGTGTTCTACCACCAGAAACAACCAAGCTAGCTCGGCCGTTTTCATTAATACCTGCGGTTAAAATGTCGACGATGCTCTGAGCGAAAGTCGCATTCAGTTCATCTGTTGATTGAAAGTTATTTTCATTTAAAGACATATTATTTTTTCCCAATTCTGCTTTCATACCAAGCACGGTTTTCACGTGCTAGCAATGCGATAGAAGCAACCGGCCCCCAGGTACCTGCTTGATAAGGCTCTGGTGGTTCATTGGTGTGTTTCCATGCTTCGATGATGCCGTCAACCCATTTCCAGGCATACTCAACTTCATCACGGCTTACAAATAACGCCTGATTGCCTAACATCACTTCTAGCAATAACTTTTCGTATGCATCTGCAATACGGTCGTCTTGGAAGGCTTCTGAGAAACTCAAATTGAGGCGAGACTTTTGTAAATCCATACCACTGGTACCTGTCAAACCAGGTACCTTGTTCATTACCGTGACTTCTACGCCTTCATCTGGCTGCAAACGAATAGTTAACTTGTTAGGCGGTAACTGAGCAAAACTGTCTTCAAATAAGTTATGTGGTTGACGTTTGAAATAGATAACCACTTCACTGGTTTTGTTTGGCAAACGTTTACCGGTACGTAAATAGAACGGCACACCGGCCCAGCGCCAGTTGTCGATATCAACGTTCAAAGCAACGAAGGTTTCTGTTTCGCTACGCGGGTTCGCATCTGGCTCATCTAAATAACCAGGTACTTCTTTACCTTTCACGAAGCCACCTATGTACTGACCTCGAACACTCTTTTGATTAATGTTGGTTGAATTGATCGGGCGTAGTGCTTTGAGTACTTTTAACTTTTCACCGCGAATACTGTCAGCATCAAGTGTGGTAGGAGGCTCCATGGCGATTAACGTCAAAATTTGTAACAAGTGATTTTGCACCATGTCACGCATTTGACCTGCAGTATCAAAATACCCCCAACGTCCTTCAATGCCCACAGATTCAGCAACGCTGATTTGCACATGATCAATGCTGTTGTGATCCCAATTGGTAGCAAATATTGAGTTCGCAAAACGCAATGCAATAAGGTTTAAAACCGTTTCTTTACCTAAGTAATGATCGATACGGTAAATTTGTGATTCGTCGAAGAACTCAGCGACCTGATCATTAATCACTTTAGAGGATGCCAAATCATGTCCGATGGGTTTTTCTAGAACGACGCGCATACTCTTATCAATAACATCTGCAGCTTTAAGACCACGACAAATATCACCAAAGATAGAGGGAGGAGTAGCGAAATAACAAACCATGGTGCGTGATGCGTCTACGTGTTCAGCAAAAACACTATAACTTTCAGCGTTCTTCATATCGACACATACATAATCTAGCTTAGCGGAAAAACGCTCCCATGTTTCGGTGCATAAGGTTTCACCGCTAAACTGTTCAATATTTTCTTTTACTAAAACCACATATTCTTGCAAGCTGATGTCGTCTCGGGCTACCCCTAAGATCGAGGTTTCAGCATGCATTAGTTCTGCTTTCTCTAACTGGTAAAGCGACGGAAGTAATTTGCGGCGAGCTAAGTCACCTTTGGTACCAAATAGAACAAAATCGCACGGAGCGGATGAATTATCTAACGTCATTGTGTTTAACCTGCTAATTAATAAAACTGCGTGATTGGAATTGGGCTAATAATAACACTTCAATCATGACTTATCTTTGCCCACAGTTAACAACAAATGTTGTAATTTTACAACGTTTGTTGCGAAAAGGCGAAGCATTCTGCCTCCTTCTCGACCATTAAGACCGAATTTTCGCTTTTTTTTGTCAAAAAGTTACAAGAAGGTTACCAAGTTTGCCACTGACAGTGTTATTCTTTGCATTACTTCATGATTTTAGTTAAGAATTCTGTGGGCATATGAACATTCTTGAAAAAATAACTCAGCATAAATTAGCGTTTAGTAAGTCAGAACGTAAAGTAGCCGAAGTCATTTTGGCGAATCCTCAAATCGCTATACATAGTAGCATTGCCACTCTTGCCAAGATGTCAGACGTGAGCGAACCCACAGTCAACCGCTTTTGTCGACGTTTAGATACCAAGGGCTACCCAGACTTCAAATTGCATTTGGCTCAAAGCCTAGCCAACGGGACTCCTTACGTAAACCGTCACGTTGAAGAAGATGACGGTCCTGAGGAATACACTAAGAAAATCTTTGAATCGACTATGGCTTCTCTTGAAGTAGCACGCCAATCTGTTGACATCAATACCATTAATCGCGTAGTGGATTTGCTAACCCAAGCACAAAAGATTTCTTTTTTCGGCTTAGGCGCCTCGGCATCTGTTGCTCACGACGCGCTGAATAAATTCTTTCGCTTTAATGTACCAGTGGTTTATTTCGAAGACATTTTAATGCAGCGCATGAGTTGCATGAATTCATCTGAAGATGATGTTGTAGTACTTATTTCACATACAGGGCGCACCAAAAGTCTGGTAGAAGTCGCGCAAATAGCCCGCAGTAACGACGCTACTGTCGTCGGCATAACCTCACAAAACAGCCCTCTGGCTAAAGAATGCAATTTGGTCTTATCGTTGGAAGTACCAGAAGACACTGACATGTACATGCCCATGGCATCGCGAATTGCCCAGCTAACATTAATTGATATTTTAGCCACTGGTTTTACCTTACGCAGAGGCACTAAATTCCGCGAAAACTTAAAACGTGTAAAAGATACGTTACGAGGTTCGCGCTACGACAAACGTAACGAACAGTAGGAAAATCGTACAAAAAAGGCGGTTAATTACCGAGAATTGGTCTGACCTCGCATCAATAGTCCGCCTTTAATAGCTTTTTTTGTTAAAAAATTTCACAATAATGACTTATTAATCTAGTATTTTCGTAATTTAATTACGAAATAGTAATTAATCTGTCAGCTTCAGTTGTTATAATCACATGCTGATAGAGATGTAAGATAAGCAACGGTAAAATTTACACTTGGCTTTTATGCACTATCAGCTTATCGCGACAGATACTCAGTAATCATAAACAAAATTTAATACCTGCATTCCTGAAACAGTATGCGCCACAACCAGAGCAAATTACCTATGTTAAGACGAACCAAAATTTTAGCTACATTGGGCCCAGCAACAGACACAGTTGAGCAAATAGAAGGCATAGTTCAAGCCGGAGCAAACGTAGTACGCATGAACTTCTCTCATGGTACTGCTCAAGATCACATCGAGCGCGCCGAAAAAGTTCGTCAAGTAGCGAAAAAGCTTGGCAAGTACATTGCTATCTTAGGAGATTTGCAAGGTCCAAAAATTCGTGTAGCGAAATTCAAAGACGGATCAATCATACTTGGTATGGGTGACAAATTTATCCTCGATGCTGATATGGGTCGTGAAGACGGTGACCAAAACGCGGTTGGTATCGACTATAAAGCACTGCCTAAAGACGTGAATACAGGTGATATTCTATTACTAGATGATGGTCGTATACAGCTTAAAGTAGTGCAAGTAGAAGGTAACAAAGTACACACCGAAGTGACGGTAGCTGGCAAATTATCTAACAATAAAGGCATTAATCGTTTAGGTGGTGGGCTTTCTGCAGAGGCCTTGACAGAGAAAGACAAAGAAGACATTAAAACAGCTGCCATTATCGGTGTTGATTATTTAGCCGTCTCTTTCCCGCGTTCTGGGGATGATTTGCGCTACGCGCGCCAACTTGCTGAAAAAGCAGGTTGCCATGCAATGATTTGTGCCAAAGTAGAGCGTGCTGAAGCCGTTGCGACTGATGAAGCCATTGACGATATCATTGAAGCGTCTGACGCAGTTATGGTTGCACGTGGTGATTTAGGTGTAGAGATCGGTGATGCTGAACTAGTCGGTGTACAAAAGAAACTGATTGCTCGTTCACGTCAATTGAACAAAGTGGTTATCACAGCAACACAAATGATGGAAACCATGATCACCAGCCCGATGCCAACCCGTGCAGAAGTCATGGATGTGGCCAATGCCGTTCTTGATGGAACCGATGCAGTGATGTTGTCAGCAGAAACCGCGGCAGGTGATTACCCTGTTGAAACAGTGGCGGCTATGGCCCGTGTTTGTGTAGGCGCAGAAACCCACCCTAGCGTTAAAATTTCTAAGCATCGCATGGATGAAAGCTTTGGCTCAGTAAGCGAAACAGTTGCGCTTAGTGCAGTTTATGCCGCAAATCATTTGAGTACAGTAAAAGCCATTGTTGCCTTGACCGAGAGCGGTAGCACTCCCCGCTTAATGTCACGTATCACCACTTCATTGCCGATTTATGCTTTATCTCGTCATGAGTCAACATTGAACATCATGGCGCTTTACCGTGGTGTTAAACCCGCATATTTTGATTCTCGTGGCAGCAGCCCAGGTGAATTGACTAAAGACGTAGTGGCAATCATGAAAGAAAAAGGCCTACTTGAAACCGGTGATTTATTCATCATGACCTATGGTGACAATATGGAAACCATAGGCGGCACAAACGCCTGTAAGATTGTTGCTGTTTCCTAAGCCCCATCGACAATATCCCCAGATAAAAACGTGCTGAGAATGCACGTTTTTTTTTGCCCAAGTTTCCTGTTTGTTTATTTATAGTTACGCATCACGTAAATAAAGTTAAATTTCTCCCTAGTCCTCTTACTATCAATCAACCTGTTTAGAATAGAGAATGATAAATGAGCACAAACAAAGAATTCGATATCGTCGTTTATGGCGCTTCAGGCTTTACTGGCCGTCTAGTAGCAGAATACTTGGCAAAGCAATATGCAGATGACAATAGTTTCACCTGGGCAATGGCTGGGCGTAGTGCTGATAAATTAGCATTAGTACGCGATGAGATTGGTGCACCAAAGGATACCCCTCTGGTGGTCGCTGACGCTGAAGATGCGAGCTCAATGCAAGCCATGCTTGATAGTACACGTTTAATCCTGACCACGGTTGGCCCTTATCAGCTTTATGGCTCTGAGTTAGTCGCCATGTGTGCCCAATCAGGTGTTGATTACGTTGATTTGTGTGGCGAGCCAGTTTGGATGCGCCATATGATAGATGCAAACGAAGCTGCAGCGAAACAAAGCGGTGCTCGAATCGTGTTCTCCTGTGGTTTTGATTCCATTCCGTTTGATTTAGGCGTATATCATTTACAGCAATTAGCCCAAGAAAAATTCGGCCATACATTTAACCGAGTCAAAGGTCGGGTTAAAAAAATGCAAGGGACCTTCTCTGGTGGCACAGCAGCGAGCTTAAAAGCCACTTTAGCCGCTGCGAAACAAGATCCAAAACAGTTTGAGTTGCTGCTCAATCCATTCTCTTTGACCCCAGGTTTCGCAGGCACTGAGCAACCAGCCGGGGATAAACCCTATTTTGAAGAATCGCTTAATACCTGGGTAACGCCTTTCATTATGGCCGCGATTAATACGCGCAATGTGCACCGCAGCAACATGCTACTCAGTCACCAATACGGCAGCGATTTTGTTTATGATGAAATGCTGATGACAGGCCCAGGAGAGAAAGGGGAAACGATCGCTAAAGCAGTGGCCAGCGATAAAGGCATGATGAAAGATGGCGGCCCTAAACCTGGTGAAGGTCCAAGTAAAGAAGAGCGTGAAAATGGTTTTTACGAGGTGTTATTTGTAGGCAATGATCAAGAAGGCCAAAACTTAACCGTGAGCGTTGGCGCCACACTTGACCCGGGTTATGGCTCGACTTCTCGTATGATCACCGAAGCAGCCTTGTGTCTGATTAAAGACTCAACCGATACTCCTGGCGGTATTTTGACCCCAGCATCGGCTATGGGCGACACGTTAATTAAGCGTTTAGTAGACAACGCAGGCTTAACGTTTAAACAACTGTAACTCAACCCAGTTAGAATAAGAGTTAGAAAAGGAAAAGCCCAAGCAAATACTTGGGCTTTTTGATCTAAATACCTTTCAAACGAAATCGATGAGTTTAGTATTCCCACCAAGATTGCTGCCACCACTCTAAAAACTCTTCGAAGTCGATGGAGCCATCGTTGTTTTTATCAATCAAACTAAAGCCTTCTTCAACATGACTAGCCTTGGTTTTAGGCGATATGATAGTTAACAACTCAATAAATTCTGTTAACCCGATTTCACCGTTCTTATCGGTATCAAAATAATCAAATTCTTTGCGAATTTCAGCAACCTTTTCCGGTGCTAATGTCTCTTGCTGTGCCATGATTGAACCACATTAGTTAATGTTAGGACGAGTTTACCCTTTCATATCACCAAATGTCTACGTTGGTGAACCAAAGCGCAATATCTAACGGCTTAACCGTTGCTTTTTCCTGCAGCTGCACGCTGTGCTCGCCGTTGTGCAGCTTTCTGCTGACGGCGTAATTTTATTGCCTTAGTTGCATCTTCACCAACGTGTGCTTCATTGCGCTGGCGGGCTAAATTCACCTGCTTTTCACGCTCACGAAAACGTTTGAGCTGCTCTTCACTGTGGGTGCCATGACACTTGGGGCAGCTAGCGCCAGCCTCAAATAACGGGCTTAGTTTATCTTCTTCAGTAATAGGTAGACGACAGGCATAACACTGATCATAATCACTTTTTTGTAAGTCATGATTAACCGCAACGCGATTATCAAACACAAAACAGTCACCTTCCCATAAGGTGTCGTCTTTCGGTACTTCTTCTAAGTATTTAAGGATACCGCCTTCTAAATGATAAACCTCTTCAAAGCCCTGTTCTTTTAAATAAGCTGTAGACTTTTCACAACGAATTCCGCCGGTACAAAACATGGCGACTTTTTTGTTTTTACTGGGCTCGAGATTATCTTTTACATACTGAGGAAATTCGCGGAATGATTCAGTTTTTGGATTGATCGCGTTTTTAAACGTACCAATTTCGATTTCATAGTCGTTACGAGTATCAATGACAGTGACATTCGGATCAGATATTAACGCATTCCAATCTTGCGGCTTTACATACGTGCCCACAGTGCGCAGCGGATCGATGCCTTCTACGCCCATAGTCACTATCTCTTTCTTCAACTTTACTTTGGTGCGATGAAAGGGTTGAGTTTCATCTAACGATTCTTTATGTGAAATAGGCGCAATGCGTGAGTCTTGGTTCAAGTAATCTAATAATGCATTGATGCCGTCTCGTGAACCTGAAACGGTGCCATTAATCCCCTCTTCAGCTAATAACAAGGTTCCCTTGATGCCGTTATCCTGCATAAATGCTAGAAGTGGCTGACGCATTTCTTCGAAGTTTTCTAGGGTGACAAATTTGTATAACGCGCACACGACAAAAGGCGCAGCAGTTTGATTTTGCATGATAATTCCTTGCGAGTTGGATCGTAAATCCAGAGCAGTTAAAAGAATGCTTAAAAAAGCGCCGGAAATATAGCAAAACCGTATCCACATTAAAAGTATTAGCTAAATTTGACAGCGATCTTACTGACTCAAATCAAACTTTTTTGCGCACACTTCATCACCCCTCTCATAGTCAGCCTCATCATTGGTCAAAAAAACCATTTTTTAGTCAATTAATAGAAAACATAATTATATTTCACATACAAAAAGAATGGGCAACGCATAACTCATTGTTTTTAAAGTAATTTAAAGTTGGCATCTAGGTTGCAAACTGATAATTAACAAAACAACACACTGAAAATACTGACTCATTAAAGGAAATACACCATGAAAACATTGACTAAAACTATCGCTGCAACGCTACTTTCTTTTGCTGTTTTAGGTGCTGCACATGCAGACCAAGAATTAATTCCTAGCGATAATGAAGCGGGTACAAAACTCTGCGTAACCGCGACGTCTGGTAGCGTTCTAAAAATGAATAAAGCGATGAAGTTAAGCAAGGTAACCAAGCGTTACGTCACTGAAAAAGTCACGTGTAACGGTCAAAGCATGGTTGCATTTGTTGAACAGTACGGTGAAAAAGCTGAAAAAATGAATAACTTTCTAACGAATGGTAAATACAGCGAAGAACGTAGCGTTATCGCCAGTGTAAACAGTCAGTAATCAGTTGGCTGTTATGCACAGAATGTGCGATATATTCAAGTATAAGTAAAAAATCCGCTCGTAGGCGGATTTTTGTTTACATAGCGTCTAGCCAGCTACGCTTAGCTCCCGGTGTAACCAGGCTTTACCAAATTGCCCGTCACGCTCTATGGTTCTGGGTGAAACCGCATAAAACTGAGCAATATCTTGTACACTTGAACCTGCAAAAAACTGTAGCTCTAAAATTTCAGCTTTTCGTTTATCAAACTTTGCTAACGCTGATAAGGCTGCATCTAACTCAACAACATCATGACTGATCGGTTTATCTCCATATTTATAATCAACCAAGGTGATATGGTTTGCTCCCGCCCCTCGTTTTTGACTGGTATGTGCCCTAGCATGATCAACCAAAATACGCCGCATCATATTGCCAGCTAATCGATAAAAATGCGCTCGGTCTGCAAAATCTAACTGAGCATGCAACAAATCGATAAACACTTCATTCACCAAGGCAGTGGCCTGCAAAGTATGCCCAGCTCTCTCAAAGGACATGTGCTTTTGTGCTCTGCGATGCAATTCTGAGTAAACTAAATGACTTAAATCATTAAATGCTTGCTCGCTTCCTGACTGCCAGTCACGAAGTAACTGAGTGATATCCCGATCGTTGTTCATAGCATGACACACGGCGAAGTGAAATAGAGTTGCATAATTTTAGCACAGGAATAGACTAATTTTCATTCAATAGATATTAATCTAACATTCGGTTAATACATTTTGCGTAAAGGACTAAAGCAAATGAACAACAACGAATGGCAAACAGTACAAGACATTTTTCATCACGCAATTACTCTTCCTGTGGAGCAGCGAAGCAGTTACATAGACCAGCAATGTGAAAATAACGTTCACTTGCATCAAGAAGTGACCTCACTATTATCGCACCATGAAAAAAGCACCGAAATTGATTCCATCATCGATTACGCCGCTCATTGTGTTGTCAACCAAACTTCACAAAAAATAGGCGATGTGGTTGACCGTTATCGATTGATTGAGATGATTGGCCAAGGAGGAATGGGCGATATCTACCTAGCCGAAAGAGCGGACGAACACTACACACAACGCGTGGCAATAAAAATTAACCGCAACGTGCTTATAACAGCAGATAGAGCATCACGCTTTAAAACCGAACGACAGATCTTAGCGAACCTAGAACACCCAAATATCGCACGCCTGCTCGATGGTGGCACAACTGACACAAATCAGCCTTATTTAGTCATGGAATACATTGAAGGCACACCTATTGACCTTTATTGCCAACAAAAAAAACTGGGCCTGCACGAACAGTTAAAACTTTTTCAAAAAGTATGTGATGCAGTCCAATACGCTCATCAACACTTGGTAGTGCACTGTGATTTAAAACCCTCAAACATACTCATCACCATAGACGGTGAGCCAAAGTTGCTCGATTTTGGCATATCCAGGCTGCTGGACCAGCAAGAACCTAGCGATGGCGAACATAGCCTTGAAGCAAACAAAGCTGAGCGTTTGCTTAGCCTACATTATTCGAGCCCAGAACAAATTTGTGGCGAGCCTCTGTCCACCAGCACTGACATATATTCATTGGGGGTCATTTTATACAAACTACTGACGCAGCAACTGCCTTATGGGCACGTTACAGACAACCTACATAACGCTATTCTCAAATTTACACCTACACCGCCAAGTCAGTTGTTAACCCACAATAAATCGGTGCTTGGAAATACAGCGCAGATTGAGCCTAGCGGGATAAAAGCCAAGGATATCGCAGGTGACCTAGATGCAATATTGCTAAAAGCCCTGCATAACAGAGCGTCCTTGCGGTACAAGAGTGTTAACCAGTTTTCTAACGACCTTGAGCGCTTTGTTAACCACTTCCCTGTGACAGCGCACCGTAATTCGTGGGTCACACGCAGTAAAAAATTTTTACGCCGCAACCGTCTTTCTAGTTCGCTGGCGGCTTTCATTCTTATTACTATGACCACCACAAGTAGCGCAATATTCATTCAATCTCAGCGTATTGCACTCGAGCGTGATATTGCCGAGCAGGAGCGCGGTAAAGCGGTTGCTATCACAGACTTCTTGCACAACATGTTCTTTTCAATAAACCCAGATGACGCCCAAGGCGAAGTCATAACAGTGCGACAAATTTTAGATAAAGCCAGTGAAAAACTAAACCAAGATGACAGCCACACCCTATTTTCACAACCTTTAATAGAGGCCTCGGTGAGGCGCACTATTGGCGACATATATTTCCGTTTAGGGGTAATTCATCCAGCTATTGGGCACTTAGAAAGAGCGTTGACACTGCATCGAGAATATCAAACTGACGACGCCGAGTTTTACCGCGTACTTAGAGCGTTAAGCAATTCTTATAATCGCGCAGACAAATTTGATCTGCAGCGTCCAATCCTAGAAGAGTCAATAGACGTCGCCAAACGTATCTTTGGTGAGCACGATGAAAAAACCTTGGGTGTTATGTCTAACCTAGCAGGATTGTATAATGATACTGGCAATTCGTTTATGGCCATCAATCTGCACAATGAAATATACGATAAAAGTTTAAATGCCTTAGGCCCAGCGAATATTGTCACCATTCTCGCGATTACCAGTCTTGGTGCTGACTACTATGCATTAGGGGATTACCAAAAAGCCGAAGAGTACTTCCGGCAAGGTCTAGAAGCCAGCTTGAAAGAGTGGAACGAAAATCATGGATTAGCATTGTATAACTTGGCCGGCATTGGTTATGTACTGGAGCGCTTAGGTCAATTTGAAGCTGGGTATGCCCCTACCAAGAAACGTTTAGAGCGAGCAATACACGTTTTGGGAGAACAACATCAAGACACACTTGATGCCAAACTCAGTATGGGCCGTATTCATCTCGGATTAGGGGAGTATTCCCAAGCAGAAGCACTGTTTAACGAGATTTTGGCTGCTTTGCCAAAGCGAGCAGGCGAACTTCATGCCCTAAACTATGTTACCCGTTTTGCATTAGCTGAGCTATATCTGAAAACAGACCGTGCAACGCAAGCATTAGCGCTAGCACAGAGCACATTATCACTCGCCAAGAATATATGGGCAGATGACAACTTAAAGATTTTATTTGGCACCCAAGTATTGGCTGACGCGCTAACTGCCAATCAAGAATACCAAAACGCCATTGCACATTATCAACACATTTTAACCAGTCGCCAACAGAGCATTGATAAAGAGCAGCAACAAAACAGACTGATGGAAATCGAGCACCTGCAAGTCAAGTATATTGAAGCGTATTATGCCCATTTAGGTTTGGCACGAGCGTACCTAGCCCTTGAACAAAACGCGAATAGCGCTGAACATTTGCGTAGCATAGTGCGCTTAACACAGGCCCACCCACGTATGACGGCACCCGAACTACCATGGGTATTAACTTCGTTGCTAACTGAATACGAAGGCTCAGGTAAAACGAAGCAGGCATCGACGATCCGCGCCCAGCTTGTTGCTTTGGAGCAACGCAGACCCTAGCGCCTTATATTTAAAAGGTAAACTTAACAGATACCCACCAGCGCGAGGCATCCTTAAATTGACCAAACTGGCCGTTTGAATGTCCAAACAGCCAATCAATCCCCGTTTGAAATTTCACGTTGTCATGATAATCGTATACCAAGGCAGGACGCAGCGTACCATCGCCTTGATTCACACTGCCAATTAGCTCCGCTTTGAAAAGTAATCGCTCGTTAAAGAAACTGCGCTGTGCCCTTAGGGTAAGCAGTGTATCAGCAGCTGGGCGTACCAAATTCAGCTCTTTATCGCGTATGTAATCTACCACTAACTGAGCATTCACAAACCAATTTGCCGGTGCTCGCCAGTCGACTCCCCCTCCTATCAGTACCCGCTTTGCCCGCGCCTGCATTAAGGGCTGCTCGCCTAGCACATTTAAAGGTTGGTCGGGTATATACGCAAGCTCCATCCGCCAAACGAGTGTACCTAGCGTGACATCATAAGTCGCCCCGAGCACGGTGCGGCGTAAGTAATCAAAGCGAACGTTTATCGGTAGACTCGCCACCATCGCTTCGCGTAGTTGAATGACAGGATCTGTGTCAGGCCCTCGATATAGCATGAATGACATATCCCCCTCACCTAGACTATGCCCAAATTTAACCCCTGCAGTACTTTGGTTAACTGTGTGCTCTCGTTCCGGTGTTTGTATTCTTAGCGCCTGCGCTAAATCAACGGTTGGCGCTTGCCCCTCAAAACCTAAATCTGCAATTGATAAGCCACCGGTAAACCGAGTTGAGGATAAAAAGAATGTATCGCCAATATTGGCCTGCTGCGTACTCGTTCCATCAAATGCTAAAGAGGTATCCACATGCCAGCCATCCAATTTACTGCGCCAACGTATTCCCCATCTAGCGATACGCTCAGGGCGCATATCCGTTAACACAAAATCACGGCGACGCACGGGATCGAAACGATCAGTCACTTGTACGCCATCTAGGACTCCCCAAGGGGTGACCTGCTTTCCGATGACGACACTAGTGGCACGTTTACGCCACATTAAAAACGCTCTCGTCAGCTCAACGCGAGTGTCTTTGCTATCCACTATTGGTTGATTAAACGAAGCATAGTTATCAATACTACCTAGTCCTGTTTCATCAAAAGCAAACTGCGCAAGCATATTAAGCTGAGCACTCCAACGCGGATTTAAACGCAACTTATGCTGTGAAATAACGCTCACTCTAGACAGATCTACATCCGTACTTTTCAAGTTGACTGCCGTGCGATATTCCAGCGAAACTTGGCTTGATTGCAACTTCACCTCACCATTGGCGTGTGGCGCAATCAGCCCCATGAAAACAAGCAATAAACACCAAGCGATGCAATTCCATCTTTTACTTATGCACATGCAACCATAAATATCCGAGTGACTTTTCATCCTATTCCCTCACCTTTTTACTTTACCCTAAAGCCGCCTATAGTCCGGCAATACTGGGTACGCCGTAACTCAGCTCATCAGCAGTCAAAATACTTTGTGGTAAATCAGGAATGTGTTTAACATCACTTAACACAACGTCCGTCTTATGGGCGAGCTGAGTATTGGTGACGATGAAATGCGTTGCTATCCAGGCATCTGATATGCGCTCTAAACGTTTTACAGAGATGGTTTTCAGCGGTATACCATCTACGTCCGTGTAATTTATTTCTAACGGGAAGTAAGTGTCTGGGTCAACCCGAGCAACAAAGCTGCTGTATCCGAGCTCTGACGCTTTACCGCTCGATTTGCTGATGCCCTTTAAAACCAGGTAACGCTTTTGCTCTACGATTTGCTCTTCACCTAAGGCAAAGTCCCAATCTAGTAAGGTAAATTTGAAATTGTCTTTAATATCCCCATAGGTCAGATCTGTGCCCATAAAGTAGTCACCTTTGCTCGAAGCGGGCAGTTTGCGAACGCGATCAGTGGCCGGTAAATACAGCCAATTCTCATCACTGCCTGATACCTTGTCATAACTTAAAAATCCGGTATTTTGCAGCGCAGCCGGTGCAGTAAAATAGATCCCTATTTTGGTATCGCCTTGATGAACAGAATGAACAAATAAAGCCGAGCGTTTTCGCACGCCTCCTGAATCATTGTGCAAGGTAAAGTGCATATTTCCTGCTCGCCCATCGTTTGCCGCTCTCGTTAGCACTTTATTGGCTAATTCTAGGGCCGACATTTGGTTGTTTTCCTGCGCTGAAACAGGCTGAATAAGAAGCCCACAGAACAGCCAAAAGCTGATTTGAATTAGGCTTGTACGCGCTCTTTTATGGCTTGTGCTAGTTAGGTTTGTGGCGTTAAATAATGTCATTACACACTTCCTCTTACGTTAATCACATAGGGCGTGGGTGCACACAGGGCATAACAGGCAGGGATCACTATGATCGCGCCTAACAAACTGCCGATAGACGCTGATGCGACAAGTGCCCCAAACCACTGCAAAGGCGGCGCAGAGCTTAGACAAATAACCCCTAAAGCGAACGCTAAGGCGACAGCTGAAAACACACACGCCCGAGCAATAACCACATAGTGCCCACTGAAAGCCGCTCTAGGTGCCAAGCCTTTTTGCAGTGACTGGCGCGCGCCTGAAATAAGGTGAATCGCAAAATCGACGCCTAAGCCAGTAGAAATAGCGGCTGTCATTGACGTCGCGGGGGCTATGTCAATTTTCAGCAGTCCCATCACGGCATAAGTAAAGAGTACGCCTGTTAGAATAGGCACCAAGCTCAGCAATGCAGGCCACAACGAACGAAATGCCAGCAGCGATGAACAAAACACAAAGGCGATAGCCAGACTTAATCCAGTAAAATGAGAAGATGCGAGTAATTTCATCCACCCAGAGTTAACGGCCACGCGTCCACTCACTTTGGCCTCAAGACCGAATTCCTCGGACCAACTTTTAGCAATGTTTTCAAACTCAGAAACAACAGGGCTCACTTGACTAAAGCGATCAGTAGTCAATTGCGCACGAACAAGGGTGTGCTGATAGGTAAAGTCGATTTCCTCTTTGAAATCTCCCGGGTCGCCCGCGGCCTCATACAAAAACATATATTGCGCCGGAGCATGTTCTGCGCTGGGTAATTCGCCAGCGGGAGCGTTTGTCAGCGCACGGTGCATAACACTCATATAGTCGCTAATAGAGGTACTTTTTGCCACAAGTGGCAACTTATCAATGCGTTGCTGTAACTGCGCTATGGCATGCATCGCCTTTGGCGTCATTAAATCTCCCGGCTCGTGGCCTGAAACCACTACATCCAAAAAGTTGAGCCCCTGCAAATGAGAGTTCAACGTGACGTCAGCCATACGAACCGCGTCGTCGCTTTGAAAATAACGTTGGCGCTCATAATCGAATCGGGCTTGAGTAGCAAAATAAATGAAAATGGTCAGCACCAATATCAAACTTGACGCTGTCGTCCACGGATGATTAAACGCATTTTGGGTCAGGCGATAAACGCCCGCATTGACTGGGCTGTCTTGCACAAACTGCGCTTGTTCTTTTGCCCCTAAGCCCAATAGCAGGATAACGGCTGGCAAGGCGCTTAAACTTAATACCCAAGCGGCCATAACACCCGCGGCAGCAAACCAAGCAAACTCTGCAATTGGTTGCATGGAAGAGCCAATGGCAAGGCCAACAAACCCAGCCACTGTGGTCACTGTCGTCAAGGTAACAGGTAAGAAGGTCTGATTCAGTGTGCCAAGCAGCAGCTCTGCTTTGTTTTTATCTGGTTCTAGGCGGCATTTTTCTAGGAAAAGCGTGGAAACATGCAAACTATCGGCAATGGATATCGCCATGATGATCACCGGCAATGCAGTGGTGATTAAATAGTACTTAGCGTCTAACCATCCCATCAAACCAACCGTCATCGCAGCAGAGCCCGCAATGACCAACAAGGGACCTGGTAATCCTCGCCACTCTCGCAGCGCAATAAAAATAACTAACAACGCAGTGACAATAGCCATGGGAATGAAAATTCGGGTATCTTGATTCACCATTTGCGCCAGTCGGCCGTTCATTGATGCGACTCCTGTTACATGAACCTGAGCATTGGCAGGACGATGAGCCTGAGCAATTGCCAGCACCTGCTGATAGGTTTCAGTAGCATGATTTGCGTCTTGTACAGGTATAATTAAGGTCAGCGTATCGCCATTTTTGGATGCGAGTAAGCCATCCATCATTGGCATGCTACGCACCCTTTCTAACGCTCTTTCAGCGCTAATTGGGGACACAACACCCTTAGGTATGATCGGATCAACGAGCAAATCTCCGTCATCACCATGAATCACACTTTCAGTCAAAATACTGATCAATGCATTTTTTTTCACATTTTCCAGTTCGCGTACTTCGCGCTGAATAAGGCTCAACGCGTGAATAATATCGGTGCTAAATGCAGATTGATTTTCGTTAGCCACGATCCCCAGCACAATCGGATCTTCTAGCCCAAACAACTCTCCGGCTCTATCTCTTGCTAATGCAGCGGGATGATCACTGGGTACAAACGCATCTACTGACGGGTCCTTTTTAATATTTTTAAGGCCTACCCCCATAGCAACAATCAATAGCGCTGCAATCAACAAAATCCATTTTGGGTTGTGGATTACGAAGGTAAAGTAACGTTCTTTATACGTTGTTTGGGCAATGTTCGTGGTCATGATTCCTGTCCTTGTTTTAGCTGGGAAAGATTCAGTAAACGAATTACTGCCCGAGCTATCTGCTAATTGAAGAAATTTGCGACTGTGCGTTAGCATGGTGAAACGCGCCATGCACAGGGAGCCGAAATACGTCATATCTTCCACTTTTTATTGAGATAAAAGCGCTAGGGTAAACGTAGGTTTCTTATCTCTTTTCTAATAAGCGCAATACCCGCGCAAAAACCGCCATATTATTTTTTATTTGCTGTAAATTATTTTTCGCAGCTTGAATGACCTAAGCCTAAGCACTCAATTTGCACTATTAACAGCGCGCAACCGCTGTCGAGCTGACCGATGAACAAGCTTGCGGCACAGACATAACAAGGCGAAAAAAATGCAACTGACCATCGCCATCTTAGGAGCATCTTTGAGTGCTAAGTGCATCTTTGCTCGCTGCTTGTCTCCCATTAAGCGACGAGCATATTGTTTTGTACTTTGAATTTTTCTCGGCCGTGCTTTCGCCGGCAATAGAATGGGGGGGAGGCTGTCGTCCATGGCGTTCACTGAGGAGTAAAGCAATACCTCACTGTCGGGGGCTGAAATACTATAAGGGTTTAACGTTATTGCCATCGCAGGCCAACTGTACAACCAAGCAGCCAATAACAGCGTATTGCAGGAAAATACCGCTGGGTATTGAAGCACTAGTGAGCACATATCACACTCCTGTTAATTAAGTCTCATTCCCTATAAGCGTGCTTTACCAGTTATGACCGCCAAAAAAATTGCGTTTTATTTTTAAGTATGTCAATTACTACAATTCACCCAGCTTGAGCCGCAATCAGGTTATAATCCCTTTATCAGCAAAACGCAGGACGAAATATGTGTGAGTTATTAGGCATGTCAGCGAATGTCCCCACTGATATTTGCTTTAGTTTCAAAGGTCTTCGAGAGCGAGGGGGTCGCGTTGGTCCTCACAGAGATGGATGGGGCGTGGCATTTTATGAGCAAAAAGGCGTGTGTATATTCAAAGATCGTCAGCCAAGTTACGAATCTGAAATAGCCCGTTTGGTGTCTGACTACCCAATAAAGAGTACGGCTGTGATTGCCCATGTTCGCCAAGCCAATCGCGGTCGCATTGGCATGGAGAACACCCACCCTTTTAGCCGGGAATTATGGGGCCGTAATTGGACGTATGCTCACAATGGTCAATTAAGTGGCTATGCCGATTTACCCATAGATAGATTCACCCCAGTTGGCACAACAGACAGTGAACGGGCCTTTTGCTATTTAATGAGTGCCCTTGATAACCGTTTTCCTCATCGTCCAAGCAAACGCATCTCAGCGTTTAATTTTTTGCAACGTGAAGCCAAAAAACTGAACAAGCTCGGCGTCTTTAACATGCTCATCACTGATGGTGAGTACTTACTTGCTTTTTGTTCAACCAAGTTGCAATGGATCACTCGGCGAGCTCCTTTTGGCAAAGCCCACTTATCGGATATTGATGTAGATATTGATTTTGCCAAAGAGACCACCCCTAACGATATCGTCACGGTTATCGCAACTGAACCATTAACAGGCAACGAAAGCTGGCAGAAAATGGCACCTAACGAAGGGCAAATATTTCGTTTCGGCGAACCAGTCAAGAAAGCGGTAAAGTGACATGGCAATTGTCGAACTTCGTGAATACAAAATTAAACCCAATATGAAACAAGCTTGGCTTCAGTGGCTAAAAGCAGAATTGTTGCCCTACCAAGTTTCTCAGGGAATGCGCATCTTGCATACGTATGTCCACACAGATGAAAACGGCAATGATTGGTTTGTATGGTTAAGGGAATTTGACGACGAACAAACTCGCCAAGCAATATATCAGCAAACGTATAACCAATGGTGGAAAGATGAAATTCGCCCTAGGGTGTTTACTATGATTGAGCAAGACAGCATCAAAGTACGCTTGCTCAACCCAGTAAAACTTGTCTGATTAACCTGACTTTTTCAAGAACAAATTCATCAGTGTATTTTGATCTGGTACGCCAGTTTGCGCTAAGCCAAGGTCTCGTTGAAAATGCTTAAATGCTTCTAATGTCGCTTGATCAAAATCACTGTTTCCTACGTCTTGTAAATAGCCCATTTTGATTAAACGCTGCTTGGCACGCTTGAGTATTTCCACATAAAAATAACTTTTCGCGTTATTGACATCAATCGCCACCAGCGCCGATTCAGCGGGCAAGCGGATCGGAAACAAAGCTTTGAGCAAGCCGTTAGTGACCGTAAGAAAATGTTTGTCTTTGCTATTTTCGCAATCTTGCTGCAACAGTGCTAACAGCAACTCAGTGGTTTGCCAAGGTGTGGCATCATAGTTTTCTGGCTGAAACCGGTTATAGGCACTGATGTAACCTTCAAGCCAGCCTCCATAAAGATAATAATCAGTCGTCTTCTGTTCTGCCGCGAGTAAAAAATTACTACACAGGCGCTTTCCCGCGCCTTTAACCGCAAACTTACCATTGTCATCGGCCGCGCGCACAAGTCCACTATGAACGCTCAATAGCATAGCTAGAATCATCACTTTAAATTTGTTCATGTTTTACTTCTCACCCTTTAAAACGGAAAAACCCAGTTCAATACATCGAACTGGGTTACTTTAATCAATTAAAAAGTGATTAAAACTTTTTTCGACGTAAACCACATAAGCCAAGTAATGAAAGGGCAAATATTGCAAACGTCCCAGGTGCTGAAACTGCGACACTGTCATCAACAAATTCGGTGATGGGTGATTGAATCACACCAAACTGACCGCCTTCACTGAATGCCACACCGGTAACGAACGCTAAGGGATCCGTCGGATCTAAGGCAAGTTCAACGTTGATGCTAGAGATCGTGAATTCAGGCACTGGCATATCAAATTCAAAAGTTTGACCACTGGCTAACGCTACCACTTGTTCAACACCATTGACTAAATAGCTGAGTAAATACCCATCGCTGTCATTTACGCTCAGTAAAGTCGGTGCTGTTACGCTAGCGAATAAGCCTCCGTCTGTCGCTGTGTAGGTATAACCGGTCGCAACATCAGGATCTATCCAAATAGTTTCTCCCGCTTCAACTTCGGGCAGCACGAATACAAAATCACCATTTTCATTCGTTGGGTTACTCGCGTCCGGCAAAATAGGGGTAAATTCTGAATCACCAGTCTCAGCATCAAAGTTACCAAAGCTACTTAAGAAAATGGTGGTGTCTAATGCAGAATCTGATGCATCCGCCAATAAAAGAGTAAAGGTGTTGCCTGTACTGCCTGGCTCAACGGGAATATCAAATCGAAGGATAGGCACGCCATTGGGTGCTAACAAACCATTCAGCTCTGTCCCTTCTATCTCTGCAAAATCAGGATGATTAATATTAATTGGCAACAAGTTCCCATCTGTAGAACCGTCACTTGCTGGCGCCCCTGCCACGTTAACCCCATTTAGAAACATGCCAAACCCATCGACAAATTCGGAGTCAACAAACTCAGGGAATTCTTCGGAGCCAAACGCCCCTACAAAAGAAATAACCGACACGCTGTCATCTACATCAAAGGTAATGCTTAACTCTATGGGGTCAAAGTGCTCAGCCTGACCAGTAATCTCACTTAGTAGCGCATTTTGCTCATCCGTAGCGGGACTACCTTCCCCCCCAATTTCATCACCGACTTCGTTATTTTCTGGAGTATTTGCAGGTGCAGGCGTAGTTGAATTTGTCGTTGATTGCTGCGAATTTTGCTGTTCAAAACAACTCGGACACTCGAGTTCATTTCCGTTATCGGTCCCGTTCTCTGGTATGTCATCCGAGTCATCTTCAGATCCGCCGCCTGAGTTTTCATCACCTGAAAAATTATTTGGGCCATCTTCATAGTGACTAACGTTCCCGGTACTAAATACCACGCCGCCTTCACTTGGCAAGCCGTAAGTTCCTGTGGCGTTAGTGTACGTCCCTGCTTGAGTACTAAAATCAAAGTCACTGTTGCCACCGCTTAAAACGGCGCTTGTGACGGTGACACCACTATTAGGAATGATCAATGTATCCGACAAAACCGATGCATCACCGGTAGATGTGATTTGAATACCGTGAGCAAATGAAGAACTCAGTGCAACTGCAACGGCGCAGAATGATAATGACAATTTTTTACTTACGAACATCTCTTACTTCCTTTAAATCTCGTATTGACGTCAAAAAATAATATTTCCTGGATTTGTGTCTTAGCAAGAAACGAACCATTAAAGAAAGAGATTTAACCAATTGATTTTTAACAAAAAAAATAACATTTAATTCATTAAAAATAGAAGATGTAAAAAAAACAGACACATCGAGACATAGTGATAAATTAAATTAATTTATCTATATAAATCATGCTGATGCAAAAGAAGATTAGGGGAAATAGAGGTTTAAACTAAAAAACAACCTAAAGCAAAGATAACTAAATGAAAATTGGAATAAACACGCATTAATCAACCATTAATACGTGTTTTCCCCCGGATAATATATCAGTTCAAGTAACCCGCGTTTATACGCGCGTTCCTCCATCTAACTCTATAGTACGACCAGTGAAGTAATCATTTTCAAATATGTACTTCGCTGTATGAGCTAACTCTTCCACATTCGCCAAGCGTCGCAGTGGCACTGTACTTAAGAACGCCTCTCGCATCTCTGGGCGCATTTGCGCGGCCATGGCAGTTTCAACCAATCCGGGCGCTATACATCCAGTTCGAATACCAAAACGGGCGAGCTCTTTCCCCCACGACACTGTCATAGTCGCTACGGCGGCTTTAGAAGCGGAGTAATTTGTTTGCCCCATGTTACCGGCGCGCGAAACGGACGAAATATTAATAATCACGCCATCGCTTTTGCTTTCAATCATTTGTTTAGCCGCTTCACGACCACACAAAAACGTGCCCGTCACATTTACATCAAGCACTGATTGAAACTGCTCCTTGGACATTTTGCTGACAACCTTGCCTTCTTTGACTTTCAGCAACATGCCATCTCGCATAATACCTGCACTGTTGATTAAGCCGTTTAATTGGCCGAACTCCATACCTATATCAGCAAATGCAACTTCGACTTCCGCCTCGTTGGTAACATTAACTACATAATATTCAGCTTTAACACCTAAGCTTCGCAGTTCTTTAGCTGCTTGTTCCAGCGGTTCTTTTTGCATATCGATTAATGCAACGCTTGCTCTTTGTTCGGCGACTTCTTGTGCCATTGCTCGGCCCAAACCTTGAGCGGCACCGGTAATGGCGATAACTGACCCTTTTAATTGCATAATGTATTTTCCTGTTTTGAAACCTTTCTACTGCTGATAAATCGCGGTTATTGTTGTTTATTTTGTGCTGAAAACAGCTCAAATATACTTGAGAAGTCGCGCATACCGCTGCCTTGCATGCTATGCATATTATATAAATTTTGCGCCATTGCCCCCATAGGCGTACTGGAGTGACTTTTTAACGCAGTATCTAAGGCCAGACCAAGATCTTTGCGCATTAAATCCACCATAAAGCCCCCTGTGTAATCATTCGATGAAGGTACATTAGGCATGACACCTGGACAGGGATTATATAACTCTAGTGTCCAATTACGCCCAGAGCTTTGCAGCATAATGTCTGACATAACCTTAGGATCAAGACCATTATCAATGGCCATCTGCAGCGCTTCGGATGTGCCCACCATCAACACAGACAACAACATGTTATTGCAGATTTTGGCAATTTGCCCCGCGCCATTTTGCCCCGCATGGAAGATGTTTTTCCCCATAGCACTTAATACAGGCTGCGCTTTTTCGTATGCACTTACCTCACCGCCTACAATAAAGGTTAATGTACCCGCTGCAGCCCCTGCAGTACCGCCCGAGACCGGCGCATCAACAAAAGCAATGCCTTTTTCTGCCAGTGTTTTACCGACTAAAATAGAAGTTGCAGCATCAATAGTGCTTGAATCGATGACCAGCGTGTTCTGTTCAAGCACGTCAATCAAACCTGCTACGCCGCGCTCGCTATCACCCAGATACAAACCTTGAACGTGTCTACCCGCGGGTAACATCGATATCACGATATCAGCGCCTTTCACCGCTTCTTCAGCGCTGGCAGCTGCCGTTGCCCCTTGGCTTTGCAGTTCAGCAACGGCCTGGGGCACTAAATCGAAAACACAGACCTTGGCATTCGCTTTGAGCAAATTAGCCGCCATAGGCCCGCCCATATTGCCAAGGCCAATAAACGCTACAGAGTAATTTGATAGAGACATGCTTTATTCCTTATCTAAGTGACTTAGTGGGTGTTCAGTGCCTTGCCAGGGACTATCGAAAAACCAGACCATTGTTTCTTTTGGCACTTGAGCAATGCTTGAGTAATGCCATTTGGGTTGATGGTCTTTGTCTACCAAAAGCGCGCGTACTCCTTCTTGGAACTCACCAAATTCCCCGCAACGACAGGACATGATCAATTCCATTTCAAAACATTGAGCTAACGTCAGACTTTGGCCGCGCTGTAATTGCTCGAATACCAAGTTGGCACTAATCGGCGAGCCCGCTTGCAGTGTCTTTTGCGCCTTTGCTAGCCAGTGTTCGTTACCACCATCAAATTCTAGGATTTGCTCAGCCACCTCAGCGGCTGTCTTAGCATTGGCTAGGATGGCTAACTTCCCGTGTAACGGCTGTACTTTAGCCTCAGGAAGCAGCGTTTGGTGTTGTTGATGGAAATGGGCGCATAATACGCTTAGTTGGTCACTGTTTGCCGCGTTGTCATTGCCCCACGGCAATTGCTCTGCGCTTTCCAGCCACTGCATTTTCATATCATTTGGCATGAAATAGTCAGCCATATTGACGTACAAGGCATCGGCGGCATTCATGCTAGCACCCGTCATACCCAAAAACAGACCACAACCTGGTGGCATATTATTCAAAAACCAGCTACCCCCAACGTCAGGATACAGACCTATGCTGATTTCAGGCATCGCAAGACGAGAACTCTCTGTAACGATTCGATGACTACCACCGTTCATCAAGCCCATGCCGCCGCCCATGACGATACCCGCTCCCCATATAGCAAAAGGTTTGGTATATGTGTGGATCAGGTAATCAAGTTTATATTCTTCGGTGAAAAAGGCCTGCAGGGATGCCGGTGTGCTTTTAGGCTCATCAGCCATGGCGTTGTGCATGGCGACGACGTCACCACCAGCACACAGCGCTTTTTCGCCGCTGCCATCTAAAATCACCATACAAATAGCCGGGTCTTGTTGCCACGCTATCAGTTGTGGCATTAATAACTGGATCATATCCATATTTAGTGCATTCAGCGCACTCGGGCGATTTAAAGTCGCATGACCAATGCGCATTCCACTGGTGGTGGAACGCTCGTGAAAAATAACGCTATCAGACACAATCTACTCCTATTCTTAATGGCAAAAAATCCTCAACATTGAGAATTTTTATGCTCGCTTTACAGTATGTTACCGGCGTCAGCGGCTAATAGGCGGCGTCCGACGATCATGCGCATAATTTCATTTGTTCCTTCAAGAATTTGATGCACACGTACATCTCGCACATGACGCTCAAGCGGGTATTCCTGAATGTAACCGTAACCACCATGAATTTGCAGAGCCTGATTGCACACCTCAAATCCGACATCCGTGGCGAAGCGTTTAGCCATAGCACAATAGGCACTACGCTCTGAGTCTTTGTTATCTAATTTAAATGCCGCCAAACGCACCATTTGCCTAGCCGCAACCAGTTCAGTGGCCATATCGGCGAGTTTAAATTGCAGTGCCTGAAAGGCCGCTAATGGTTTACCAAATTGAGTACGCTCTTGCATATACGCTGTGGCAGTATTCAGAGCCTGCTGAGCAGTACCGATAGAGCATGTGGCGATGTTGACACGTCCACCATCTAAACCTTGCATCGCAAAACTAAACCCTTGGCCTTCTTCACCCAGTAAGTTAATTTGGCTGATACGCACATTGTCGAACGTAATCAAGCGTGTGGGTTGAGCGTTCCAACCCATTTTTTCTTCCGCTTTGCCATAGATAATGCCCTTGGCATCCGCTGGAACAAGAAACGCTGAAATGCCTTTGGGACCATCCCCGCCCGTACGCGCCATAACCACCAGCACGTCAGTTTCACCGGCACCTGAAATAAACATTTTCGACCCATTTAACACATACTCATCACCATCTAACTTGGCCGTGGTGCGAAGGGCTGCAGCATCTGAGCCTGAACCAGGCTCAGTTAAGCAATATGAAGCCAGTAATTTACCTGTGACTAAATCTGGGCACCATGTGTCTTTTAATTCAGGTTTTCCCCATGTCGCTATCATCCAAGTCGCCATATTATGAATGGTCATCATAGCTGTGGTGGCAGTGCATCCCATGGATAACTGCTCGAATATAATGGATGAGTCCAACCGGCTTAAACCAAGACCGCCATCTTCTTCACTGGTGTATAAGCCGCAAAAGCCTAATTCACCTGCTTGCTGAATTACGTCTTTCGGAAAGTGGTGCTCTTTGTCCCATTTCGCCGCGTTTGGCGCTAAGGCTTGCTCAGCGAACTGTCTAGCTGTGTCTGCGAAGGCTTGTTGGTCTTCAGTCAAATCAAAATTCATAATCGTTCCTTACTTCAATTCGATGGTCATATTCGGGCCACTTGGAATATCGTTCTCAAACCAGCGAGCAGTTACTGTTTTGGTTTCGGTATAAAAGCGCACCGCCTGTTTACCGTAGGCATGCAGGTCACCATAGAATGAGTTCTTCCAACCAGTGAACGAGAAAAACGGCAAAGGCACCGGAATAGGCACATTGATACCCACTTGCCCTACCTCAATCTCATGTTGATATTTGCGCGCTGCGGCGCCACTGGCAGTAAAAATTGATGTGCCGTTGCCAAAAGGATTACGATTAACCAGGGCGATCGCTTCTTCCAGTGTATCCACCGTCATGCAGCACAACACTGGGCCAAAAATCTCTTGCTGGTAAATTTGCATATCAGCGGTTACATCACCAAATACCGTGGGACCAACCCAATTTCCTTGCTCATAACCTGCGAGGCTAAAGTCACTGCCATCCACTAGGCACTTCGCGCCTTCGTCTTTGCCTTGTTGGATCAGTGACAAGACTCGTGCTTTCGCTTGAGGACTGATAAGTGGCCCGTAAGCTGCTTCTTCGTCATTCCATAATCCTGGCTTCACTTGGCCTATCATTTGCGCCAGTTCATCAATCCACTCACTTGCTGCGCCCACAAAAACCGCCACAGAAATAGCCATACAGCGCTGGCCCGCAGCACCAACCGACGCCCCCACTAGGTTGTTCAGTACCTGCTTCACATTAGCATCGGGCATAATAACCGAGTGGTTTTTAGCACCAGCGAAGCACTGTGCTCGCTTCATATTATCTGTCGCTGTCTTATACACATGCTGGCCCACAGGCACTGATCCCACAAAAGAAACTGCGCGTACATCATCATCACTCAGCAGCTTGTTCACTTGGTCTTTCCCCCCATGAACTACATTTAACACACCTTTTGGCGCTCCTGCTTCAATAAACAGTTCTGCTAGGCGCGTTGGTGTCAATGGGTCTTGCTCTGAGGGTTTTAAAATAAAGGTATTGCCGCACGCGACCGCCATAGGGAACATCCACAGAGGGATCATGGCGGGAAAGTTAAACGGGGTTATCCCTAAACACACGCCTAGGGGCTGAATGTAACTATAGGTATCAATACCGCGAGCTACATTCTCAGCGGTTTCTCCCATCATCATAGAAGGGACATTCATGGCTTGCTCTACCACTTCAATACCACGCCAAACATCGCCTTTTGCATCGGCAAACGTTTTTCCGGTCTCACTACTTAATATAGTGGCGATTTCGTCGTGGTTGTCTTTTAAAAGCTGTTGGTAACGCATCATTATGCGAGCTCGCTCAGGCGCAGGCACTTCGCGCCACGTTACAAAAGCCTCTTTGGCACTGGCTACCGCTGCGTCTATCTCGGCGTCAGTAGCGATAGGTGCTTTGGCAATAACAGCGTTGTTGGCTGGATTGGTAACGTCGATAAATTGTTGCGACTCAGATGAAATAAATTCACCGTTGATAAGTAAAGGAACGTGTTGCATGGCTAGCCCTATTTAAAGTGCTTTGATTTTGACCGCAAACCAAAACTGTTAACGAAGTGTTATCAAGACTATCAAATAATTTACCTTTACGTTAACGTCAATTCAATTTTTTATTCGACGAACTGACAACTTCTGTATACATATTGGGTTATTCTGCGGCACACTAAGCTACACTAACGGCCAATATATAAAATCAAGATCCTAAGCTAATCTCTTGTTATGCTTCTGATTATGAAACAAAAAAACCACCTAGGAATGACTCCCTTCTATGTCCCTTAGCGATATAAAAGTCGCCATCGTTGAAGATAACGGCATGGCGCGAATTAATTTGCGCAATCACCTGATGGAGATGGGCTTCACTGAAGTAGGCTGTTTCAGTAACGGCAGAGAACTAAAGGCCCATGTCCGCCTAAGACGTGTTGATCTTTTACTAATGGACTACCACTTAGGGCAAAATAAAAACGGGGTAGAAGTTGTTCAAGAACTTCAAGAACAAGGCCTACTTAAAAGCTCTACCAGCATCATATTTATCACCTCTGATCGCTTGCCCATGATAGTGGGCCAAATCGTTGATGTGCATCCCGACGCTTTGGTCATAAAGCCCTATACCATACGTAGTATCGAGAAAAACATTTCTGCCTGCCTAAATTTTCATCATTATTTGCAACCAGTTTTTCAACTGATGGATGACAACGAGTTTGAGTTAGCACTCCACAAGCTGGTCTACATGCTTGAGCGTAATAGCCGCCCACGTCTGCGCAGCCAAATGGTAAAACTACAGGCGCGTTTACTGATAAAGATAAAGCGCTTTAAAGAAGCCGCGAGTGTCTACAATGATGTGTTACGAGGCTCTGACAAAATCATATGGGCCAAGTGGGGATTGATTCAAAGCCTTTATTTAGATGGACAGCTAAAACAAAGCGAAGAAATGCTATTAGAGCTAACGAATACTCAACTTACTAGTGATAAAGCCAGAGAATGGTTAGCTAGAATTTGCATAGGCAACAACCAGTATGCCCAAGCTGAAGATCACATGAACGAGATCCGCGAGGGCGAAATGTCAGTGTCAGCTGCCCGTCTCAAAGCCTATATTTTTCAAGCACAAGAGCGGAATAACGAAGCCATTCAACTACTCGAAAAGAAACGCGAATCTAACCGCGGCATTCGTGAGCGCTACGACGAACTCTCGCTCGATTTAGCCCGCTGTTATCTGCAAGAAGCTGAGGGCAAAAATGCCAATGAACGTGATAAGACATTGCAAGTCGCTAAGTTTTTAATTGGTTCAGCGGGGCGTAAAAACCTCGACCAAAAACTGATTGTTAAAAAAGACTTTTTATATGCAGCGGCAGCCGTTATGGGCGGTCATATTGATAAAGCATCCGAACTTTTGCACCGTGAAGGTATGGATGATGCAGCCAGCGGAGATGTCATGCAGATGACCGATGCGATCGCCGCTTGGAAAGGCATAGGCAATGATACTAAAGCAGCTGAAATACTGGCCCTTTGTAAAGCACGCGTTGCCGCCCTTGATGATGGAAACGAAGCAACGGTAGCAAACATGTTAGTAGTGAAACGCGAAGAAGATATAGGTGAGCGTCGACCTGAAGCCATGAGCTTTAATAAAACTGGGTTAGAGTATTACACTCAGCACAACTACCAAAAAGCCACTCAGCATTTTTATCAGGCATACTTGTTGTTTCCTCGAGAAGTGGCATTTAGCTTAAATTTACTGCAAAGTTTAGTGGAAGCAGAGCAAGCCAAATACAAAATTGTGAACACCAAGCAATTTTTGCTGGAACTTTCTCGCCGCCAAATGACTCCTAGCAATCAAAAGCGACTCGATGAAATCGCTAAAAAAGTTGAAAAATCACCTGCTATTTTTAATCACTAAACCTCTTCACGAGCCCCCATTGTTAACACTATGTTAGCTAAGTTAATGAAGCTATCTGTCATGCTAGTTTTTGTTTGCAATTGTTTTAAATTAGAATTAAATCACTTTACCGTTCGGTTTTACCGAACGGTAAAGCCTATAAATTGCAACAATAAACCCATTTAATTTTAATTTTCGTCCCTATTTAGTGTTAACACATTCACTTAATAGAGATCACACACATGCGTACTTTACTTATTGTTATTGCGTTACTTACCACCTATTTAACCAGCTCAAATGCTTTTGCAGCAAAACAAGGGATAGCTGTTGACTACCTACTTGGCTCAGATGATATTCAAGGTGTACGGCTAGCTTATCGACCTTACGCCACCCAACTAACGCAAATTAAATGGTTGGGAAATTTAGATATTTACTGGGAAGTCAGTATGAACTTTTGGGAAGTCGGTGCTGACAACCGTCACGAAACCAATTACGCCGTTGCTCTCTCACCTGTGTTTTCCAAACAGTTTGCGACTATCGCCAACAAATACCCTCTTCGATGGGAATTTGGTATTGGTGTATCACTTGTTGAAGATACCCGCTTTGCAGGTAAAGATATCGGCTCACATTATCAGTTCGAAGACCGTTTAGGCCTTGTTACCGACTTTGGCGAAAACATGAACCAATCTATTGCCCTTCGCTACATGCATTATTCCAATGGCGGTTTAAACACTCATAACCCAGGGGTAGACTTTTTAAACGTTTCCTATGCCGTGTATTTTTAATTTTGCCTAAACAAAAACAGCAGTCAGTAAATAACTCGCCCAGTAGTTTAGTGGGCGAGCATTTTTTAAGAATTTTACAGCATTTATTTTTTAGAGGTTTTCAAACTCTCAGCATAATCGTGAGCTTGCTGTAATACTCTAAGTGCATTACCACCCCAAATATCTGCTAAGTCACTTTTGCTGTAACCTTCATCAAGTAAACGTTTGGTGATTTTAGGTAGATTCACCACATCCATCATGTCATCAACACCACCGCCGCCATCCCAGTCTGCACCTATACCAACATGCTTCGGGCCAACAACGTTTAATGCGTGAAGAAAGTGCTCCATGTAAACTTCGAAAGAGGCCTTAACTGCAGGATGTTCATGTTCTATTTCTCGGCGTTTTTCAAGAATAACACTGCGATCACTACCCTCTTTTACCAACTTCATTAGCCCGCCAAATGCTGCTTTACGCTCTGGATCCGCGGGCAATTCTTCTAGGTACTCGCTGTATGCGTTCATTTGAATAACGCCGCCGGACTTAGCTAATTCTTTTAACAAAGTGTCGTCAACGTTACGCGGGTGATCGTAAATCGCCTTACTGCCGGTGTGCGACAATATAATCGGAGTTTTTGACAAGCGGATCATATCTTTAACCGTTTCATCATGGGCATGGGAGCCATCAAGCACAATCCCTAAGCGATTAGCCTCAGCCACCAGCTTTTCACCTAAGGGCGATAAGCCACCCCATTTCGTACCAGATGGATCTGTCGAGCTGTCGCCAAACTGATTGTTTTTAAAATGCACAGGACCCGCCATGCGCAAACCAAATTTATAGAATGTTTCAAGCAAGCTAATATCCGTGCCTAATGGGTAGGCATTCTCCATACTCATGTACACAATATGCTTGCTGTTCTTCTTTATTTTTTCAGCATCAGCAGATTGTGTGGCAAATTCAAACACATCTGGATTGGCTGCTACCATGGTACGTATCGCCAATGCTCGCAGTAAGGCAGTATCACGACTTTGCTCATAGCCTGAGGTAGTTAATTCGCCCTGAGGGGAATACACAGCCCAAAAGCCACCATCTAATGCCCCCTCTTTCATGCGCGGCACATCAACTTGAGAGAAGTCATGGTCGTAGGTATGACGCTCAAGAATATCAAAGCCGGGTACCACTAAATTTGCTGGTGTATCTAAGTGGGAGTCCAGCGTCACCAAACTACGTTGAATGGCAGTTGCTTCTTCTATCGATACAGCGGCAGTAGCTGCTTGGCAACAAAGCAAACCTAGGGTGATGGACAGTAACTTCTTATTAAATTTATACATATGTTTACTCATATTCATTAAAACGACACCGTTAACGAGGCTTGGAAATTACGTGGGTTGAGTGGACGATAAAAGGCCGAGCCAACGAACGCAAACGACAGTACTTCTTCATCAAATATGTTGTCTACATTAAAACGCAGACTGACATTTTCAGGCATACCAAATGGGTTTACACCACCGAAATCCAGATAGGCGCTAACAATGGTGTAACTATCCATGGTGTAGGTTTCAGCATAATCAGTAAAGCGACTACCAGTATATTTGGCCGACATATTCGCCACAAGCCACTGTGTGGGCTCATAGGTGATCCCCGCAGTCATTAACCATTCTGGGCTATCGGCTAAGCGACTGCCCTCGGGGTTACTACCGAAGCCATCCACTAGGGTGGCATCTTTGTAGGATATATTTGCGTTCAAATACAACTGCTTGTTAAATGCTGCAGGTTGATACACACCACTTAACTCAAAGCCGTACGCTTCTGATGCGCCGCCATTAATGTAAAAGCTCTCAGGCTGCTGAGTAGCGGGGTTAAATACGTTGCTGGCAAACAGGCGGTTATCGAATCGCGTGTAAAAAAGCGCTAATGCCGCATTAAAGGTTTCTTGATTGGTGCGGTACCCCATTTCAAAGTTGTCTGCTTCTTCACCCTCGGGCGTTTCAGGCTCAAAACTCAAGGCATTATCGTAAATATCGTCAGTGCCATTGGGCAACGCATAGTTTTTTGAGTAAGAAGCAAAAATTTGATCCGTGTCGTTCAGACTATACACCGCGCCAATCGAAGGTAAAAAGTGCTTACTAAATTCACCGCCCACAGATTGCGGCCCATAACCTGCTTCACCATTAATCTCATAGTCGGCATAATCTCGATAACCATCCAAGGTGTAATCCACACTTAACGACTTAATACCAAGCTCTAATTTCAACGCGTCATCAAGTAGGCTGATGGTATCTTTTAGGTACAACTGCGTGGTCTCTCGTACCGCAGTATAATCACGACGGTAATAGGCGACCTCATCCCAAATCACGTCCCCATCGGCGCTACCGCCGGTTTTATTTAAGCGTTGCTGGGTACGATTGTAGGTATCCTTTTCTCGCCAACCACCAAATTCAATCACATTATTTTCAAGCTCTAGAGTAAAGTCAGCCACAAAGCCTTTGCGATCTCCTCCTACCGAAGAAAGACCGTATTGCACACCTCGTGGATGCACAACATCTAGCCCAGCAGCCGCTTGGCGCTCATAAATGCCCAAGGTATTTGTATAGGAATCTGGTGATACGCCATAGCCGTCTTTGTCTTCAAAGTAGTAAGTACCGGCAAATAGCAAATTGTCTGTTAAGTAGGTTTCAAGCTGTAAAGAATACAGCTGGTCATCCCGTACATTGATTCTATCTTCGTAGTAACTGGTACAGTTACTACCTGTGAACACGGGAGTGAAGTCGTCATCGCCTATCGTGCCATCTTGGTTAAAGTCATACACTTGTGGCATCGCACCGATACAACCTTCAGGTATCGATTCTAAATAGCTGTAGTAATAATCGTTATCAAACGTTGCTTCGCTAGCAGAGGGAGAGTCATAATCGAAAAAGTCGTTTGATACATAGTTAAAGGTGAGTTTGGTATCAGCACTAAAAGCATAAAGTGCTTTGGCTTCAATGTGCTCTCGGTCAATGGTACCTGGGCCACGCCACAAATCACTATCGGTTTTCGAGCGGCTCACAAACGCTTTAAAGCCATTCATATCACCTGTTTCTAATTTTATGAACGAGCGCTGTAAATCGTCATCTCCCACTGTCAGTGACATCATGCCGCCCATTTCATCTGACGGGTCTACTGAATAATAAGAGGCGATGGGCCCCAGTGTCGAATAGCTAGGGGCTGATACATCTCCTGCCCCGGGAGAGGCCACCACTGACGCTAAGTTTTCGTTGTCCACGTATCTGAAAATCGGGCTACCGCCAAAAGCGTCTGAACGCCCCATGGGCACGCCATTTAATACAAAGCCCATTTGACTTAAATTAAACGCGCGCACATTCACTGAGTTACCAAATTCATATAACCCCAAAGCGCCGTCAGTTTGCACATTGAACCCAGGTAGACTCTCGAGCATTTTCAAACCTGAAATACCCCCAGGGGCTGATAGCAATGCTTCACGCGTCACAGCTAAGGTATTAGTTACCTCGCCTGTGCCTATCGCTACTTCTGTTTCTGACACTCTACGTCCCATGACTTGAATTTTTTCAGGCGCATCTTCCAGTGATGTATCTTCAATCTCTTGAGCAAGCACATGATTGACAGAGAATAACGCGGCAAGCGACACGCTGAGTAAAGTAGGACGAAATGACAAAATTGCTGTTTTCATGTGTGTGGTTCCTATGTATTTACATGGGTATTGCTTTGTGGATGAGCCCCTTCTTCGAGGAGTGACTTAGGGCAACTCAATAAACGTACCAATCTCATAAATGCGTCATGAGAAAATCAGCAGGCGAGTGGAACTGCGCATTTTTAAAGCGTTTGATGATAAATTTAACAAGCGAAGAGCGTTAAAAACCTGAGAATATTCTGCAGAAAAAATCACAAAGTGTGTTTCTTCTGCACCACGAAAGAATAAAAATGCACCACAAAAGCCAAATGTAACAAATAATTAATTCGAGTAGTTTTATTGGCTAAAGCCACGTATTTATTAGCATCAGCAAGGTCTAACCAGTATTTAAAGTGATTGCATGGCGCATAAAACAAGTCGAAACTGGGCCGATAATTGACTTAGGTCATACCTCTTTATTGCATAACGGGCTATGGATCTATAAACCTTATTCTAAAAAGGTATGGCAAAACGCCAGTTATCAGTTCACGACTTAGCGATAGGGATCGCACACATCAACTAATAAAAAGGGAACACCATGCAAAACACACACATACTGCGTGACCAAACCAGGTCCGTTACAATAAAAACGTTTAAATACTCACCCATTGCACTTTGTCTTGCTGCGGCCACGACTTCAATGAATGTGCAAGCACAAGAAAATGGCCCTACTGCGACGCAAGACACCAGCCAATATGAACGCGTTATTGTAACTTCGCGTAAACGCTCAGAGTCCATGAATGACGTCCCCATCAGTATCAATGTGGTGGGCGAAGATTTGATTGAAAATTTAGGAGCGGTGGATTTCACCGACTTACTTGGGGTGGTGCCAAGCCTAACTGCCTATGAAAATGGCCCGGGTCGCACACGCTTGTCTATTCGTGGTGTCGCAAACGGTGGCGGCAATGACAACGACACTCAAAACCAAGAAACGGTTGGTATTTACCTAGATGAAATCCCCATTTCAATGGGCGGCATGAACCCTGAGCTAGCATTATTTGACCTGAAACGCGTTGAAGTACTGCGCGGCCCTCAAGGGACCTTATTTGGGGCTGGCTCGATGACAGGTACAGTACGTTTGGTTTCTAACGATCCTGACCTTTCGACATTCAAGGGTAAATACGAACTCAGCGCATCTAAAATAGAGCATGGTAGCAACAATAAATCAGTCAAAGCGTTGGTTAACGTACCTATTATTGATAACGAACTCGCTGTACGGGTTAGCGGCTATTACTTAGATAACGGCGGTTATATTGATAACAGTTTAACGGGTGAAAAAAACCTGAATGACGGGTTATCCAAAGGTGCAAAGATCTCTGCATTGTACATACCAACTAACGAACTGAGCGTTGAACTAAGCTACATCCACCATGATTATTCAGACGACGGACGTCCAGTTGATATCGATTCAACACCACTTTTTGTGCGAGATTACCCGTCATTTGATGGTTTTGACGACACCATGGATATCGCTAATCTCACCCTCACTTACGATCTAGATTGGGCAGAACTGACCAGCTCATCGTCCTATTTTGACCGTTCAATCGTCAATCCTCGCTCACTTGATTTGCTATTTGAATCTGCCTTGCCTCCGGGGATCACCCCCCACGAACTAATCGACTTTACCGATTCTGAAGTGTTCGTACAGGAACTACGTTTAGCATCCACCACCGACAGTGACTTGCAGTGGACAGTGGGCGCATACGCAGACAAAAAGGACGTATTTTATGAGAATACTTTTCCTGTGCCCGGCGCTGACGCCATCTTAGGCGTGCCGTCTTCGGCGTTTGGTGCACCAGAGGATCACTTATTCTACGGTTTTGATGACCTCACAGTGAAGACCTATGCCTTTTTCGGTGAGCTTTATTACGATATCGGCGATTTGTCTATTACTGCAGGCTTACGTTATTTTAACTGGGAACAAGAGATAGAGTTTTACCAATCAGGCTTGTTCAACGGTGAAGCCAACAGCGACGCTCGCCCCAAAGGCAAAGTCGATGGTTATAACCCTAAATTAAATGTGTCGTACCACCTAAATCGCGACAACCTCATCTATGCTCAAGCGGCTAAAGGGTTTCGCTACGGTGGTATCAATGGGGCTATTCCTGAATCAGTGTGTGCCGATGAGCTAGCACAGGTCGAACGTGATGGGGGCGATACGCGTTTCTTCGAACCAGATGAAATCTGGAACTACGAAGTCGGTGTAAAAGGCAGTGACACCCAAGGTACAGTTAGCTACAACGCGACTTACTTTCATATTGATTGGAGTGACATGCAAACCAGTCGTAGCTTTGAGTGCGGATTTGGTTTTAAAGAAAATGTCGGTGATGCCACCAGTAAAGGTGTTGAACTTGAAATAACCGTTAAACCTCTTGATGGGCTCGTGCTATCAGCAGGTGGCGCTTACATCAACACCACCTTAGATGCTGATGTGCCAAACTTAGACGCACAAAAGGGGGACGCAGCGCCCTTCGTGCCTGAAATTTCTTTTACGACGTCAGCTGAATATTCTACTGAGTTAAATAAAGATCTCGAAGGCTTCGGTTGGGTTAACGTACAGTACACGGATGACCGCTCTACTGAATTCAGTGAGCAAAACAGCAACTACCGTAAAATGGATGCGTACACAGTAGCCAATATGCGCTTAGGTATACGCTTCTCTGATTACGAAATATCCTTGTTTGCAAATAATATGTTTGATGACGATGGCGTAGTGCGTGCAATCGGTCGCCCTCCGTTTGATCCGCCTGCCAGCATACGCGTTACCCCGCGCACCATAGGCATGACGTTTAGAGGTGGCTTTTAGTCAGTGTACATCGTTTATCACTAACGCCGATCAGGTAGTACGCTAGGCGTGCTACCTGCCAATTACCCGATAGCTGAGTTTGTCTGGCACTTAAAAAACGCCAGACAATGACATAAGAAAAGAACCAATTTAACATGGAGAAACATATGCTTTTTCACGCACTACGAACCCGCACTACACATTGTATGTTGGCAATACTACTGAGTTGCTCATTGAATGTCATGGCCAGCGATGAAAGTAAATTTGAGGCAACTCAAGGGGTAAACCAAGTCCTTGACGGCTTACATCAAGCTGCCAGTCAGGCAGATTTAGAGAAATATCTCGGCTCATTTACCGATACCGGCGTATTTATGGGCACGGATGATTGGGAGCGCTGGACACGCCCCACCACCTTAGACCAATACGTGGCAGAACGCTTCGCAGGCGGCACCGGCTGGACGTATCAATCCGTGGAGCGCAACATCAACTTCTCGGAAGAAAAAAACATCGCTTGGTTCGACGAAATCACCGTTTCTAAAAAGTGGGGACGCTTTCGCGGAACGGGTGTGCTAATAAATGACAACGGCCAATGGAAAATTGCCCACTACGCCATGTCAGTGCTAGTACCAAACGAAGCATGGGAAAAGGTCGCCGAGATCAACATTAAAACCTTTGCTGATCGTCAAAAGAACGAGTAAATCGGTTTTACACAATGCCAATAGCGCGCTAATCGCTCATGTGACCCGCCGTTAATACCAATTCCATTAAATAATTAACCACTCAGCGAAAATTTAAAAGGACTTAATCAAGGCGCTTGAATGAAGTAATAGTGGTTCTCTTTCGAGTCCGAGCAACACAGAGTAAGTCCTTTTAAAATTCGCCCGTAGGGAATTCCCCAGCGGGTTTTGCACTGCGTTCTCGGTATTTGAAAGGGAACAACCATTACTGCACACCGACGTCTTGTTCAAAACCCGCTGGATGAATTCTGAGAGGCCAATTATTTAATGGAATTGGTATAAAACCAGTAAGACTAGTAAACTGAGCATCAAGCCTATAATTAAACCTGATGCTCATATTAAAAATATAAGCTTCGCCCTCTTTGTTATTTTTTATCATGTGTAAACGAGCCTAATCCGCATTCATGCATGTACAGCAAAAGTTTATATACTAGGCTCTAGAATGACGAGCTACCTTTCACACTCACAAAACAAAAAAACATCTCTTAAAAAAAGCTTAATATGCGCTTTCTAATTCAGGAATCCTGACAAAAAGTACCTTATCGCTTTCATCAGCGTAAACCTCAAACTTACCTCTTACCGGTTGCCAAAAGCGATTGTAGTTGTAGCAAAATAATGACCGTAGCAGTGGAATATCTACCTCATTATTTGTAACCAAACCAGCTATCATTTTATAAAATGCGGCCACACGATTTAGCGCTATAAGGTCATCCTTAGTGATCATAGCTAGCTCTTCACTTTTGTTTTCTAACTGAATTTCGTTAACCAAATCTTCCCAGTTATAGTGGTTGTTTGGCAAATTCAAAAACTTTTCCCACATGTACATACGCGCTTGCACAAACGTATGGTCTTGGTCAAAATCCCGTGCGAGTTGCAATGTATTATTGATTCGCCGATTTCGCCGGTTAATGTGTAAGTTAACAATAACGGCGATCGTTCCCACTGTAGTGGCTAGACCTGTAGATACAAATATCGCGATATCACTACTCATTTGACCTCCTTGTGCACACTATTTATCAAATATTGGATCTTGTAATGGCATTATATTACAGATTCATTTTTTCTTCGCTTGAATAGAATAGTGTCTGTAAATTTGAAAAATCGAAATAGACTGAACTGTGTATTAATTTAATTCTGATCAATATCAACCTTTCTACAAAATAGCGCAACCTTCGTTTACGCCAACACTCGATTGGTATCGGATAAGCATACTTCCCAATCCAATCACTCACAGAGTCTCTGTGCTAAACTAGACAACGAAAATGTCGCTAGCAACAACACGTCCCTATTATCCACTGCCGAGCAATCCCCGCAATGATCAGAAGACTTATACCAATTCCTTTAAATAATTAACCACTCAGCGAAAATTTAATGGAATTGGTATTAAAGGCCAAATTCGCTGTAGTCACTAAAAGCGTTCAGAAAGCTTCATCTCTTCGTGCGTCATCATCCTAAATTGCGCGAACGATTTTAATACCCAAGTTATGGAGACCATAGAAAAAACGCTTGAAATGTATATCGATATAAGACCTGCAAGCAAAGACAACTTTTAGAAAAATACGTGATTTAGCCGTCCCTGAAGCGCAGTTAGGTTATATGGCTGACGATATTTTATCTTTGCTCGAATCTCACTATCACCCTAGCTATATGAAAGAAGGTTAATATCGGAGTAACAAGAAAAAGAGATTTGCTATTTTCATAGCCCCCCTATGGCAACGTTTTTTTGCCAAAGCTTTGGCTTTAACGAACTCAGGATGGGTAAAAACGACGATGACATGCTTGCCATCATCAGCTTATAACGAGCTAGCAAAAAGTTATAGGAAGTAAGCGTGGAACCCCAGTGGTATTCATCATCACCACGCTTAGTTATGTCCCCACTATCAATACCTGCAAATCCCATAAAGGGCTATTCTGGCAAGGTAATATTCAACTCTAATACAGAACAATCATCGTTGTTATCAAGCTGAACTGTCACTTGATCTTCTTCGATGTTGACGTATTTACGGATCACATCCATGATCTCTTTTTGCATCAACGGCAGGTAGTCAGGCTGCTGACGCTTACTGCGCTCGTGGGCCACAATGATCTGCAAACGCTCTTTAGCCAGTGATGCGGAGCTTTTTTTCTCTTTTTTCAAAAAGTAATTAAAAATGCTCACTATTTACCTCCTAGTAATCGCTTCAAGAATCCTTTTTTCTGCACTTCAAGGAAACGGTGCTCTTTTTCTTCGCCGAGCAACCGTGACACAGCATCAAGGTAAGCTTGGCCAGCCTCTGATTCTTGATCCAAAATAACTGGCGCACCTTGGTTAGACGCCTTCAATACCGCTTCAGACTCAGGGATAACTCCCAGTAAAGGCACGGCAAGAATATCTTCAACATCCGCCACGCTAAGCATTTCTGCTTGGGCAACACGTTCAGGGTTATAGCGGGTAAGCAACAAGTGCTCTTTAACTGTACCGCCCTGCTCTGCTTTAAGTGATTTACTTTGTAAAATGCCGATGATGCGATCTGAATCACGTACCGATGAAACTTCTGGGTTAGTCACCACAATGGCTTCATCTGCGAAGTATAGGGCCATCTGCGCTCCTTGCTCGATACCAGCAGGAGAGTCACATATAATGTATTCAAAATCTTTTGCTAAATCTTCTAAAACGGTTTGTACCCCTTCCATCGACAAAGCATCTTTATCCCGCGTTTGCGAAGCTGGCAATATGAATAGACCAGGCGTGCGCTTATCTTTAATGAGTGCTTGATTTAGAGTGGCTTCTTTTTTAATCACATTGACGAAATCATATACCACGCGCCTCTCACAGCCCATGATCAAATCAAGGTTTCGCAAACCCACATCAAAGTCGATCACTACCGTTTTAAAACCACGCATTGCCAAGCCTGTTGCTATCGCTGCGCTTGACGTTGTTTTACCTACGCCGCCTTTACCTGACGTTACTACAATAATTTTAGCCACTACATTCCCTCATTAACTATTTTAGTAAACCCTTTGGTTGCTAGATGTATGCATACACCTAGTCACGCGCTAAATAGCACTGACCTGAATGGATTCACCGTCTAAATATGCATGCGCCGCTTCTTTCCAGCAAAGCTCACGCAGTTTTTCATTCATCACGAAATAACCAGCAATAGACACCAACTCTGCTTCCATCTGTCGACAAAACACTCTCGCGTCAGTATCCCCTTTCACCCCTGCTAGCGCTCGTCCCCGCAACGGCCCGTACACATGAATATGGCCATCGGCTAACACTTCTGCGCCTTCGCTAACGGCCGCCATCACAATTAAATCGCAACCTTCTGCATACACCTGCTGACCTGAGCGTACCGGTTTGGTGATCACTTTACTCGGGCGAAATGCCAAAGCAGGCTCCACAACGGGTTGTTTCTGTTCAGCTTTTACTGGCGCATCCTGAGCTGGCTCTTGAGGTATGTCAGTGTTTCTTGACTTAGCAGCAGGCAGCGATGCAAGACCCAAGCCCATTATCGTATAGCGCAACTCTGTGGGCGCCCCCCGACACGCGATAGGTTGCAATCCCGCTTCTCGGCACACTGCAACAACATGCTCGAGCTGCTCATCTTCAAGTTGCCCCTCAAAAGAAGCTAAATTTAGCACCATAGGAGACGCATTAAAAAACTGCGGAGCGGTGTCTATTTTTTGCTTTAGCTGAGCAGGAAACAAGTCTGCTGAGTAAGACTGAAGATCCATCACCACTGCAGTAAACGCAGTGCCTTTCATCTGAAAACACACTTTTGCCATTGGGCAACCTTAACCTACGAATAAAAACCAACGCACCTGATGTCTATCCAATGTCCGGTAAATTACCGAAAAAACATAGAAAAATAACAACAAGTACAAAAACTGGACGTCACTTTAACAAATAGATTTAACATCCGGAAATGAAACTGCAAGAAGAATGAAAGATTTATGCCGATATGAGCAAAGTCGACGAATTAGCGGCTTTTTCGCCAAGAAACGGCCCTTGAACCCTTTGTTTAGTATCCATTCGGTAACACTCAAAAACTGAATAAATTCGTATTGCAAACTATGATTGTAAGCTAAATCCCCATATTGGCTCCTTGCTTACTGTCGTACAACATCCATCTACCTAACTTGGGATTACGAAAAGGTGAAGCCTGTCTAATAATATCCCCCAAAAACAGGCTTTAGTTATTGTTTGAAAAAAGAAAACGTAGAAGATTTTGATACGCCATCTCTAATCAGTCAGTACGCAGTTCCTAGAAACGTCCATATTTAATGGTACCTGCCTTAGAAGTCGATAACTGAGCATTTGTACAACCCTAACGAGAGGGCATACGTATGCCTCCATCTAAGCGAATGGTTTCCCCATTGATATAGGCGTTCAGTGTAATATGAAGACAAAGGTGGGCAAACTCCTCAGGTAGCCCCATTCGTTTAGGAAATTGAATATTCTCCACCAATGCGCTTTGCACCTTTTCTGGCATAGCCAATAGCATTGGGGTCCCCATTATCCCAGGAGCAATCGTGTTTACTCTAATACCAGTGGAAGCTAGATCTCGTGCCATGGGCAAAGTCATGGCGACAATCCCGCCTTTACTCGCTGCATAAGCGGTTTGCCCCATTTGACCATCGTAAGCGGCAACAGATGCTGTATTGATAATGACTCCGCGCTCGCCATTAACGTCTGGAGCGTTCAGTGCCATTTTTTCTGCCGCCACTCTAGCCACATTAAAGCTGCCGATGAGGTTGATTTGAATGGCCAGACTAAACGCAGATAGTGCTTGAGCTTTATTCTCCTTGTTCTGCATTTAAATCAGGAATGACAACCTTAATATCATGCTTCAGAAGTTCACTACTGGACGCTCGCCCTAACCCTGATGCTCCACCGGTAACGACAGCGACTTTATTTTCTGTATTCATAGCTTTTCCTTCAAATTCGATTCATATATCACGGTTGAAATCACAGAGTTTCAATCCAGCCAAATGTATCTTCTATTCGCCCATATTGAATTCCAGTTAATTGGTCATAAAGGTGCTTAGCCACGTCACCGGTTTGGTTCTGATTAATCACATAGTCTTTTTCTTTGTAATGCAAAGTACCCACCGGAGAAACGACTGCAGCCGTACTACAACCGAACACTTCTGTTATTTTTCCGCTTGCGATATCCGCCAAAATCACGTCAATGTCGAGGCGTAGTTCACTCACTTCATAGCCTAGTGTTGGGGCCAAGGTTAAAATGGAATCTCGGATAATGACTCTTTGCGTGATGAACCTGATTGTCACCAATTTGATGTATGCACCAGCACGCAAAAACACAATCATATTTTTTTATACGAAGTCTATTCATCCGCTGAAGCATTTGAGCTGCACTTACAAAGCGAGCACTTTAAGCGCTTTGATCTGCGCGTCAAACAATGGGTAGTAGAAAAGGCAGTAAAGACATTTAACTTAAAGCACTAAGCGGCGTTTTGCCTAATGTTCACGCCCCTCGGTTACGAGCGCTTTTCACGGGTCTAAGCGCTCTGACCTTTATTCTCTGATATCTGCTGTACATTTTCTAATAACACGTACAAGGCCGCATTATAATGAACGCATATAGCGGGTAAATGACGCCTGAAAGGTTCGCCCAATTTGCTCACGTTTACCCCCTGATTTCTTTCAGTGCACCCAAGCGAGTTATCCAGCTCCTTTTCATCTTTATTACTTTCATGTTTTAAAAATCAAGTTCTCTACATAATTGCCCCACATTTCGGGGGTAAGCTAGCGTTATTAATTGTCCACACATTCATTAATTAACGAGCTTTTATGATGAAAAAATTTCTCTTTATATACTTATCTCTGGCCACCTTATTTTTTTTGAGCGCTTGCGACGTTGAGCCTAGCGTAAGTCAACCTCAGTCACATCCGGGTGACTTCGTACTTCAGAGTTCAACTATGGTTGATGGCGGGGATATGCCAATAATTTATACCTGTGACGGGGATAGCGTAAGCCCACCTTTACATTGGCGTAACGCGCCGAAAGGCACAAAATCCTATGCGCTAATAATGCATCACAATGCACCTGAAGGCGTCCACTGGTATTGGACGCTGTACAACATTGATGCTGCCAAAACGCAGATAGAAGAGGGCCAAATACTTGGTGATATCGGCACTAACAGTGTCAATAACACAAACCAATATGCACCACCTTGTTCTAAAGGTCCTGGTCAAAAGCGTTATACCTACACGCTATACGCCTTATCGTCACCTATTGAGTTTGCGAGCGATGAAACGGTTGATAGGGAAACCCTGTTAGGTGCAATAAAAGATATTACTCTTGGTTCAACTCAGTTATCGGTCAACTTTGAGCGCTCATCGAAAAGGTTACAGCAAGTAGCCAAAAAGCATAAGCCGAATCATCCCCCTCAGGTAGCACCGGCAAATACTGCCAAACAAAATGCCAACTCACACTCATCACGTTGTGAAAAAATAAAACACTCTGTTAGTGATGCGGGTTTTGAGCAAAGCGTATCCGTTTCATGTGATGGCGAATATGGATACATTCGCTCAAACACCTACCCAAACCACGAAATCATGACGGGAATAACGGCCACTAATGAGCAAATTCCGGTCCCTTCGCTAAATTATGCTGCCCCGATAAAGTTGTCCCCCAAAAAAGCTCAAACAAAAACCACCATCGATGCTGCATTGGGTGTAGCGGTAAATGGGGTACCTATATACGATTACTCTTCTCAAGGTGAATTAGACGTTAATCACTACGATGCGCAACATGATACCGTCGCTCTTGGTCAGCTAGATAACTGCGGTGGGCATGCAGGAAGAGGCGACGACTATCATTACCATGCATCCCCCACTTGCATGATCAACACAATGAAAAACCAGAAAAGTGACGCCATCATTGGGTGGGCATACGATGGGTATCCTCTGTATGGTAACCAAAAACCAGATGGCAGCGATATCGCTAATGGCGAACTCGACGTATGCAATGGTCAAGAAGACGAAACTTTTGGTTATCGATATCACACATCAACCACACCACCTTATATTATTCAATGCCTAGTAGGGGAAGTAGATACTTCCAAGTTACCACGTGTTGCACCTTTAAGCGGTGATACTCAGGGGATACGAGCAGAACTAAAACCACCTCAGGGAAAGGTCGATAATCTGACTCACACAATCGCTCCTGATGGCAGTCGTACCATGCGTTATGAGTATCAAGGTAAACATTATTTCACAACCTATAGCCCCTCGAATGATGAGAGCGGCTGTTATAATTTTACCCAGAAAACGATAAGTAACGGGGGCGTTCTACAAACCGGTACATTTTGTCGAAATGCTCAACCGAATAACCGTAAGCCTATGCGAGTCAATCAGCCTAGCACTTCATTTTCAGGTGAAAATCATTTAAAACTAGAGGCTTGGGCCGATAACTGGTTCGCCGCGTATATTGGCGACAAACTACTCATTGAAGACTCAGTACCGATTACCACAGAGCGTTCATTCAATGCTGAAAGTATTGAGTTTTCGACAGACTACCCAATTCACTTAAATTTAATCATCAAAGACTTTAAACAAAATGATACGGGCCTTGAATACATTGGGGCTAAAAATCAGCAAATGGGTGACGGGGGCTTTATCATGCAGATAACAAACACCGACAATCACGAAGTGGTGGCGGTAAGTGATGAAAGCTGGAAATGCGATGTCCTTCATAGAGCGCCACTAAATAAACTCTGCGAAAATAAAACAAACCCAGTCGCTGGCCAAGGTGTATGTACTTTTATGTCTAAAGAAGCACCAGATGACTGGTTGCAAAATAACTATGATGACGCTAGCTGGCCCCATGCCACAGAACACCCCTTCGCTAAAGTCGGTCCAAAAGACGGTTACGATGAAATAAAATGGGACCCGAGCGCGAAGTTTATCTGGGGTGACGATCTTGAAACAGTCAATACGTTAATTTGTAGAACAACCATCGAGCAGCCATAACCATCAAGCTCAGAGACAAATATATGAACCTTAATTCCACAATAAAGCAGGTAATTTTTAGTGGCTTCTTGCTCTTAATTACCAACACGAGTAGGGCTCACACCCTCAACGAAACAAGCGCCCAGGTTATCCTGAGAGACGGGCAAGTCGAGCTTAAAATTATAACCGATATCCCACATTTAGTATCTACCCTGCAAAGTGACCAAGCTTGGTTGCTAGGAGACACAGACCAAGTTATGCCAACGAATTTAAATGCCAGCCAACAAAGCGCCTTTATTGAAAATGTCCTTCAGCAACAGGTGCACTTACTCATTAATGCGAAAGCCATAAGCTTTGAAAGCGTGAATATAGTTGGTGCAAAATACTCTACAAATGCAGACATAAGCTTGCAAACAAAGCATGCGATTACAGACGTAAAAGAGGTAGCGATTTCATTTCCTAAAAGTTTAGGTAATGTACATGTTAGTGTTGTCAAACCACGATATAGGTTACTCGCCGCGGGTGAGACCGCTCATGTAGTGTTGTAAAATTGTGGATAAAACGAAAGGTTTAATGAACTACCTTAAAAATAAATTGGCCAATGAAGTTAATACATAAACTCTTTTTCGCATTTTTTATCACTAACCTAATCCTAGTTGGGCTCATGTTCGCTTTTTTATATATGAGTTTTGCGACAGGGTTTAATAACTTCGTTGAACAAGAAGAAAAAAAGCATATCGCTCACGTAAAGCAACAATTGACTGAGTTGTATTCCGAGTTGGGGAATTGGCAGCCAATTACCCAAAATACCCCTTTGTGGCGTTCTATCGTCGCCCCTCAGAAAAAACAAGAACACCAGCAAGACGAGACAAAAGATAACTCTAGTCATCACGTGGGGGCTGACGCTCCCCCACCCGCCCCTTCGTTGCTGTGGATAAACCTTCCTGTAGATTCCCTGAAAACCGGGCAACGCATTAGTTTGTACAATAAAGACAAGAAAGTGATTGTCGGAAAAGAAAACTTGAACGACAACAAGCAGATAGAGCCCATGTTGCTTAAAGGTCAGCTTATCGGTTGGTTAGGTTTTATGCCTTCTCATTTAGTACAAAGTAGTCCAGCCGAAGCATTTATCAGCGCTCAGTTTCATAACTATTTTATGGTTACCTTGATGGTAATTTTATTGGCATTCACTATGGCAATCTTACTGTCGCGGCATTTAATTGAACCAATTGAACAAATAATAGTCGGCACAAAAGCGCTAAATGTTGGTAATTTTGCCAGTAGAATTAAGCCAACGACACATGATGAGCTAGCCACCTTAGCCGACAATGTAAATGCATTAGCCGAAACGCTAGAGCAAAACAGAGAAAGTCGGTTTCAATGGATGTCTGATACATCCCACGAACTAAGAACGCCTCTAAGTGTACTGCGCTCCCACTTAATAGCGGTACAAGACGGGGTATTTGTCGCTGATAGTAAACGTATTAGTTTGTTGCTGAGCCAAGTGGATACCTTGAGCCATATTGTTGACGGCCTTGCTCAACTAAGCCGCACAGAAACAGCGTCGCTAACCTATGACGCTACCAAAGTTGACGTCATCAATAGCCTAGAGCATAGCCTTGAACGCTACAGTTCTCGCTTTGAACAGCAAAATTTAACTATAGATCGTGGTGCATTAACCGCTGCTGGAAAATGTATCATCATTGGCGATAAAGAACGTCTCCAACAACTGTTCGTTAATTTATTAGAAAATACGTGCAGGTACACCGATAGCCCGGGGCAGTTAATCGTAAAAGCCAACAAAGTTGATTACCATGTTGAGCTACTTATTCAGGACTCAGCCCCTGGCGTCTGCGCAGATGATCTCGCGAAATTGTTTGACCGATTCTTTCGAGTTGAAAAATCCCGCAATCGAGAACTAGGTGGCTCTGGGCTAGGGTTAGCTCTGTGTAAACAAATAGTCGATGCCCATGGTGGGCGTATTTCCTTACATGATTCACCATTAGGCGGCCTTGAAGTAAAGGTAGTATTACCGCTGGCGGAGGCATAACAATGACTGAACCTAATATACTAATTGTTGAAGATGAACATAATATTGCTGAAGTGCTTATCGCCTATAGTCTCCAGCAAGGCTTTAACACCAAGCACTTTGATAACGGAAACGGCGTCGTTGAGTTCGTAAAACTGAACACGGTAGATTTAATCTTGCTCGATGTCATGCTGCCTGAGATAAATGGAATTGAATTATGTCAACAGATTAGAGCCATTTCAGATGTTCCCATTATTATGTTAACCGCAAAAAGTGAAGAAGCAGACCGCCTCCTCGGTTTAGAGCTTGGTGCTGATGATTACATCTGTAAGCCTTTTAGCCCAAAAGAGGTGATTGCCCGAATGAAAGCCGTTTTAAAGCGCGTCAACTCGCCTAAACGAACTGTTGCGCATTATTTAGATTTTGAACTGAATAAAAACAGTTATGTTGCTTTACTTCAAGGAAAAAACCTTGGCTTTACTGCTGTAGAATTTAAAATATTTTCGCTCTTTCTTAACCAGATTGGGCGAGTATTTAGCCGCGAAGACATTATCAACGCAGTCTATTCTGACGCTGTCGAAACATCGGACCGCAATATAGACACTCATATCAAAAATATACGCAAAAAAATCAATCAAATTGACGCTCAACTCCACCCCATATCAGCGGTTTACGGAGTAGGTTATAAATTTGAGTGACGAGACTTACCCCTCAGAATCGACTGCCTACTCCAAGTCTATATTGAGAAAACGCTAAGCATCGGGTTGCATTTCTGGTGCAGCGTCCTTAAACGCCTGTATTTCATTGCACTTAGCGTAAACCGCCATAATATTTGGAAAGTCGCTCATGGGTTGTTTAAATCGTAATGCGTTGTAAACCTGAGGGATCAGGTACACGTCAGCCATAGTGACGTCATCGCCAAAGCTATATCCATTTTGCCCTAAACTTTTCTCTATACTGGTAAACCCTAGGTCTATCCAGTGCTGATACCAAGTTATCTTGGCATCATTATCAACATTTAGATTTTCTGTCAGATAATTGAGCACCCGCAAGTTATTCAGCGGGTGAACATCACAGGCAATGGTATTCGCCAAAGCTCGTACCTCGGCCCTTTGCATTGCATCCTCAGGGTACAATGCAATCGCTGGGTATACCTCTTCGAGCCATTCAAGAATGGCAGTAGACTGCGTGATGAACTGCCCTTTGGGAGTTTGTAATGTTGGCACCAGCCCCTGGGAATTTCGGGCCAAATTCGCCTCACTTCGTTGTTCTGCTTTTATTAAATTGACCCCAACATGCTCATACTTAATGCCTTTCAAATTAAGCGCTATACGCACACGATAGGCGGCAGAAGAGCGAAAATAACCAAATAACTTCATACAAACTCCCTAAGGCAGTGCCATATTAACGAGCGGGTAAAACCGTGCTCACAACTTCACCAAAACCGATGCGAGCAGCGTTTTCGTTAGCACACCAACCACGAATAAAGATTGAATCTCCGTCTTCAATGAAAGTTCGAGTCTCACCGTTACTTAGGGTCAGGGTCTTTTTCCCCCCAACTGACAACTCAAGCATAGAACCACCTTCACCCGGCTCTGGGCCTGATTGAGTACCGCTGCCAAGTAAATCACCAGGGCGCAAATTACATCCGTTCACTGTATGGTGCGCAACGAGCTGAGCAACAGTCCAGTAGGAATGTATAAAGTTTGAAGTGGCAATACTTTCAGGTGCTTGACCATTTTCACGCATTTTCTGAGTCTGAATAAGCACTTCAAGGTCGATATCAATTGCGCCTTGGCTACTATTTTGTTCCGAAGACAAATACGCCAGCGGTTGAGGGTCATCTGCCGGATGGCTAAAGGCCGCTCGATAGGGTGCCAACGCTTCCATGGTGACAATCCAAGGGGAAATTGTGGAAGCAAAGCTTTTAGACAAGAACGGCCCTAAGGGTTGGTACTCCCACGCTTGGATATCTCGTGCTGACCAATCGTTAAACAAGCAAATACCAAATATGTGTGCTTCGGCTTCCTCAATGGGTACCGATTGCCCCAATTCATTTCCCGAGCCCATAAAAATGCCCAGCTCTAATTCATGATCTAATCGCTTACATGGGCCAACACTGGGTTGCTCAGCATCAGGGGCTTTGGTTTGTGATACCGGACGATGAAAGTTTTGCCCTGAGACGCCAATAGATGAGGCGCGCCCGTGGTACCCAATTGGGATCCACTTATAATTGGGTAACAAGGGGTTATCTGGGCGGAACAGCTTTCCTACACTGGTAGCGTGATGAATAGAGGTATAGAAGTCGGTGTAGTCACCAATCGTACAGGGTAAATTGTATTCGGCATCCGCCTGTTCAACTAGGCAGTTTTTTAATGCAGACTCAAGTTTCGAGCCCTTTGTTAACGCTTTAGATAATGCCAGGCGCAAAGCGCCCCAAGCTTCTTTGCCCATAGCCATAAACTCATTCAGCGTCGAATTAGCACAGGCTACAGCGCCTTTTTGCGCCAAATCAGTCAATACGTGCGCTTCACTGAGCTTTTTTAGATCGACAATTTTATCACCGATCGCCACGCCGCCTCTGAATACTTCATCGCTTTGCTTTCGTCTAAAAATGGCAAACGGTAAATTCTGAATACCAAAATCGCAGCCTTGTTGATTGGCAGATGTCACCCAGCTAGAAAGGTGGATATCGTGAGTTTCATTGATCGAATACATAATTTTCACCTTTTATTTTTGCTCTCTAAAATAGTTTTTCAAATTGCTATAGCACGCATGGTACTCGCGCTGGCGCGTAGTACTTTGCAATGCAAATTCAGTTGGTTCGAAGATAAAACGTGACTCAAACATAAAGGCCATCGTATCTTCATAACGTTGCGGCTTTAAATCTGCGTTTGAGGCCTGCTCAAATACCGCGGCTTCGGGCCCATGGGGTGTCATACAGTTATGTAAACTTGCCCCACCTGGCATAAATCCGTGCTCTTTGGCGTCATACACTCCTTCAATTAAGCCCATAAACTCACTCATTAAGTTTCTGTGATACCAAGGCGGTCTAAAGGTGTTTTCAGCTACCATCCAGCGAGGCGGAAATATAACGAAGTCTAAATTAGCGGTTCCCTCGGTATCGGTTTGTGAGGTTAACACGGTAAAAATAGAGGGATCAGGGTGATCGAAACTCACGGTGTTCATGGTATTAAAGCGCGATAAATCATATTTATACGGATACGACGTGCCTACCCATGCAACAACATCTAGGGGGGAATGATCTAAGTCACAAACAAACATGCCACCGTTGAATTTACACACCAATTCAAAATCACCGTCTATGTCTTCGTAGGCCGCAACGGGGGCTTGAAAATCCCGCTCATTAGCAAATCCATTTGAGCCCACTGGGCCTCGCTCAGGCAGTATCATTGGCGCACCATAATTCTCTGCGATATAGCCTCGCGCTGTGCCATCAGGAAGATCCACACGAAACTTTACGCCTCGGGGAATAACGCAAATCTCGCCCGGTGCTATGTGTAAAATGCCGCTTTCAGTATGCAATAGCAGCGCCCCTTGCTGTGGCACAATAAGTAATTCGCCATCTGCGTTATAGAAATAACGGTTCTGCATGGATTGATTAGCAGCATATACATGCACACCTACACCTTGCACGCCAACACTGCCGTTCGCGGCAAGCGTGACTAACGAACTCACAAAGTCAGTAGGTTCTTCAGGCATTGGGAGCGGATCCCAGCGAAGCAAGTTTGGAGGTGATGGCACCTCAGTGATAGGCCCACTGCGCATCAAACCTTGAGGAAATGGACGATAATCGCTTTGCGCCGCAGACGGGCGAATACGGTAAAACCACGTACGACGATTTTTATCACGAGCCATGGTAAATGCAGTCGTACTAAACTGCTCTGCATATAATCCAAAAGCGACTTTCTGCGGGTTAAACTGTCCTATGGGCAGCGCCCCCTCTTTAGCTTCAGTCTCAAACTCGTTACCAAATCCATTGAGGTACTGTAATTCATCTGGACGGATCATACTTTCTCCTTAACGACTTACGCAGAGCCACTTAAATGACTCTGGCATAGGGTTCTATTATTTAACGATTTAACCACTTAATGCTTACTCGCAGCTTGAATGCCAATACCCGTTTCAGACGTCACAAACTGCTCTAGGAAACGCTCCCGTTCTCGTGCGGCCGATTCACTTTTATCACTGACGGAAAAATACCAAATCGATAAAAATGCCAAAGGAACCGACACAATTGTTGGGTAAGCATAAGGGAACAGTGCTTTTTCTACACCCATAATATCCACCATCACCTGTGGCCCCAGAATGATAAATACTAATGAGCTAATCAGGCCAACCACCAGCCCGGCGATGCCACCTTTGGTGGTCAAGCCTCGCCAATACATGGCCATAATAAGTACGGGAGCATTGGCACTTGCAGCAATAGACATGGCCAAGTTAGAGATAAACACTACGTTTTGATGCTCAAATACCAAGCCGAAAATTACCGCCAGAACGCCCATTGCGATCACCGATAATTTTGAGACCAACATCTCTTTTTCTTCAGTGACTTCGCTTTTCGCAAATGTGCCAGCGTACAGATCGTGGGCAATTGTGGCCGCTGCCGATATGGTTAAACCTGACACCACAGCTAAAATAGTGGCAAAGGTCACAGCTGCGATAAAACCAAGTAGAAAGTCTCCTCCAAGGAAGTGCGTAACATGCAAGATCACCATGTTATTTCCGCCTATCAATTTAGCTGCGGCATCGTGATAATCGCTATTGAACATGATCAGCGAGATAGCACCAAAACCAATTAGGATAATCAGTAACTGAAAATAACCAATGATGGATATGGCGTAAAATGCGGACTTTCTAGAAGCCTCAGCGTCTTTCACTGTAAACAAACGCATCAGAATATGTGGCAGGCCAATAAACCCGAAAAGTAAGGTCAACCCAACAGAAAACACTGACAAGGGATCTTTTAACCAACCGCCTGTGTTCAGAATATCAGCGCCCTTCACATGCACACGCTCAGCACTTGCGAAAATCTCGCCTACATCAAATTCAAAATGTATGAGCATCAATAAGGCGAGTACAGAGCCACCCACCACTAGCATGACAGACTTAATAAACTGCACCCAAGTGGCCGCTAACATGCCACCAAAAGCAACGTAAACCACCATTAGAGCACTGACTGAAATCACAGCAACTACGTAATCTAGACCAAACAGCAACTGTATTAACTTACCGGCACCCACTAGTTGGGCGATTAAATAGAATACCAACACAACCAAGGATGCCGCCGCAGCAATCGGCCGAATTTTGGCGGCATTTAAGCGAAATGAAATTACGTCGATTAGGGTGAAAGTCCCTAAATTGCGTAAACGCTCTGCAATTAAAAACAACACTATGGGCCAAGCGCCAAGTGTAGCGACAATAATGGTTAACCCATCAGCTCCCATGGTGTAAATACTGCTAGTGATCCCCAACAACGTGGCCGCCGATAAGAAGTCACCTGATATGGCTATGCCATTTTGCCAAGCAGGTATGCCGCCACCAGCGGTGTAGAATTGTTCAGTAGTGTGTGTGCGACTTGAAGCCCACTTGGTGATCCCCAGCGTGAGCAATACAAACCCAATAAAGATAACAATAGCCACCATATTCAATGATTGCTTTTCTACTGGGCCAGCTATTGCGTCTGCGGCTATTGCCAGTGCAGGCACCCCACAACCCCATACGAGCAAAAAAACGGAGATAAGCTTAGTAAAATTACGCATCGTGCTCGACTTCCTTTATCAATTGGGCGTTAAGCCCATCTAACGTTTTACCGGCAACAACGGCGTAATACGCAGATAAAAAAATAGCCACCAACACCACAAAAACACTGAACCATATGCCTATGGTCACTGAGCTATCACTTGGCAGGCGTGTGTTAACCCATTCAGGGAAGTAGGCCCAAGCGACTAAATAGCTCATAAAAACAGTGAGCATTAAACCAATCATGGTCACTCTTAGCTGTTGACGCTTTTTCACTAATTCGATAAATCTAGGGTGCTTACTTATATCTACTAAACTCATTTTAGACATAGCTGATTCCTGCTTTTAATTGGCATTTGCCTATTATTTTGAAGATGATTTATCATCTGTTCACACGCACAAACTGGGTTAAATTTACTTAGGCAAACCGCCATCACTGTTCATTTTGTGCTGATAATGGGAGGTGCCATTGGTGTATTGGATATCCACCTTATCAACCACAACCATTTCGTTTTGCGCGACGTATTGCTCCCAAATCTTGGTTAATTTGGCGACCACCTCAGGGAACTGAGAAAACACATCTTTGCTTTCTGCTGGATCATTGGCCAAGTTATATAACTGCCAGCGATCATTGCCCCACGGCTCATTTAGCCAGACCATTTTCCAATCCCCTGAACGCACTGCTCTGCGACCAAATAACTCCCAAGCCTCATTAAAATCAGCGCCGTGCAAGGTATCTTCCTGATCCATTAAATAACGCAACATGCTTTTACCTGTCATGGGTAAAACAGCACGTTCGTGATAGGACGCACTGTCCAAAGGCAAACCAGCAAGTTCCAAGAATGTGGGGGCGATGTCCTTGACTGAAATGAATTCATGGGACAAATGAGATTGACGGGCGAGTTTAGGGCTAAAGATAAAAGCCGGTACTTTAATGCCACCTTCAGCAGTAAAGCCCTTAAATAATCGTGACGGAGTACTACTAACAGCAGCCCAACCCGGCCCTACTGAGACAAAGGAATTTGCTTTGCCAATATTGGCAAAACTGTTGTCGAAGTTTTCTGGGATCCACTGTGCGTTTGGTTGAGCCGGTGTGGTAATGTCCATTGGGTCCGCGCCTTCTGCACCGTTATCTGACACAAAAACAATCACGGTATTCTCAAATTGCTTAGTCTTTTTTAGGTATTCGATCAATCGCCCGATGTTGTAATCTAGGGCATCAACCATAGCAGCATAGACTTCCATCAAACGCGCTTCTCTGGCTTGTTGACTTGGGGTGAGCTTGTCCCACTTAGGGTAAAAATCAGGGGCGGATTGCACTACTGCATTTTCATCAACAATAGCCATTTTCTGCATGCGTGCTAAACGCTGTTGCGCTATTTCCCCATACCCTTTGTCATACACACCTTGGTATTTATCAAGAAACGCTTTTGGTGCCTGAAGTGGCCAATGAGGCGCCGTATAGGCCGCATAAGCAAAAAAAGGTTTTCCGTCTTTGCGATGACTTTCAATATTGTTTATCAAGGTGTCGGTGTAAAACGCAGACGAGAAAAAGTCCTCTGGCAAGTCAACCGGCTTACCGTCTTTTATATAGTTAGCCTTCGCCGCTTTAGGAATAACGCCACGTTGGTCTAAATGGCTCGCTCCGCCCTCTACTAGGGCGAAACTTTCCTCAAATCCTCTTGATGACGGAAAGCTCGATTCGTCGTAGCCGAGATGCCACTTTCCTGCCATGTATGTATGGTAACCCGCATCCTTAAGTCGTGTGGCGACGGTAACGAACCGATTATTTAAATACCCTTCATAGCCTGGGCGCCCTTTTTGCTCTTCTGCCCAGTAGTATTTTTGCGTCCCTAAGCCGACCAAATGATTATCCATCCCTGAAAGCATCATGGCCCTTGCTGGCGAACAGGTAGGTGCGCTGTAAAAATTAGTAAATTTAACGCCTTTGTTGGCTAACGCATCTAGGTGCGGTGTCTGAATTTCACCACCGAAACTGCCTAGATCTGAGTAACCAAGGTCGTCAGCAACAATAAGCAGAAAATTCGGTTTATCCGCTTCTTTTTGGCCTTCACTCAATGCACTGCTAGAAAACAATGTGAGTAACAGTAACACTATGATTTTGTTCATTAATATTTACTCAAAAAATAGATAATAAATGGGTGAATCGCGCCAATCTCAAGGCAGTCGCAACGCCGGAACATCAGGCTCAGCGAGTACCACGCCATTATTTTTGACATACTCCCGCCAGTACCCGAGCATTTGCTGCATTTTTTCCGGCCTACTGTGAGACAAGTCGGCTTGCTCACCTGGATCTTTGGTTAAATCAAATAACTCCCAACGTGCCAGTTTGCTCTGCTGCTGATTGTATAAACCGGTTAATTTCCAGTTGCCGGCGACAACGCCGCGCCCCCCCCAAAACTCGAACCCTAGATAGTCGTCATCGGTGCGCACAGAGTCGGCTTCGCCATGCAAAACAGGCACTAAAGACTTTCCAATAGGTGATTGGAATCGCCCTTTTTCTGATTTAGATGAAGTGTTACCTGATGATGACGTTGACGGGTGTGTCACACCTGCCAGCTCAAGGGCAGTCGGCATAAAATCCAATACACTGGTCACGCCATGATTAATGCCTGCTTTTAGTGAGCCAGCTGGCCAAGACATAATAGCCGGAACGCGAATACCGCCCTCAGCACCAGAAAATTTGTACTCTCGAAAGACCCCTTCCCCCGCCGAGGCCCACGTGTGGGAATAGAGCACGACTGAACCTTTCCTGCCCATGTTCGCTAAGCTGTTGTCGACATTTTTCGCTTTAGGAATAAGAGCTGGCGCATGGCCGCGCAAGTGAGACGCCGCCTCTGCGCCGTTATCACTTAAAAAGATAATCAGTGTGTTGTCATATAAGTCGTTCTTTTTGAGATAGTGGATCACTCTTGCGATATTGCTGTCCATTTCATCGACCATCGCAGCATAGATTTCCATTGCCCGAGCAGAGGTTTTCTTTTCATCAACTGACAGAGCATCCCACTGTGTAACATCTGCTCTTTGGTGGCTAACCAAGGCATTTTGCGCTAGCAAACCTGATGACATTAATCCTTCAGCACGCTTTTGACGCAAAACATCATAGCCAGTGTCGTATTTACCTTTGTATTTATCGATGATGTCATCAGGGGCTTGCAGCGGATAATGTGGAGCCGTGTAAGCGAGATAGCCAAAGAAGGGGCTATCTTGCTTACGCTGTTGTAAATGTCCGATAAATTCATCAGTAAATGAGCGAGTTTGGTAAAAGTCATCTGGTAAATCGTTTGCCACCTCGCCGTTACGCCAGTAATCTCTGCGCCCGAAACCAAACGAGCCTAGACGATCGTTAAAATGATCAGAGTTTTGCTGAATAGCAAACGTTCTATTGAATCCGCGATTTATAGGTCGGTTTTTGAGGCTTGCGCCTAGATGCCATTTGCCCACCATAAACGTGTCATACCCAGCCTCTTGCAATAAAGTGGAAACGGTAATCGCGTCATCTCTAATCTCTCCTTCGTAACCTGGCTTGCCTTGCTGGTTTGGTGCTGGCTGAGAATAAGCCCCGACTGTGGTACCCATACCGGCTTGATGATTATCTAAACCAGTAAGCAGCATTGAGCGAGTGGCAGAGCACTGGGCGGCAGCATAGAAGCGCGAAAACGCTAAGCCTTCTTCAGCCAAAGTGTCTAAGGTTGGCGTAGCAATATCGCCACCGCCAAAAACAGACAAATCCGTATATGCCATATCGTCTGCAACGATGAGCAAAATGTTTGGCCGCTCATCATTGTGCTGCTTTGTTTTGTTCTCAACTGCATGTGCATTAGCACTTACAATAGCGAGAAAAAATACACTTAGCATGACGTGGGAAGACTTCAAAAAAGTCAGTGCGGTGTTAAACATAAACTCGCCCTTATTCTAAATATTGATAACATAACTCACTAGCCTAGGGGCACGGCCCTAGGCTTGATCCAAGTAGCAAATACAGCGACTTAGAAGAAGTAACTTGCTTCAACCCCTATCGTTCTGCCCTGTGCAACAGAAAAGTAGTAGTCGTTATTTGCGCCAGGGGCGTTAAATGAGAAGTCGGCATATTCTTCATCGGTCAAATTCTTTGTATAAAGTGCAACTTTATAGGCAGAGTTAATCAGTGAGATATTGGCGTTTAGCAGAGTAACGGCATCAATTTCGTTGAATTGGTTGCTTTCGCCTGAGGTTTCATTGAGCCAGTGAGATGACTTGTGGTTAATGTTGACACTGGCTCGCATATATAAATCATCGGCTAGTTCTTCTGATTCATATGTGAACGTCATGTTTGCGGAAAACTTTGGTGCGCCGGATACATCTGCATCATTGGTGGTATCTTCAACATCCATAAAACCTAAGCCGGTCACCATGGTGATGCTGTCGGTTAAATAGTAGAAAGAGTCAATCTCGATCCCGCGGCTTTTTACATCAAATGAACTGATCACGATATTGCCGTTAGAAAAACCCGCATTTTGAAAATCAGATATATCCATATCAAAAATAGAAGAGTTGATGTAGCCATTTTCTAACTGGTATTTGAAGCCTGCTTCAATGGTGACTATTTCTTCGGTTGGTATAAACAAAGAGGTAGAGTTAACAAAATCCGCATTATTCACCGGGTTGCCGCTAGCAAGTCCTGGTCTTTTAGAGCCGGTTGCAACCCCCGCAAACAATAGCAATGCATCGCTGGCAGACCACTCAAGCGTTAACGAGCCATCTAAGGTGCTCTCGTCAACGCTGTCACTCGCTTGGGCAAACTCGTCGGGATCTTCATTGCTGCCAAGCACAATAATGTCAGCGTCTTTATTCTCTTGGGTATAACGCAAACCTGCGATTAATCGAGTGTCATCATTCAAACGATAGGTACCACTGGCGAATGCTGAAATTGCATCCATATCTTGTTCGCCATACCAAAACCGCTTGTCATCATTTAGATACTGAAACGTTAGGCGATCAATGGTTTGCTGAACGTAAAACAAGCCGACAATATAATCGAAGTTTTCGCCACTAGGAGAGGTTAAACGTAGCTCCTGTGAAAACTGTTCATAGTCTTCGTCATACCAAGAAACCACTCTAGGGCCGCCTAAAATCGACGGGTCAAACGCTGACTGATAATCCATCTGGTTGAAACCGCTGATCGCGGTTAACGTATGCTCACCCATTGGGATATCGAGCTGCAGTGACGTATCAACAAAGTCACGCTGAGAGCCAATGTCCGAATTAAGAATAACTGGCGCGTTAATATCCACACCAAATGCGTTCTCAGAGTATCCAAGCAAAGCTGCTGCTGGTTCTGCCGCTGGTGTATAAGAATCAGTGCCGTCATATTCAGTGAAAGTACCTTCAAGTAAGCGCACTGCACTGTTGCCGATTTGCTCTTGCTCTGTGACCTGTACTTTACCGGTGACAATCCACTCTGAATCTGTGTAGTACACCCCTGTTAATCGAACTGAGTCATTGGTATTTTCCGCTTCATCGCGCCCCACGCCCTCATTTCTAACCCAACCACCAATTTCTTCGTGCATACCGGCAATCCGCACAGAGAAGTCATCAGTGATAGGCAAACTGAGACCACCTTCTATCGAAGTAGACGAGTTTTCAAATTCGTAGCCAGCTTTGACATTACCTTCCAATTCACCTTCTGGCTTTTTAGTCGTAACTGAGACCACACCCACCAATGCATTGCGGCCATATAGTGTCGCTTGAGTCCCTTTTAACACCTCTATAGCTTCAATATCCATTAGGCCAGCTTGCATTTGATTATTTCGACCGGCCCAAACGCCATCGATAAAAAGACCTACATCTTGTTCTAGCATCGCGCCACCAGCGCGTGTACCTATACCTCTAATAGCGAGTACGGGCGTACCACTTGGGGCAGCACTAAAGGTCGCATTCGGAATAAAATCAACAACGGCGTCCATGTCGTCAAGTTTGAAATCCTGCAACAGGTTTTCTCCCATGACTTGAACTGAACCTGATACTTTAAGCAGGCTTTCCTTACGCTTATTCACGGTCACAATCACTTCCATTTCTTCTCTATCGTTTTTTGCCTTTTTACTTTCTTGGGCAGCAACGTAGGCCGAGGGAGAAGCGATTGATAGAGAAAGTAGGCTGTAGGCCATTAAGTTTGATTTATTTATTACCTTCATTTGCGTGTCCTCAAGTGAAATCTATTAACAAGTTACTACCGTTTGATTTACATATTACCTGAAGAAAAAATAATTAAGATTGATATAAATTGATGTTAAATTAACTTTTGGTTATGTTAACCTGATGCTAACAAAATGTTCAGTGGTGTATCTGAGTATTAAAATACACACAGTTATTAGGTAGAGTCGGGATGAAAACACACCAATTAGACGCATTTATTGCTATCGCCGAGGGGCTTGGTGTAGCGGGCGCTGCGGACCTCCTGTGCGTTAGTCAGCCAGCAATAACAAAAAGCATTAACAATCTTGAAGATGAGCTTGGGGTTCGCTTATTTGAGCGAACAAGTAATCGATTGCATCTAAATCAGTACGGCGAAATATTGTTGCTCAGAGCGAAAGTGGCAAAAACCGAATTAAGCCGGGCTAGCGAAGAAATCCAACTACTAAAAAACCACTTAAAGCGCGTGGTAAAGTTTAACGCATCTCCTCTTCTCGTCCCCAAACTGATACCTAAGGCCATTAACTTATTTAGAGAAGAGTACCCTAACGTTAATATCGAACTGGCAGGCATGCTAGAAGGGAAGCCGGAATACAAAATTCAATCTTTACTTAATGGTGAGTATGATTTGCTTATCACTGTCATTGACGAAAACGACCCTAATCTGGGGATCAGCTACGAAAAGCTATTAGACGTAGAAGTTAAATTTATTGCCAGTAAAGGCCACCCTGCACTCGATTTAAAGAATCCCACCTTGAAGGAACTTCGAAAATTCAATTGGTTGTTTCCGGGGGCTGGCGGTTTACCTTACCAAAAGCTACGAGCTGCGTTTAAAAGTGCAAAAACAGATATGCCCGCTGACGTATTAATACTATCGAATCGGCAGATCACCTTTAAGCTGCTTGAAGAAGGCATGTACATCGCTGCCATACCTTATAACTCAACCTGCTTTGAACGTGACTTGAGTCAATTTGAACAGTTAAATGTTAAGAATAACAAAATAAGCTGGCCGATTTACCTCATCTGGCGTGAGAACTCTGAATTCTCCCTATCGATGAACGCCTTTGTGAATCAAATTAAATACTTAGCATCAGAAAGCGGCAAAAGTGAAAAATAAAATGGTGGAAAAACTGTGCTGATAGAGCATTACATAATGCTATTACTTGGCAGCTTTGCTGCCACGCTGATGGGCTCGCTGGTCGGTGTTGGCGGCGGATTCATTATCATAGGTATCTTATCAATATTTCTACCTATTAATATTTTGATCCCAGTGCTGGCAGCCATTTTGGCCAGTATTGATCTGGTAAGGGCGATCGCATTTCGGCGTTATTTGTTCAAACCCATTTTCTACCCGTTTGCTCTAGGCTGTATTGTGGGGGTTGCCTTTGGTACGTTTTTCTTCGTGTCACTACCAGAAAAGGTCATTGGTACGGGGCTAGTTGCCTTGGTAGGCATAACCTTATTTACCCCCGTTGGGGCTAACTTCAATCGTTTAAAATACCCATATATTTGGATAGGTACCACCCATTCATTTTTATCCACTATTTTTGGGTTTGGTGGGCTATTTCAATCGGCAATATTAAGAACGAAATTGGTCAACCTGCAACTCACCGCAACGCTGGCCACAAGCTTTTTGGTACTTGAGATTTTAAAAATCAATTTTTACATGATCCACGGCTTTGATTACACCCCCTATCTCGGCATTATTTTAAGCGCTGTGGGGGGCGCTATCCCTGCCTCTCTCATAGGCAGGAAATACGCGGTGAATATCAGTGATAGTTTTTATCGTAAGTTTCAAAAGTCCATCATTGGGTGCATCGCCATTAGTATTTTAGCTAAGGTTTGGCTGTAACCTAGCAGCTGTAGCAAAAACACTGCGTTCAGGTATTAATGGTCGCGCTTTTTTCTCTAAGATTCTTAATTGGGGGGAGCAATGATAGGAAGAATATTTGGCTTTGGACATCGAATAACGGCGCCGTGTACTGGGTGTGGGAAGTAAAACGTCGCTGACGTAGCCAAGCGACGCCTTATACACATTAGGCTTAAGCCGAGAGTTCCTTGCGGATAATCTCAGCGCCAGCGCTCAATGCATTCAATTTGGCTCTTGTTACCTCTTGGGATAAGGGCACCATGCCGCAGTTGGTGCAAGGGTAGAGGTTTTGTGCATCCACAAACTGCAGTGCTTTTCGCAGGGTATCGGCCACCTCTTCTGGGGTTTCAATGGTATTGGTTGCTACATCAATAGCACCAACCATCACCTTTTTGCCACGAAGTAGCTCAATTAACTCCATGGGTACCCGTGAGTTTTGACACTCCAATGAGATAATATCGATACTGGAGGTTTGTAGCTTAGGAAAAATTTCTTCGTATTGGCGCCACTCTTCTCCCAAGCTCTTTTTCCAATCGGTATTGGCTTTAATGCCATAGCCGTAGCAAATATGTACTGCGGTTTGGCACTTAAGTCCTTCTACTGCGCGCTCCAATGCGGCAATGCCCCAATCATTAACTTCATCGAAGAACACGTTGAAAGCAGGCTCGTCGAATTGAATAATATCGACTCCCGCGGCTTCAAGTTCTTTTGCTTCTTGATTGAGAATTTTAGCGAATTCCCAGGCTAACTTTTCACGACTTTTATAATGATCATCATAAAGGGTATCGACCATGGTCATAGGCCCAGGCAGCGCCCATTTTATCGGTTGCTTGGTTTGTGAGCGTAAAAATTTAGCATCTTCCACGAACACCGGCTTTTGGCGAGACACTGGTCCCACAACCATGGGCACGCTGGCATCGTAGCGGTCACGAATTTTAACGGTTTTACGCTTCTCAAAATCAACACCATCAAGGTGCTCGATAAAGGTGGTGACAAAATGCTGACGAGATTGCTCCCCATCACTGATGATATCAACGCCTGTTTGTTGTTGGTTTAACATAGATAAGCGTAACGCGTCTTGTTTTCCCTGAACGAGTTCTTCATTTTGAAGCTTCCAAGGTGACCAAAGGGTTTCAGGTTGCGCAAGCCAAGATGGTTTGGGTAAGCTGCCGGCAATAGTAATAGGTAATAGTGTTTTCATAATATAAGTGTTGTCTTTTCTAGTAAGTTAAAGTGCGCAGTTAGCTGACCACTGTGCAAGAATCGGCTGATAGGGTTTGATAAAGTGCTCTTCAACAAATCTTCCCTGCTCAACCGCTAATTGGCTGCGCTCTTCTCGGTCGTATTCAATTTGGGTCAGCGAATGATCTTGATGGCGCAAGTTGGGTTGGTAAAGCTTGCCTGCTACCGCATTGGCGTTATAAATCTCAGGGCGATAAATCTTCTGAAAGGTTTCCATGGTGCTAATGGTGCTGATCAGTTCAAGATTGGTGTAATCATTGAGTAAATCCCCCGAAAAGTAGAACGCCAAAGGCGCAACACTGTTTGCAGGCATAAAGTAGCGGACCTTTAAGCCCATTTTTTCGAAGTACTTTTCTGTCAACGATGACCCGTTCGGCTGATATTCATAACCCAATACAGGATGTTGGTTTTCAGTGCGATGATAGGTTTTGTTTTCAGACACACTCAAGCAAATGACCGGTGGCTTGCTAAAGTTTTCTTTGTACACATCTGAGTTCACGAAGTGTTTAAAAAGCTTGCCGTGTAAATCGCCAAAATCGTCAGGAATACTAAACGAGTCTTTGCCTTTATTGTGCTGTGACAAAATCACGCTAAAGTCATAGTCACGCACATAAGAGGAAAAGTTATTGCCCACAATACCTTCAATACGTTGGTTAGTGGTGTGATCAACAATATTCGCTTTTAGTATTTCAATGGTCGGAAAAGTACGGCCATTTCCTTCGACGTCTATATCAACCGAAATAATTTCAAGTTCAGCCGAATAGCGATCGCCTTTTTGGTTGTCCCAAAATGCTAAGGCATTGAAACGATTATTAATCATCTGCTGCGCATTACGCAGATTCTCTTGGCGCCTATTGCCTCTGGCCAAATTAGCGAAATTAGTCGTGATCCGAGTATTGTCCGACGGATGATAGTTTTCATCGAAATCAATGCGCTTAATAGAAAATGTAAACTGGTTATTCATTGTGACCTGACATTCCGTTTATTAATAAAACCTAAAGGATGACTGCTTTTGGGTGTGTTTAGCGCTCAAGCAAGCTTGTCACTAAACCCCAAATAAATGAGTACTAAAAGCACCAAACGACCTAAGCGTTAGCAGCGAAGTAGGTTTTATACGCGCAAGGTTAGATGAATAAAAATGATTTAATCTCATTAATTCATGAGCATATTTCATAATAAAAAATAGACACTCGAATTTCCCATCGAATTTCCCAACATGGAAATGAACACATTCCCTCTCCTAATAAGTCAAAATCGCCTAAGCTAACATCGCGCTACACACAAAAAAAGACCCGCTAAGCAGTGACTTACACGTGCACGGCGCGGGGCGAAAACACAATCATCAGCAAACGAAACTAGGCCTATAGCTGCAGACTTAACGCAAAGCGGCACAGGTTACACAGTCAGTATGATAATTTTTCACAGTGGCTCAGCATCCCCTTCTCAAATGCACCTTGGTCACAGTCAAAGTTGAATGACGTAACGTCCCCTTTTCATGCTTAGCGGCGCACCGTGTTTTGCATTGCCTTAGGTATTTAGGTGGGTGGAGGCAAGTGCTATACCTGCACGTTTCGATATGTTCGTGCCTTCCATGCGTTTCGGTATCTTTCATGCATTAGTGCATCAGAACAATCAACCACAATGAACAACGGATGTGCCTAGTACCTACAGTGCACAACGAGGAATATTGAATGCGTTACCAGATAAATAATTCGAATAACGAGCCTACCAGTAACCCGCTCGGCAACATCAACGCCCGATTTCACTCCCTGTACGGGCAACAAAAACATGAAATCATTAGCCAGATCAAACAAGGTGATGTACTGCTGATCTGTCGCATGGACAATCGCCTTATTGTTAAATGTGGTGAAACTGAACAAGCATTCACTATTAACACAACTCGCTACCATGACTTAAAAGCATTGAGTCACAGTACTCTAGCGGTTTACTACAGCCTTCTGAATACGTGGGATAAAGAAACACTGAAAGAAGTAGATGGCTGGATAAACGAAATACGCAGCCATGAACCAAAGGAATTAAGTCAGGAATTGGCAGATGTCACCGCTGAACTTGTTACCCATGTTAGAACTGCCGGCGCCCTAACGCATTCAGATATGAGCCAATACCAGCAAGCATTAGAGCCAATTTACGCCAAACTCATGACCCAAGCAGCGAAAGACGAGATTGAAAGTTTAGTGAGTACATTAAACAGAATTCGGGAACAGCATAACTACCCGAGTTCAAAAATATTTATGATCGTATTCGGTGGCCATCAGCCCCGCTATAAGGCGCTAGCCTCTATGGTATTCAAACGCTGGTTTAAGGGCTTAGAGGAGCACACACTAAATAGTGATCACCATGTTCGATACTGTGAAGGAGGTGAAAGCCTAGACGATGCTATCGAACTAGTCGCCAGTGCTATCCTTGACAAAGAGTTAGCCAAATCGACCTTAGGAAGTGCCTTAGCATTAAATCGAGACGTGCTTAGCCTTGTGGCGCAACGAGCCATTGATGATTATTGGCAACAACATAACCTGCGCTAGCGTTCTTTTGTGTGATTGTAGCTGTGATTGTGGCGCTTTAGGCATTTTCACACACAGATATCATGCTTCCAGCCAGATACTTTTTAGATGGCTGGCAGGTTGTTCCACAAATCAATTAGTTTGCTCGCTGTGTGTTTGCCCACGTTCATTAGGCTTTTCTAATATATCTTCAACATACAGCTTATTAATGAAAACCATTGCGGCCACGCAAAGTGGTGCAGCCAATAAAATACCGGCCATGCCGACCATCGCTCCTAAAGCAACCTGAGCAAATAGCGTAAGAGCTGGAGGTAAGTCGGCTAATTCGGCTTGCAACATAGGCGTCAACACATAGCTTTCCATCATCTGCACAGCTAGGTACAAAATAGACACATACAAAAGCGTATCCAGCCCAGTAATCACGCTGACCATTGCCGCAGGTATAAAACCAAGTATCGGCCCGATATTAGGTATAAACGACAGCAAAGCAGCAATTACCCCGAGCACAAGGGCAAGGTCAGTACCCAGAGCCCACAGCCCTAACGTAGTTAATATTCCTACTAACACCATTGAAGCGATTTTAGCCACCAGCCATCCTGATAATGCGCGGCCGCAAGCGCCTAGTACATCTCGTATTCGTTCACGTCGTGTGGGTGGTACAAGTGTCACGGCCCCTTTGATATACCAGCCTGGATTGACGGCTAAAAATAAACCAAGAAATAGCGCAAAAATGAAGCTGCCGAACCCATTTAAGGTCGATGAGAAAACGCTCGATACCGCATTCACCACTGTGCTGACCTCTGAGTCAGATGAACTTAAATGAGTAAGGTTCTTCTTTAGCTGTGCCCCCCAAGGGAGTCCAGCTAAATGCTCATTAATATAGCTATTGGCTTGGGGTAAGCGCTCCATTAACTCTTTCCCTTGGGCTGATATTTGCGGCGCGGTATAAACGAAAAAAAGGCCAACAAGAACGAAAGGGGCAATGATTGTAACGGGCAATAGAAATTTACTCTTAACGCCAGCTTTATGACCTATCCAATTGGCGGATTCACGAAACAATACTGCTATCAAGATCCCACCAAACACAGTCAACAGAATTTTACCATTGGTGACAACCAACCAAGCAATAAGGAAAACGAGCGTCGCGGTAATGGCTTGAACAAGCGTACGCGTGGCCAACTGTCTGGTATTCATATCATTCCTTAGCAGTAAACTGTTACATAGGTGCGTCTAAGCACCGTATATATGAGCACCTAATGCAAGAATGTGTCCTGAATTAACATCCTAAAACCAAGTTAAGCAGAACTGTAGAATTGAGACACGCTTGTCTTTGATAGAGTCTAGGTTTCTATTGAGATGCGTGAGGAAGCCATGACGTTGCAAGTAATGCATAAAAGAGACGTTGGCTTCTTAAAAGGGGATATTATTACGATTTTTGCCGCACCTTTTGTGCAAACACGCGAATACTTTACAGGGATATTATTTACTCTATGAATAAAATTCACGGCGATGAACCAATACTAAAGCCAACCCTAAATAATTAAGTATTATATTGCAGTACGCTTATTGAAATTTGCTCGAACTCTTACCCAAAGCCCCTATTTAGTCATGACGGATAACAAAATAGCTATCAATCATGTTGGGCCAATAGACTTTAGATTCGCCATTCGTCCACTGCACTTCAACGCTATCTACTTTTTCACATGCCCCTAAACCAAATAACAACTGGTTGTTGTAATTGTCTGCGTAAGCAGAAGAAGAGGCACCTACTTGTTGCTGCCATTGTCTGCCGCACGCTTTCAACGTGGCTGTTGCCGCCAATTGCGTCGCTTTACCTGAAGGGGAGCCACCCACGACAACACCGAGAAAATGATGGCTGGATTGATCAGATGTGTGGTTTTCAAACAGTCGCCATGTGCCACGCTCATTGGCGGTAACAAGGTCAAGATCGCCGTCTTTATCGAAATCGATGACATCCGCGCCTGCCCCTGTTGCACCTAAATCGTTGATAACAATGCCATGCTCTTTATTCTCAACAAAGCCATTTCCTTTGTCGTTCATGTACATAATCGGTTTATGTGATTTCGCCATATTGCCATATTCGATAAACAATAGATCCGTCCAACTGTCATTATCAAAATCAGCCGCCACAACACTTCCGGTAGGCCCTTGAATATCAATGCCCTTAGGTGCGGTCACTTCAACGTAATGCCCATTTTGGTTTTCTAACAATTTAGCTGGCAACGGCTCAATCGTGGTTGGCGTTGGACCATCAGTGACATTTAGCACAACGCCAGCCGTTGGGGAGCGCGTTTGGCTACATATACGCCATGTATCATCGCCTAAATAACCGATATACAAACCAGGTTTTGATTCCTTTGGCAGATCTTTCATTTTAGTACCTTTAGGGCAAACGTCAGTCGGCCAACCGAATGCTTGCTGCTGACGAATATCAAGCTCTCGACTGCCACTTAAATCTGACCCGAAATTTTTAATATCGTCACGACCTGCAATCGCTAATTTCGTTTTCTGCTTGCCAAGGTAAATGTCAAAGTCGGGATAGGCCATTTGCAAATTGATCAATCTAAAGTTGCCAGCAATGGTTAACTCATCGATAAGCAACGGTTGAAAGCGCGAAAAAAACGCAAAACGCTGTTCAGCTTTATCAAAGAAAAGTTGGTTGCTAAATTGGTGCTTAGCACGGCTAATGGCGAGATCAAGGTCCCCGTCATTGTCATAATCTAATTGCCCAATGGCGCTGACTTCTGTGGTCTTGTATGCATCACCTAGAACGGCTTTAGTCGCATCAATGAATGTAAACCCAGGGCCACCAAGAGCAGCAACCATCTCTTCCCCACCAAACACAAGCACATCTGGGTCTCTATCATTATTAACGTCTGTCACTATGCTTTTATAGCTTAAACGTTGTGCATGGGGTAAGTACCCTGCAAACGTAAATTGACCTGTGCCATCATTTGCATATAAATGGTTGGCACCCGTTTTAAACTGTTGTGGTGTAGCAAAGCCCGTTAAAAATAAATCCGTGCTGCCATCTTGGTTGGCATCCAAGGTTTTTACTGCACGACCCCGCCCTTTCTCAAAGTGCGTTAACACTCTATTGCCCGTCATTTGACGTGCTTTGGTTATCTTTATATGTTTTGGCTTTCTTGGGTTGCTTCCATTCCCTCCCCCTTGTGCCACAATTACTTGGGCCAAACCATCGTTGTCAAAATCACCGATACCCGTACCGTGCATATCGCCTTTGAGTAGGGTATCAGGTTCACTGAATTTCCCCCCCTCATTCCAGAAAATCAACACTTCGTGAGCATGTTCGGTAAGCAATAAATCTTGCCAACCATTTCCATCTAAATCAGCCACAATGGGACCATCCCACTTTCGTCTGGCACGTTTAGAGGCTGGTAACACATTGTGGGTTTCACTAAATAAAGCAGTGGCATTGTCAGCACGGGGGACTTGATTGCCACCTTGGTTTGTATGATTTCCTGTACTACCGCAACCCGTAACGATCAGCGAGCTACTCAACAACAAAAAGGCACTGGTAACTATGTTAAGCGTCATAATTTGGCTCCCTAGACGTTATGGATGCAAGCAGCAACAACCCAAAATAAAAAGGCCGCTCAAAACTGGAGTGGCAGCTTTGAACAGCCTAACGGCGCACATCACCGAAAAGCGATTTTGCTATGTTATTTCCACACAACGGGTACGAACACAGTCATCTCTGACGTTCCTCTATTACTCCACGCGTAATACGGAATAAATTGAGTTTGGTAAGACTCCCAAGCAGGCTTTTTGACTTCGTCATACATATTTTGCGTATTGTCTTGGCGTACCAATAATTCTGTTTTAATGGTCGTCATACCACCTAAAAAGCTCTGATCAAAATGCGCATCAAACTTGGCATCTGACGCTATGTAGGCATCCAAAATATTTGTCTTTTCAGGTAAATCAGGCGTCTCAATGCAGTACACAAGCGGGCCACGTTTGACGGCAACTTGGTTACGAACTTCCTCGATTCTTGGGTGGCCTTCAACAAAGGTGGTATTCATTGGCAATTCAAGGTTGATAATGTCACCTTGTTGCCATTGGCGCGTAAGGATGACGTACTCTGCGTTTTTTACACCGTCTACCGCTTCACCATTAACTGACACGGTTGCGCCTTTAGCCCAACCAGGAATACGCACTGCGATGTCAAACTGCTCCGCTTTACAGGCTTTAACTGTAATTGACACTGAGCCATTCCAAGGGAATTGAGTGACTTGCTTCAATGACAATTCGCTACCATCAAGTAATTTAGTATTTAGCTCATTTCCACCATATAAATTCACCGCAACACCATTATCTGTAAGGCTATAAGCCCAAGCAGAGACTTGTGCAATGGTTCTCACTAAATTTGGCGGACAGCAAAAACATTCAATGTATGCTTCGCGGTCCGGAGACTCGGTACAGTCACAATGATCTGAATAATCACGTTGGCCGAAATTCATGCGTAACGGGTTCGCATAAAAATACTTTTCACCGTCGGCACTAATGCCAACCATGGCACTGTTATGCAACACCAACTCAACATTATCCGCATGCTTTGCATCACCTGTAATGCCTAACATTCTCCAGTTGAACATAGCATTTGAAATGTTGGCGCATGTTTCATTGTAAGCTGTCGAATTAGGCATTAAGTAATCGTCGATGAACCCTTCGTGGATCATGTTCTGATCATCATAAGCACCATGATGGCACTGACCTAATGCTCCCGTGATATACATCTTGCGCTCGTTAGCACTAGACCAAATGCTTTGCAGTGATTCAATTAGCGCAGTTTCCCCTGTTTCTGCATATACATCCGCTGCACCTGAGTACAAATACATGCCCGTTACTGCATGGCCTACCGCTTCTGTTTCTTCTCTCAAAGGGGTTTTCATTTGACATTGATCGCCGGTAAACCAATAGGGAACAGAATCATGTAATTCCATAGGAACTGAGCCACGCATCGTCACAAAAATATCCGCCAGTTCGAGGTGCTTTTTCTCTCCAGTTTCACGGTACAGTTCAACTAATGCCATTATTTGTGATGGATTGAAGCCAAATCGAGCAAGCTCTTGATCTCTAGGCTTGAACACCTCGTAAAGGTATTCAGCGTGCTTAATGGATAAATCTAACCAGTTTGTTTGGCCAGTGACACGATGATGAATTACCCCACCAAGAATAAGATGACCACCATTATATAGTTCATGATCACATACGGTTGCCCAGCGAGGCTTATTTAAGATTTGGTTATGCGTATGCAAGTATCCATCACTGCACATCGCTTTCGCTAATACAGCGATAATCTCATCTAATTCAGTTAACAATGCAGAGTCTTTATTGATACCGTAAACGTAAATGCAGGCTTCCATCCATTTATAGAAGTCGCCGTCGTGCCATAACATACCTTTTGCTTCGCCATCCTGCATATTGGCAGCAATTTTAAAGTTGTTATAAGCGTGACCTATATCACCCTTTAGCAACTCCCCCATATGGGGAACCATAATCGTTTCAGCTTGTTTAAATTTGTCAGCCCAGAATCCTTCAGTCCATTGGCAATCGCCAATATTGATACTGCGAAACTTTACAAATGGGCTGTTACTATTCGCATTAATGGCTTTGTTGTGGGCAAATTTTGTGTTCACAATACATTTCCTATTCATTTCAGACGCTTTTGCTCCCTAATAGGTCCTGCTCTACTGAACCTGTTTCTTGGGTGCGACGGAATTAATTTAACTATTCGTCGGGCTATCAAGTATGGGATAGCGTGTTGACTGTTCAACAATACATTAACGCGCTTGTATCATAATTGCAAACATATGATGTTTAAATTTTGTAGGAAATTCACTTTCTAGACTCAGTCTTATTTTGCTATCGACTAGCCTAGAAGTTTAGAGAAATTGAAGTGCTAGTGTGTTCAGCGTGATGACAGAAATAGGAAGAGAGGAAAGCGAACAGTCATGAGAGTTGGATTAAAAGTATGAGGGATCGACCCCCATCCCACTGACGGGTTTGTGCCATTAGGCGGTCGTTGAGGACATTCAGATTTTAATTGGACTATCACCCTAAAGCAGAAATTAACGCTTTAAACAGCGGAAAACGCGAGCGTAGCGAGTGGTATTCCGCTGCTTTAACTTGTTACACACGTTTACCATAGGTGTTTATTTTTAACTTCAGTTGCTGCGAATACTCTTTAAGCTGAGCCACATTGCGACTTGGCACTAAAGACAAGACGAACGAATCTGTGCCATTGTCGATTCCAATAATTTCTAACCCAACGTTTTTTGCACACTTTGAGAACAAAAAACCAGATTCGTGAGATTCCAAATAGTAAGATATATTTGACTGAGTTTTCTGCATGTCGGCCGCTAGATCTTTCGCTATGCTGCATTTAGCAAGTGTATTCTCAGATATATTGCTCAACAAATTAAAGACATATTGTGCATCTTCTCTCCAATCTACAACTGCTATACTGTTAATACTTTTTAGGCTTTCGGTAATTACAAACGCAAAGTCAAATGAATCTTCAAAAGCGCCATCAAATCCAGATTCTTCCAGTCCGTCTTTGTGTTTTACCTTGTACGCTTTCTTATCAGAGAGATAAAGTTGAACGTCATCCAAAACGCTCTTATCCCCGTTACTCATAATCTTAGCGACTGCAATTTCTGGGGAGTTATTTTTCGACTCTATTTCGTTACAGCCCACTGCAATCAAAGCAGCAATAACCATAAATAAATTTTTCATTCATTGACTCCAAAGTGGTGTGTAACTTTTCAATAACGGGCGCAGACGTGTGGGGCATAATGGCGAAGCCGTCCCGCATGTATGCGTCCCAGCCTGCGCTGCAGGCGGCTTAATTTTTTTGTTAGCTGACATTGTAAATCGAAGAAAGTAACGCTTTTTAAAATCCATTGTAATCAAAAGCCCTTCTCTCTAGGTTTATCAGCATCTGGGTTTGCGAATAGGTAAAAAATAAAAACTAACCACATTGCGCCAAACACACAAAAGGTTGTTACAACTAAGCGGAGAAATACTTCCACGGCTGAGCCTGTAACATCTCTGGTTAGCATTGCATACAAAACCAAAAGCATAATTATCGAAGAAAATATTACGGCATACTTTAAAGCTCTTCTTGGCAAAGACTTTTGGGTCATGGTTTACCTACTGACAGCTAACGTTTCGAATATGCTGCGCGCGCTGATTGCGCGTCGGCCATAATTTGTTTGTTATATTTCATTTCCTTACAGGACCTAAAAAAAGTGTCCAACAATCGCTATATAACCTTTCCTTAAGACTAGGGTTATTGCGAACAAAAGGACGCACAATTATTAATAAAATACTCTTAGAGCAAAGAAGAGCCAAAAGTATTAAACCTAGTAACAAACTGATCGAACCGCCATGTCTGTCAAATGAAATGTCGCCATTAGCTATCATTGTCAGAGGCCAAATACTGACTAAAACTGCGAGCACTAAAAGCACGATATTGAACAATAACTTCCTTTTTATTGAACGTCTCATTTAATCTCCCTTGAAATATAGACACAATGACTCCCTGTGAAATGCTAGCCTCCGCATTTTCGTGGGTTAGCTGAAAGCCACCGGAACGCCGGCCGGAACCATAATTAGTTTGCTAAAGACTAAATCATTTGGAGGCTAGCATGAATAAACATAGCATGATTTTTATCGGCTTGGATACGCACAAAGAATTCCATGAAGTAGCTTATTGTGAGGAACAACGCGGTGCCAGCCCTGTTCACTACGGACGGGTATCTTCATCAAAAGTTAGTGTAAAAAAGCTGCTCCGGCAGTTTGAATCTAAATATCCTAGTGCAACACTTCACGTTGTATATGAAGCTGGGCCTTGTGGCTACTGGATTTATCGGCTGATAACGAGTTTAGGGCATTGTTGTTATGTTGTAGCGCCGTCCCTTATACCCAAAAAGCCTGGTGAACGAATTAAGACTGACCGCCGTGATGCACTTAAATTAGTGAAGTTGCTAAAGTCGGAAGATCTCACGCCCATATATGTGCCTGAGCCTGAGGAGAGAAGAAAGACACCGAGAGAAGAAAGACACCCATTATAAAAATGGTCAATTTTCAGAGCTACACTACAATCTATTCATGTCACATTTTTAATAGGTGGATGAGCTATGCCTCAATCTCGAAAAAGCCAAATAAGTTTAATCGATACGCCTTATTACCATTGCGTGTCCCGGTGCGTTCGCCAATCTTATTTATGTGGTACGAACCAGCTTACTGGCCAGAGTTACGAGCATCGCCGTGGTTGGGTAGAAGAGCGTTTATTATTTCTAGCGACCGTATTTTCCGTCGACATTTGTGCCTATGCAGTCATGAATAATCACACGCATGTGGTGCTATGTGTAGATAAATCAATGGCGGACAAATGGGATGCTGATGAAGTGTTGAGGCGCTATCACAAGCTACACAAAGGCACATTGCTGACTCAGAAGTTTGTTAACGGCGATACCTTGAGCCAAGCAGAGCTACTCACCTTTGATGAAACCGTTGAAACCTATCGAAAACGTCTTTACGACATAAGCTGGTTTATGCGTGACTTGAATGAGTATATTGCTCGTCAAGCCAATAAAGAAGACGGCTGCACTGGTCGCTTCTGGGAAGGGCGATTTAAGTCCCAAGCACTACTTGATGAAAGCGCAGTGCTGGCGTGTATGGCCTATGTAGATTTAAATCCCATTCGCGCAAAAATGGCAAAAACACCTGAAACGTCAAAGCACACCAGTATTAAAAAACGCATTCACGCCGCTAAAAACCAACAATCACAACCAAGCGTTTTGATGCCCTTTGTAGGTAATCCTCGTGAAGACATGCCAAAAGGTATTGCGTATTCGCTCAAAGACTATTGTGAGCTCGTTGATACCACTGGCCGCTGTATTCGTGATGATAAGGCGGGCCATATTGATAACACTCACAGTCCTATTCTACAAAGATTGGGACTAGACGCTGCTCAATGGCTAACGTTAACCACTGAGTTCGAAAAACATTTTTGTTATGCAGCAGGTGCGGAGCAAATGATGAATGCCTTTAAGCGCCATACTCATCATCAACGAATACGAGGAATGACCAAAGCGAAAGTTCTGTTAAAACGCGCTTAAGGCCAACAAACAAGACAACCTTTACATAACCTGTAAGGTAGACGCTTGCTTAAAAACTGACTTCGCGTGCCATTTTCATACCTCAACGCGCAAGATTTCAGTGAAAATCCTCAATCACTCATACCCCAAGTACCTTGACGCATTTAGAAGGCAATTGTCCCCCTAAGCATGGAAGTTTTTATAGGACTTAAAAGTTGGGTGTCTCTGTATAGTAGGACTTAAAAGTTGGGTGTCTCTGTATAGTACAACCAAGAAAGAGCACTTACACCATGATGCGCAAGGCTATGAATTACACTCCGAGCTCTTTTGATACGATACATACTTAGTACTGCTAACGCCTCACTAAGAGGCAAATAATAGTTAGTTAAAATAAGCGACGAAGGAGCAAAAACCAACTGTTATTTGTCCTTTTGAGTGACTTGTTATGAGTTTAATCTTTGAACTCAATTGAGCTATATATTTCTTTGATTATAGGTCTGTAGAGCTCTATTTTTTGCTCTAGACCAGTAAAAGTAAGTGAAAGAAAATACCCTTGAACTTCAAACGCAGTTACGACATATCTAGTTGGCACTTTTTCATCTGGCCAAATACCTGAATACTCCTGTATATATCCATTGTACGAACCATTTTTAATTACCGTAGCCTCGCCAACGGGTTTATACCACTTCATTTTAGATAAAATACTTTCATGTTTATTTTGCATGAAGTTATTTAAGGTATTATCTGTAGCTCTATAAACAGTACCTGCAACGTCAATGTCTCGATTCTTAGGTTCTATTCCGAAAATTCTGTTCTCATAAACAATCCAATCTGATGGTGCTTCAATTGAAAGATTAGTTAATTGGGGGTATGGGACTCGCATTGTATCTCCTGCACTTACCGAAAATGTTAAAATTAGACTAATAATTAATACTATTGTTTTCATGACGCATACCTCTAATGACTCATAACTTTTCAATAACGGGCGCAGACATGTGGGGCATAATGGCGAAGCCGCCCCGCGTGTATGCGTCCCAGCCTGCGCTGCAGGCGGCTTAATTTTTTTGTATGGATAATAACTCAGGTAAATCATCCTGATTTTAGTCGGGGTGAGGTAAAGTGAGACCCAAGCTTTAGCTGCAACTAAAGCCTTCTTTTGTGGTAGTTCGATTGATTGATGGCTCCTCAGTTGAGAGACCGATAACAAGAAAGAACGCCACAAAGGACTCCAAGCAAAACACTCGAATAGTCTACTGGGTCTCAACCCGCATTATGCAAGCAAGAGTTAGCTTATTATGAATACAAAAACAAATCAAAGCGTTAACGTGGGTGTCGATACGGGCAAGTTTCAATTAGATATTTACATCCGCCCTCTCGATATTTATTTCACCGTTTCGAATGATGAAAAAGGCATTAAAGAAGCCATAAAAATAATCAAACAACACGCACCTGGGCGCATTATTATTGAAGCAACAGGCCGTTTAGAAATGCCATTTATTATCGCATGTGCAAATGCTAATTTACCCTTCGTTGTTGCCAATCCTATTCACATTAAACGCTTTGCTGGGGCGATAGGTCAGCGGGCTAAAACAGACAAACTAGATGCTCAACTGATTGCGCATTACGGTGAGGCTATTCAGCCTAAATTATCTCAACTAAAACCAGATACCATGCAGGCTATGAGTGATTTAGTTGCGAGACGAAATCAATTGCTCGTCATGCAAACGATGGAAAAAAACCGCCTGCAAATTCTACCAAAAGAACTCGCTATGACTATCAAACCTATTCTCACCGTCTTTAAAAACCAGATAACCAAAATTGAAAATAAAATCGTCGCGCTCATAGAATCTTGCCCTGATTATCAAGCGAAAAACTGCATCTTACAGAGCATGAAAGGAATCGGAAAAATAGCCTCCGCTTCCATCATCAGTAACTTGCCAGAGTTAGGTTACATGACTAACAAACAAGCCTCTGCATTAGTCGGTGTGGCTCCCATGAATCGAGAAAGTGGGCGCTATAAGGGATTGCGGAAAATCCAAGGTGGCAGACATCAAGTCAGAACCGTTTTGTACATGGCGATGATGTCAGCAATACAAAGTAACCCCGTATTCAAGGAAACTTATCAACGATTAGTCGCAGCGGGTAAGCCTAAGAAAGTGGCTATTATTGCGTGCATTAGAAAGATGGTTGTTATCTTAAACTCAATGCTCAGAGACGGGGTCATGTGGGAAGCGCCAAAGGCTACAAATTAGCTATTGACGCCATAGTCTCTTGTTATATGCCATCACCCTCAACGAAAACCGTCGATAAAGGTTGTAATTCTAGACTTATTTTTGAAGATACCTTTAAACTGCTACAACGTGTATATTTTTTGACGATGAGAAAAAGCTCTTTCCCCACCTTCCAAAATTGCGCAACAATCTTTCTGAATAGAGCCTCTATCAATAGAACCTCTATTAACAATCGATGTTTGATCATTTGTACTTCTAAGTGGAATAATTAATTCCGCATCACCCAGAACTGCAATATTTGCATTATGTGTAACAATAATGACCTGTCTTGTTTCTTTGATCTTTTTGAGATTGGTAACAATTGTTTTATATATAAATTCACTATCCAGATGGTCCTCTGGCTGATCAATTAGAAGCGGAATATTATTTTTAGACTGTATTAATATTGCTAACAGAATTGACTGTTGTTGCCCTAATGACAATTTAGAGATCGACTTAGATATATTTTTTATTTGCCCATTAATCTCTACAACTTTCGTCACTAATATATTAGGTCGATCTTCGTAGGTAAGCGCTTCAAAATCTTCATACGAATAGTTATCACGTACACGCTCAATGATTCGCTCTATATCTTCATCAGAAAAGACACGCTTATTGTCTTCATCCAACAACGCTTCGAAAAGCGTTTTTCTACCGCGCTTCACCTCTGAAGCAAAGGTTATTGGAGATAAGTTTGATGCGATGATCTCAGATTTTTTAACTTGAGATGTTCTCCACCCCATCACCTGCTTCATAAGCTCTTCGAAGCTTGGCGAATAAGTTCCTTCAGTGTATTTAGCTGCAACAAAGAGACCATCAACTGAATTTTTCAAATTATCGTTTATTTGAATACTAAAAGCATAGCGTACCTTATAAATTTCCTTCTTTAACTCTAAACGTTTCTTCAGCAGGTCGCTTCTATATTTTTGGGTTTCTTTTAATTTAAGCTGATCTTTTTCGAGCTTTCTTAAGCGCTTTTCATAATATTCAAGATCATTGGCTATTTGATTTATTTTTCCAATGTCAAAAGGGATTCCGGCTTTATCTAACTCTGCTTTTTTCTCGTCAATCTTCTTTTGTATTTCTGATTCTTTTGACTTCCATGAATCCAACTGGACTTTAAGGAGAGCTATTTTCTCCTCTAAAGCAACATTTAATTCGTCAGATTTAATTGAAACAATTCCAGAGAATTCGTTAATAAGCTTCTTTACTTCAGTAAATTGATCCTTCCCCACAATGATTTCTTCATCAGAGAAGTTATTGAAATAGTCAAATAAGTCAGTATCTTTTAGTACTTTTCGGTAGTTTTTAACAAGTTCTTTAAGTTGCTCAATAAGATCATTCCTTAACCCCTTTTCCTTAACCAAGGCTACTTGATGTTTAACAAGCTCACCTACTTTATCTTTTTCTAATCTTGATTTTTTTTCTTTAAGCGCTTGAAGCTGTCTTTCAGTATCTTTTATAGCCAAAACTTCAATCCGCAGCTTTCCCAATTCACTTTGATTATTTAGTAGCAAGTCACAAACATTGTCATCTTCATTTTTTAGATGTTCAAGCTCCAAAAAACCATCTAAAAATGCTAGCAATGCTTCTGGGTCATTATCGCTATTTTTTACTGTATCGGCCGTTTCACTTTGCCCATAGCACTCGATAGGGACTCTTTGAAGACCGTCCTGTCCATCTGTATGATTAAATGTATGATCATTCTTTGAACGTCGAAATTCTAATTCTTTTCCTGTCTCATCTTCGTAAAATAAACTGATATCATCAGGCCATACATCACTATCAATAACATTCTTAGATGATTCATTGCCTGACGCTACGCGTATAATTTCCATTAATGTTGACTTACCGGTTCCCCTACCACCAATTATGCAACTAAGGTTATCACTGAAGTCAACTCTTTGGTCGTGCAGAAGACCACCTTTAATATGGACACCAGTAAATTTAGCAACCTTTTCAGGAATTGTATCTTCAAGACGTACTCGTGATTCATAAGAACTCAAGGAAATACGAAGAGCATCAAAACTCAGTTCATCAACTTTAAAGCGTGTTAGCTTTTTATTGCCTTCTGCATTAGTTCCAAGCTTATTAATAGAGTGTGAATCCGAGGACATAACTTTAGGCAGAATGACTTCATCGTGAAGTTCAAGTTTTTCTCGTCTTTTTTTGACTAAAGACAATCGATGAGTATTGGTATCGTTATCAGTATAAAGATCAAAACTTTCCTTTTTACTTATTTCAAGAGCAAGTAATGCAGAATGACAAAACAAATCATCCATCTGAGCATTAAATCTAGACACAGTCTTTTCAAACCCTGAATCTAATTCAATATGAGCTAGCACCCCAAAGCCATGGTACTGTTCTGCTAAATTTAAGCATTCAACAATACCCTGTGAACAACGTTCTTTGTCATCAGAAATATTTAGCTTTCCGTGAAATGATCTTAGGTTTTTAAAAGAATTAAAATACACAAGAAGGTGTCCTTGTGTTGTACTAACTTCTATTCCAGGGACTACAAGTATGTCTTTATCTTGAGCGTAATCAATTGCAATATTACTGTTTAGAATCTCGTTGTGGTCTGTAATACTAATTATTTTTAAATTGGATCTTAACGCAGTATCTACTATATTTTTAGGCGTCATTTTTTCGTCTGTCACATCAAACGAACCGAAATCTATTCCGTAAGAATGAATATGAAGGTCAGCTCTAACGAACTTCGCACCTTTATTGAAATTGTTAACCACAATTAACTCCTAATTAATGGATTGAAGGGTATAGAATCCCTGAATTCATAGTCTTCTTTGGAAAGATAAATACACCCCACTGAGAGGCATTTAACGCTTATTATCGAGCATGTCGTATATGTAACTTCTAGATATGATTGTTGTTTTCATCATTTTAAGTTCTTACCTTCTGATTTTATTCAGTATTTTTTACTATCGTGCGAGTAAAACCACTCGGAGTTGCAAAAGCAAAAGGAGACTTAGGTTTAACGAGACTTTTCTGCTTCCTATTAAAAACTATGTGAAAAATATTTTCCATAGTTAAATTAATAACTTAGCATATTTTTGAAAAACAAAACGAGACCTTAGAAATTTACATAATAGGAAGCAATCTTGACACAATTTAAAAACATGCATTATACCTGTATATAAAAACAGTTCGTTTGCAGGAGATAATATTATGTCCAAGTCACCTTTTATAGAATCTATTAGGGTTACTTTGCGAACCAAAAGGTATAGCATAAAAACGGAAAAGGCCTACCTTCATTGGATTAGACGATTTATTTATTTCAACGGCAAGCGTCATCCTAAAGATATGGGGGAACTAGAAGTTGAACAGTTTTTGTCACATCTTGCTATAGCGTTAAAAGTTTCCCCAACCACTCAAAACCAAGCCTTGTGTGCCGTAATTTTTATGTATCGTCATGTGCTTAATATGGACTTAACCAACATGTCCTTTAAATTCGCTAAGACACCTGTCCGTGTTCCAGAAGTATTAAGTCATAATGATGCGATTGCCGTAATCAATAAATTACGAGGGGTTCATCATACTATTGGCACACTAATGTATGGCGCGGGATTCCGTATATCTGAGGTGTTGAAGCGGCGCGTAAAAGATTTTGATTTTGAACGAAACACTATTTTTATTTTTCGCTCAAAAGGCCAAAAAGACCGTGTAACAATGTTTCCAGAATTGGCTAAGCACCAGATTACTAGACAAATTCAAAAAGTGGAGTGTATTCATCAAAAGGATATTGATGAAGGGTATGGGCTGTCATCACTACCACCTGCTCTAATACGTAAATACGGGAAGGCCGCTACGAACTTATCTTGGCAATATATATTTCCTTCAACTACACGATGTGTTCACCCTTACGATGGCTATGTATGCCGTCATCACCTTCATCAAACGGGGTTTCGGAAGGCATTAAAAAAAGCAGTTCAAGAAACAGGAATTTTAAAACGGGTTACATCACATACGTTTCGGCATAGTTTCGCAACACGATTGCTCGAAACAGGGCATGACATTAGAGTAGTACAAGAATTACTGGGGCATGATGATGTAAAAACCACACAAATTTATACCCACGTTTTGGGTAAGCATAAGTCTGGAGCGATAAGTCCGGTGGATGCGAGTTGAAATATCCAAAGAAGTAGCAGACTTTTTCAGCCACTCTCTTAAAGTGTCCGCTAGCGCTTTTTCTATCGTAATAACTAAAGAAAAACCAATGTCCGCTCTTGACACATTAGGATCAGACAACGCCTAAAAATCGATACTAATGAATGTCCGCTCCTTGTCTTCAGCGGACTACTATCGCAGTTTCGCCAATGACCGCTTTTCGCTCATTTCAGCCTGCAGAGGCTGCTCCGTAACTATCAGTTCGATGCATCAAGTTAGCAGTGCATCTATAGTTTAAAATCCGCTGTTAATCTTCCTAAAAACAAAAACACCAGCCTAAGCTGGTGTTTAATTGTTTGATGCTCACTTACTGAGTCATGTTACCTATAAGGCTATTTGTACTTAGCGACTTTATCGACCAATCGGTGGTCTGCATCTTTAAGTAAGTTAGTGGTTAACTCTTCAGCTCGATCGGCATCTCGATTAGCAATAGCGTTACACACCTCACGATGAAATGGCACTGAGGTTTTATTTGCACGAGGATCTTTGTTGGTTAAACGAATACTGACTAACAAAGCCGAGTAAATAACACCTTCCATCGCTTTTAAAAACTCATTGTGAGCAGCACGCAAAACAGCACGGTGAAACTCAGCATCAGCAATAATAAAGTTTTCTACTGTGCCCTCTTCTTGCTCCATGGCAACACACGCCGCTTCTATTTCAGCAATGTCTTCCGCTGTAGCACGTTCTGCCGCCCAGCGAGACGCTTTCGGTTCAAATGCTAAGCGAATTTCCATTAATTGCTTTAGAAACGCGGGGTTAGGTGGAGCAGATAGATGCCAAGCTAATACATCATCATCTAACATTGACCATTGGTCACGTGCTCTAACGCGAGTGCCAATGCCTCGACGAACATCGAGTAGTCCTTTGCCAACCAATATTTTAACCGCATCTCTTACAACGACTCGGCTGACCTGATAGCGTGTTGCTAAGGTATTCTCTTCATCAATAAGTGTACCGGGCTCGTACGTACCGGCAACAATGCGCCTGCCTAATTCGCGGGCGACTTGTACCGGCATACTCGGCGTCATCGTCGCCGTGCGCTTAAGATCGTAATATACTAGTTCGCTCATGGTAATATTCTAAACATATTATGTTAGGGGATGCTGTAAATGTACCACGCTTACAGAATGATACAAAGCATATTACCTCACTACTTGTGTAAATGATCGTCAAGACAATTGTTAACGAAACAATAACGCCGCTCAAGCGTGTCTTTATCTCAATTAGTGGCGTACCAAATCCCGCTCTATATCTTCAATACTTTTGCCTTTGGTTTCCGGCAATATTTTAGCCATAACTAACATGCCAATGAATGCGATAATGCCATAGTTTAAAAATGTGTTGGCTGCCCCCAAGTTTTCCAGTTGCCAAGGGAAAAATTGCTGTATTAGGTAGCTCGATACACTTTGCACGAAAGCCGCTACTGGCAACGCGACACTGCGCACGTTGTTCGGAAATATTTCTGAGAATATTACCCACATCACAGGCCCTATCGACATGTTGAACGCCGCTAGAAAGGTGAATAATCCAAACAGTACAAAAAACGCATTAATCGTAATGGTTGAGTTAATAATGGCTCCGCTGACCAAAGGTAAGTCTTTTTTAGAGTAAATCCCTGTCAATTCACGCTTCAAGTCCACGTCTGTGGCATAAGTTTTCCCTACCAATGGCTGCAATAATGTGACATCGACATTGCTTTGCTGAATCTTAACGATGGCCTCTTCGCTCAATTCATAATGTGCTGACTTAAATCCATACCAGATCGAGGTATGGGCGATACCGATAAACAACAAGCCAATAAGGGTCAGGTTACGACGCCCCCATTGCTCAACAAATCGAATGGCAACAAGGGTGAAAATTACCGCGACTAACCCTAGAATGACGGTTTGCATGAAGGTATCTTCTACTGACATGCCAATCTGCTCAAATACCGTGGGTGCATAAAATAGCACCGCATTCATACCACTTGCACCTTGTACGATAGCGTAAGCAAACGCCACACATAAAACCAATGTAAAACGCTTACTGAAGAGGGTTTTTAACTGGGTAATAGGTGTGTTTTTAGACTCTTTTTGTAGGCTTTCTTGTACTGAATGGATCAGTTGTTCAATCTGCTCTGCAGGAGCAATTTTTGCAAAGGCTTCACGCGCCTCCTCGATCCGTCCTTTTGCTACCAGCCACCTTGGTGAGCGCGGCACAGTTAACAGTAGTAAGAACCAAACGATATTAGGCACCAATTCAAATCCGAGCATTAATCGCCACACATTTTCATTGTCTATCCAGGCAATACTGTCCATGGACAACACCAAACAATAATTGGCGACAAATGCCACTAAGCTGCCTAACGTAATTAACAGCTGATTAATCGATACGAATTTACCCCGCTTATCAGCAGGTGCTATCTCACCAATATACATAGCGGAAACCGTAATGGAGGCAAAAGCAACTCCCCCAATAAAACGGCCCACAACTAACATGGCATAGCTAGTTGCAAATGCTGATAACAAAGTAGACAAAGAGTAAGTCAGAGCAATCGCCAACAAAACTTTTCGACGACCAAATTTGTCACAAAATGAACCGGTAAACATCAGCGCCAAAATCACGCCTAAAATAGCGACCCCAACCACTGTTCCAGTTTGGATGCTACTGAGTTCAAATTGTGAATTTACGAATCGCAGTGCACCGGAAATATTGGCTGCATCCAAGCCAAATACAAAGCCACCAAAGGCGGCAATAATGGCAAACTTGGTCACATTTCTGTCGACGTTACTAATAGTCATTTTACATTCCAACTTGATTAGCGGTTTGTCACTACGTATAACCGATGGCGTTCATTCATCAGTATCGTGTATTAACTCACCCTTGTTATTGTTGTTAGTGGTGGCGCATTAGAGGCAAATAGCCTTTATTTTTTTGCTGCGCGCCATGCATTCACATAGCCTTTCGCGTTGTCGGTGACTTGCTCTACCGTCATACCCGCTTTATATAAACCCGAACCTAAACCAAATCCGGCAGCACCTGCTGTGATAAACCCTTCCATAGTGGTATTAGACACGCCCCCAACTGGCAGCACAGGAACACTGCTTGGTAGCACCGCCATCATTCCTTTGAGCCCAGTGGCACCTATGGTATCTGCTGGAAACAGTTTGATGGCATCCGCCCCAGCATCAATGGCAGAAAACGCTTCCGAAACAGTGTAAAACCCTGGAACCGAAAACAACCCTTTGGATTTAGTATGGCGAATCACATCAGGGTTGACGTTTGGCGAGATAATAATTCGCCCACCTGCGGCTGCAACCTCATCGACCTGAGCACAGCTTAAAACTGTTCCAGCACCGATGATTAACGTGTCACCAAATGCAGCCACTAATCGTTTAATGCTTTCATAGGGTTGAGGCGAATTCAGGGGCACCTCGATAACATTAAATCCTTGCTCTTGTAATGTTTTTGCCACGTCGACCACTTCATCAGGGGTGATCCCACGCAAAATAGCCACCAGCGGTAATTCATTCAACGCTTCGTGTAATGTCATTAAACTCATTGCTTTTCCTTATCGAAAACTGTTACTGCATTGGATAGATAACGCCAAGCGCTATACCTTACCAGCGGCTTTGGCAATATTAAGAATACCAAGGCACGACGCCGTTTCAGCAGCAACACTACGCACATTAAAATAGGTAGAAGCGATCACTCGCTCATATAGCTCAGTTAGGGCTGGCGCGCCCACAAGGATAATTGGTGCGTATATCTGCTGCGCTTTGTCGCCCGTACTATCCTTGGTGTTTTTTTCTTGATATACCTCGAGCATGTCAAAAACCTCAGTGGCAATCAGCATGCCTGATAGGTAACTATGCACACCTGCTGGCTCGATCTCTTGATTAAGTACTTTACTTCTGGCACTAAAAAGTTTGTGCAATAGCGAGCCTGGGGCTTGAGCAGTTCTTACACCGGCATCAAACGCAGCACCATTAAACGCATCGGCACTCGTTTCATGCTGATACATTTTGCCTAATATGCTGTGCTCATTGAGCAAGGCAAACAATTCTCCCGTCATATAGGTGCTAAATTGACGAATACTCGGTGCGCCTTGTAAAGATGGATCATGTGATACATCAACTTGGGCCCATTTAGAATGTGTGCCGGGTAAGCACACTAATTGCGTACTAGCCTCTGTTAGTTCATGATCGTGAGCGCCACTTTGCGCTTGCATTTTGTGCGCTGATAACGCGCCAAATATTTGCACTTCTTCGCCACGCATCACGTCAACTAAACCAAAGTTTGACAGGCCTTTTACCCCAGGCACAATAAATGCCTGTAATTGTTCATCATTTGACACTTGGCACAGATTGGCCGCTAAATCATCTAACCTGCTAGGGCACGGTATGTAACCCGCGTCTTGCCAACCTTGCATACTACCGACCATGCCAGCCAAAATCACAGGGATTGATTTAACGCTTAACCAAGGTTGCAAAAGCTGGCGTAGTTCCGGGCCGTACTGACCCGAGCTAAAATTCAACACCCCTTTATCGCTTTGCAAGCGGTCTAAGACCGCACCTTGCGTATCAATAAGATAAGCACGTAAATTAGAACTGCCCCAATCTACGCATATCAGCGCCGCACGATTGAAATCAAGCATAACCTTGACCCATTTCAGTATTTACTCGCATACCGACTAACCGCCTACAGCGTATTTTTTGATGAAGTCACGGTTTGGCTCTATGCCAAGACCAGGGCCTTTAGGTAACGCAACAACGCCGTCATTACGTTTCACTTGTTCGTTGATTTCTAATGAATCAACCAAAAGCTCCTCGCGGAATCGATTCGGCGTTGTGTCATACTCGAGCATAGGTTGTACCGGATGCGCAGCGCCTGGGAAGTCAGGTAAGGCTGCTAGTAGGTGCATATTTGTTGCCACTGCGACAGCTGAGCCCCATACATGATTCACAACAGGCACGAAATGCGCTTGTGCCAGCGCGATGACCTTTTGATAATGAGTGATACCACCTAAGCCACACACTTCGGGTTGAAGGATATCGACACAGCGGTTTTTAATAAGATCTCGGAAACCCCAAACGGTAAATTCGCCTTCGCCTCCCGCAATGTTAACATCTAAGGCTTCGCACAACTCGCGATAGCCTTGTAAATCTTCTGGCGCAACGGGCTCTTCAAACCAAGCTACACCTAAACGTTCCAATTCACGGCCTAAAGGGATCGCTTCGCGTGTGGTATAGGCGTGATTAGCATCGACCATTAACGACACATCTGGCCCGATCGCTTTGCGCACGGCTTCAACCAACCGCACATCTTTTTCTACACCTAAGCCAATTTTCATTTTCATGGCTTTAAAGCCTTTATCCAAAATGGCCGCGCTTTCTAGTTCAAATCGATGCGCTAAGTCGGGCACGCGCTGCAGCATCATGCCATAACCATAAACACCGATTTCTTCTCTAAATGCACCACCCAGCAACTGATATACCGGTAGGTTATGAACTTTTCCAGCTATATCCCATAGCGCGATATCTATCCCAGATAAAGACTGAATCGGCATGCCTTTTTGGCCATGATCACGCATCAAATTGTAAGCTTTGTGCCAAATCACTTCCCGATCCAATGGATTCATGCCCAAAATCATTGGCTGAATCACTTTTTCCACGATGGTTTTATTCGCCAAGGCGATGTTGCCGCCGCCGAAACACTCACCCCATCCTGTAACGCCAATATCAGTGCGAACTTCCACTAAATGCGTAGTGCGCTTAAAATAATACTGCTGTGAATAACCCAACTCTTCATCTAGGTCGTATTGTAAAACGTGGCTTATAACTTGAGTAATTTTCATTATGCTTGCCCTTTGCCCAACGCCGTAGAGACGCGTTTAACGGTAAAATATTCCTCCAGTGATAGATGTGAGCAATCAACTCCCACCCCTGATTGCTTCACACCACAGTGAGGCAAATTAATAGCGTATTTCACGCCATTGATATGCACTTCCCCGAAACGCAAGCGTTTAGCGACACGTTGGGCACGTTCGTTATCTGAGGTGAAAATAAACGACGACAAGCCTGCTTCTGTATCATTTGCGTCTTGTAAAACTTGCGCTTCTTCGTCAAAGCTCAACACACTGACAACCGGGCCGAAGACCTCTTGACGATAAATATCAGCATCACGTGGTACATCTTTGAGCACAGTTGGCGCATAAAAGGCCCCCTGGCTTAAATGCGCTGGCCGCCCTTTGCCCGTCAACAACACAGCACCTTTAGCAACAGCGTCATCAACAAGTGCATCGATTCTGTTCCAAGCCTGTTGGTCAATAACAGGCCCCATATCAATGGGCTCATCACGAGAAAAACCGACTTTGACAGCTAAGGCTCGTGTCACAACTTTTTGATAAAACGTCTCTGCAACTGAGCTATGCACAAAGACGCGATTAGGTGCGACGCAAATTTGCCCTGCATTTTCGAATTTAAGGCCACAAACAATATCTGCAGCCAAATCTAGATCCGCATCAGCAAAAACCAGCACTGGTGCATTACCACCAAGCTCCATCGAGTAACGCTTTATTGATGTGGCGCCATGCTCCATTACATGCTTACCGGTTTCAGTCGATCCAATCAGTGTTAACAAAGCGGGAATTTTCGACGATGAAATGGCATCCCCAATTTCTTGATCTGGCCCACATACGATATTGACCACACCGGCAGGAAGGCCGATTTGCTGACAAATTTCACCTACCGCAAGCGCTGAAAGCGGGGTTTTCAAGGAGGGTTTAACCACAATCGGACAACCTGATGCCAATGCGGGTCCTAGCTTATACGCCAAATTTAGCAATGGAAAATTCCAAGCGAGAAAAGCAGCAACGACCCCAACTGATTCACGTACTAATACATGAGAATGGGTACCTTCTTTATCTTCAAGGGTTTCTACATCGTGCTTTTGAATCTCACCAGCAAAAAAGTCTAAGCTGTCTAAAAGCATTTCGAAATCGCCTTGGGTACTCGCCCAGCTTTTCCCCATTTCAAGATGAATACATTCTCTCAAGTGGGTTTCATTCTCTTTTAGCGCGACTTTTAACTTCATCATCCAATCAACGCGTTCGCTAATCAGCGTATTTGACCAACTATCATAAGCTGCGTCAGCTGCCTGCAAGGCCGTTATGGCTAGCGCGCCATTAGCAACACTCATCTGGGCAACAGCTTCATCATTCGCTGGGTTGATAACCGAAGCCGAAGAATGACCACTATGTAAGGCGCCATTGATGTACATTTTTTTTGAAATAGTCATGTCCGTCCTTTAATGCGAGAAACTAAATGGATAAGGAATTTGCACACATTTAAACATATGATGTTTAAATTAACAATATGTAATAGTGAATAAATTGTTAACTAAAAAGTGCGGTAGGCAGTGAACACGCCAGCTGCAAAGCGACGTTGATAAGTAAGGCTAACCATTCTTGGCGTCAAACAAACCGGGAGTGAGGGCGTTAGGCGTAACTAAAACAATGGGTAAAACTCAAGAAAGAGGGTTGGCTTGTGAAGTGTGCTTTGCACACCTCACTCACCAAACAGAACACCACTGAGTGCTTACTCAGGTTTGCTCGGAACACGATATTTATCCATGCGGTTCAAATCGTATTCTTCAAACTCTCTTTTTAGTAACCATAGTGGCCGTTCTAGGGTCATCTCCCAGGCAAAAAAGTCTTTGAACATTTGTTTAACCCGTTTTGGCTCTTGCGAAGCAAGGTTATGTTGCTCACCGATGTCATTTGCAAGGTTGTATAGTTCGGCAGGTCGGTCAGGAAAACGAAGGAGTTTCCAATCCCCTTGACGAATAGCGCCACGCGTTTCTTTTTTCCAGTACATGCTTGCATGTGGTAATGCATCACTTCGGCCAGTAATGTAGGGGACTAAATTTACACCGTCTAAAGTGGACATTGGTTTTTCACCGCCACCTGCGATAAAAAATGTCGGGAGTAAGTCCAGTGTGCTCACCGGTTTATCATATACTTTACCTGAAGGTAATTTAGCCGGCCATTTCATTAAGAAGGGGACACGGATACCGCCTTCCAAGAAGTTAGACTTACTACCAGCTAACGGGTAATTAGATGACGCATTTTTGTCTGTAGGGCCGCCATTATCGTTACTAAAAACCACTAATGTATTGTCTTCTAAACCTAGTTCTTTAAGTTTATCTAAAACAGCACCACTTGCTCTATCAAGGGCTAAGGTCATTGCTGCTACTTCTTTGCGCTTACCGGTTAGCGTTGGAAATTGCGCTAAATCCTGCTCTGTCGCTTCCATTGGAGTATGCACCGCATTGAAAGACAAGAAGATAAAAAATGGCTTATCCGGTGCTTTTTCAATGAATTTGTTCGCTTTGTCAGCCAGTACGTCAGTTAAATAACCTTGGTGCTCTTTAAAGTTTCCAATACCTTCCTCAAGCTTTTTATCAGTGAAAATCTCTGATTTTCGCTGGGGTGCATTCACTTCGTAAGCCCAGTAACTACGATCCCCACCACGAAAACCATAAAACTCATCGAAGCCACGATGCATGGGGTGTAACTCATCTGTTCCGCCTAAATGCCATTTACCGAAAAACGCCGTGCGATATCCCAGAGATTTCATGTAATCTCCCATCGTCACTTGGTCAAGTGGGATCCCCATTTGAGCCCCTTTAATGGCAGAATTTTCACTCATATAACCCGGAACATTAATTTCTTCATATCCGAATTTTTGTTGATAACGCCCAGTCATTATACCTGCCCTTGAAGGGCCACAGGTTGAATCAGAAACATAACCTTGAGTAAAGCGAACACCTTCGCTGGCGAGCTTGTCCAAATTAGGGGTTTTCATGGTCTGACTACCTTGAAAACCAAAATCCGCATAACCTGCATCATCGGAAAATAAAAAAACAATGTTCGGTTGCTTTGCATAACTAGCCGTACAGCAAGCCAAACTGAGCGTGAGGGTTGTTACCACGCGACGAAGAACTGATTTCATGATTTTAACCTCAAGAAGGAAAGTGAATAAAAGGCGCACATCGCGCCTGATAATCAGGCGACTTTATTGTCAACCTTATGTTGTAATCGTTCACTGGCATCACGTAGTAAACGATCAGTCAATTGCTCTGCTAACGCACCATCCCGATTTGAAATGGCTTGACATACTTCATAGTGAAACGGAAGGGACGTACCATTTTCAATCGGATCTTTATTAGTTAGGCGAATACTCACTAACAAAGCCGAGTAAATCACCCCTTCAATATCTTGCAGAAATTCATTGTGAGCAGCGATCAATATCGCTCGGTGAAACATCGCATCTGCTTTAATAAACTTAGTAACAGACAATTCATTCGCGTGCTGGTACTCGTACTTAACCATGTCCTGATAGGCCGCTTCAATATTGGCAATATCCTGTGCGCTAGCTCGTTCTGCCGCCCATCGCGCCGCTTTTGGTTCGAATGCTAAACGAATTTCCATTAGCTGCTTTAAAAATGTCGGTTCAGGTGGCGCAGATAAATGCCAAGCTAGCACGTCATCGTCTAACATTAACCAGCGATTTCGTGAATTAACTTTAGTACCAATCCCTCGTCTGACTTCTAATAAGCCTTTACTGACGAGTATTTTCACGGCGTCACGTATTACCACTCGGCTGACCTGATATCGCTCTGACAATGCATTTTCGTCGTCAATTAAGGCGCCTGGCTCAAATTTTCCGGCAACAATACGTCGCCCAAGCTCTCGGGCGACTTGCACAGACATACTGTGAGAAATCGTACCGGCTTGCTTTAAATCATAAAACGTCATTTCATTCATTCATCAAATATAAACATATGATGTTTATATTTCAAGGTGGATTTACAATATATTTTGCTTACCCGCAGCGAATAATGATGAATAAAGGTTAACCCTTATTGCGCAATAACGAAGGAAGCGTCGAGCCTGTCACTCAACATAAATAGGCTTACGTCAAAAACGCATGAAATGCTGCAGAGCAGCCTTAACAACCAGGCTACAAAGGGAGAAATATCAGCCCCTCCGGACAGAGGGGCTAGGTATATATGCGCGCCCAGATTGAGGCTCGGCGTGACTCATCTATGGCACTCCACATGTAAAGATCAGGCGTTGCATCTATTACTTGTTGAGCTGTTTAGCTGCGTGAGACATTATTAAACTCGCGAAACAGCGACTGGCTTTTCTTGTTTAGCTTAATGCTTACCTTTATTCGCAAAGGAATAAATACTATCCGGCGTTAAGTCTGCCGCCTTATCTGTCTCGCCGTTACTCCACCTCACATCCACGCTTTCAATATGTGTGCACTGGCCAATGCCAAAATGAACTGTGCTAGGCAAGGATTGTGTATAAGGCGCGCCACTGTTGCCGACTCTCTGGACTTGGTTGTGTCCGCAAGCGCTGATCGTTATCATGGCGTCTCTAACTGAAGCGCGGGTATCAGGTGAAGGTGTTAGCGCAATCTTGATATAGTGATTATTCTTATCTCTCCCACCGTTTTGGTATACGTGCCATTTACCCCGTTCGTTTGCGTAAACCAAGTCCATATTGCCGTCAACGTCGTAGTCAATCACATCAGCTCCCGCTCCCAGCGCTCCTAACTCAGGGGATACAACCCCGTGATGCAAGTCGGCCAAAAATGTTCCGTCACCTTGATTTAGTAATACATGTTGCGTGTTCGAAGTGGCCATATTACCCCGCTTAACCACAAATAAATCGCTAAAACCATTGTTGTCAAAGTCGCCTACTGCCACACCTGTGTTGTGCTCGCGTGCAAGTAAGTTCGCTTGTTGCGTGACATCAACAAACTTGCCTTGCTGATTTTCTAACAACAGATCAATAGGCCCGTTAGACAAATCTGTCGTTTTGTATGCGCTCACATTTTTAATCACCCCTGTTGTAGGAGGATTAGTTGTGCCCGCAATACGCCACGTATCATTGCCTATGTAACCGATATAAATGCCTTTCTTCGTCGGTTTATCAGGCCAGCCTAGGGCTAAACTACTGACCAAACGTATATTTTGCCCACCGTGAAATTCCCCAGGAAATTGATATTGATAACCGCTTTCACCGATAAAGACATCTTGATCTGGGTATGCAGTTTGCAAATTTTCTATTTCTAACACTTCTCCAATAACGAGATCTTGCAGCTGAAATCCACCGCGCTTAGTATAAAAAGCAAGCGTTGAGGTTTGCGGATCGTAGAAGGTATCACCTGCATTTAGTTCTTTGCCTCGAGTAAGGTATAAATCAAAGTCACCATCATTATCAAAATCAAGTTGGGCGATGCCGGTGACATCGGTTATGTCCTGCCCCAGTACTTGTTGGGTAACATCCTCAAAACCAAATTTGCCATCACCTTGCAATGCTTTGACCGCACCATTGCCGTATAGCAGAATGTCGCTAAACTGGTCTTGATTGAAATCGGTAATAAGTATTTTTTGCCCGTCACGATGCGTGCGAGGTAAATTTCCAACTTGCGTCATTTTACCATCACCGTCGTTACGATATAGGTAGTTCTCGCCTTCCGGTCCAGCATACATTGAAGGAAACCCTAACAGGGCTAAATCTAAATCACCGTCATTGTCGGCATCAAAAAACTTGCTTGTTCGCCCACGCATATTCCTAAGCGGCGGGGTAAATGCATCGCCTTGTGTAATTTTGCGATCTTGAGTGAAATGAAAAAGCTTAGCATTGCGGGCGTTTGCCCCTGAACCACCGCCGCGCGAAATCAACGCGTACATCACACCATCTTTATCAAAATCACCAACACCGATACCATGCATATCGCCTACTATTAGGTCGTAGCCTTTGACGAATGTACCTTTATTGTTCCAGTACAATTTAATGCTGTAGCCATGATCAGTCAGCAGTAAATCATCGTAACCATCTTGATCTAAATCAGCAATAACAGGGTTATCCCACTTACGTCTGTTCATATTTTCAAGAGAGATGGCATTTTTCGCTGGACTAAACCGAGTGGTGGTCAGTTGGGCTTCATCCACCACTTGATTGGTTGGGGTTAACGCTGCACTTTGGCAACCCGATGTGAGTATCACAAGTACACTCACAGCGATGATTGAAACACGGTAGAGGGGAGTATTCATTTATTCTAAACCTCATCTTCATTTATTTGAATGGATGAATGCATTAGGTGCTAGCATTGCGTTAATGCATTATTTTGATCGGTAGTGTTGCTAGGTATTGTTAAGATCTGTTCCACATGGCACATGCGCAGCAAGTAAACGATAAAGCGAGCGGTATCAAGAAAAGCATTGCCAGCCCATCGCTTAGCCTGTAAACGATAGGCATTACACTGCACAACCGTTATTATTTGGTGCCGTGATCATCAACCTGAAACGTTTTGTCAAAGCGCGGCATTGCTTTTAAGCGCCATCTTGCCCCTTCGTCTGAACGATGGAACCATTTAGGTTGTTGGTTATTCCAACTCCACGACTCCATTGAAGAAACCATGTCACGTAAAATGGCCGGATGTTTAGCGCTGATATCATTTTCTTCAGATATATCTTGTGCAACATTAAACAACTTCCAGTTCTGATTATGATTTTTAACTGCTTTGTACTGATTTCGTCGAGCTGCGGCGTCACTGTAACCATCACGATGGCGTAAAACATAAATAAACTCATTTTCATGTGGCGCAACATTAGCCATTAAAGAAGGCCAGATATTTTTACCATCGAGTATTTTTCCCTCTGGTAAGCTTGCGCCACCAATGGCAGCAAAGGTTGGATACAAATCGAGTGCCAATACTGGGTGCGCGAAGCGGTTACCTGCTTTTATATGTTTAGGCCAATGCATTAACATTGGAGTGCGAAAGCCCCCTTCTTGAACACTGCCTTTCCCCTCTTTAAGGGGGTAATTATTTGCTCCTTGACCTAACTTACCGCCGTTATCACTCATGAAAACAATTAACGTGTTTTCATATTGACCGTTTGCCTTTAGCTGACTAACGATCCGTCCTACTCCACGGTCTACCGCGTAAACCATAGCTGCATAGGTGCGGCGTTTTTTATCTTTAATATGACGAAACTGGGCTAAATCATCTTCTTTCGCTTGAAGCGGAACATGAGGTGCGTTATACGCCAGATATAGGAAAAAAGGCTGTTGTTTTGCTGTTGCTTTATCGACAAAAGTAACGGCTTCACGACTGAGCCCATCTGTAATGTATTCTGTCTCACGCACCTCTTTGCCATTATGCTCAAGAGGGGTTAAGTACATGTTTATATTGGTCAAACCTTGAGCAACTCGCTTGTTATAAGCCTTTTCAAACTCCTCGGGAAAATAATTGTGCCCGCCGCCTAAAAAACCATAAAACTCGTCAAAACCATGTTTGTTAGGATGATACTGTGGTGCTTCACCTAAGTGCCATTTGCCCATTGCACCGGTAAAATAACCCGCATTTTTCATGGTTTGAGCGATAAAAGTTTCATCTGCAGAGACACCCACATTTGAATTATCTTCTGGTAGATTAAATTGCGCGCCGATCTTATGAGGGTAACGGCCAGTCATAATGGCGGCTCTACTAGGGCCACAAAAGGGATGTGCGACATAGGCAGCGTCAAACGTCACCCCCTGCTTTGCCAATGCATCTAAATTTGGCGTACTAATGTCTTTTGAACCATTGAAGCCTACGTCGTTATAGCCTAGATCGTCCGCCAATATGAATAGTATATTAGGCTGCTCGCCAGCTGCTTTTTCCGTCGCCAGCGCACAACTTGATACGCCAGTTGACATCGCAACGATGACCACGCTTATCAATGTGCTTATTTTCCGATTAAACCTCATCATCTTGTCCTTATCTAACTCACATTTATCCACACGACCCAGCCTATTCTTGCATCAAGCTGGGCACATTAAATCTTTCAGTCAGTCAACTTTATACGCTTGACTCTTACCTGCTGAGCTACGATAGCCAGCCATTTGATAACGGAACTTCTCTATTGAAGGATCGTTAATCCGCACTAACTCATCTTCCATTAATTGCACCATATGGCGTAGCTGCTCGGTGTAAGCTTTGTCTTTAATCAGGTTGTTAACTTCGATTGGATCGTTTTTAAGATCATACAACTCATCGCGATTGTCCCCAGGGTTCCAGACAAATTTCATCTCTGGTGTGCGCAGTGCGCGGATACCAAACCAACCACCGTTGTACCATTCGTAAGCATAGAGTGCTTTATCCACTCTCCCGTCATCAGCCTTATCACCCAACGCCATTAAAGCGGTCAAACTGCGGCCGTCCACATCGCCATCGGGCGTAAGCTCCATCATGTCCCCAAGCGTTGGCGCAATATCCAACATAGATACCTGTTTGTGCACAATTCTGGGCTCGATGTGAGGTGCCCGAATGATTAGTGGCATACGCATCAGCTCGTCATAGGCGTAAGGCCCTTTGTCATACAGGTCATGTTCACCCAACATACTCCCCTGATCGCCAAGTACGATAATCGTCAAATCGTCGTACATACCTACATCTTTCGTGGTCTGAATAATTTCCCCTACGGCATGGTCAATCATCGCAATAGCACCGTAATAAAAAGTGCGTGATTTACGCCAATCCATATCTGTCATATGTGACACGTCATGCCAGGGCCACCAATCTTCATCTTGAGCCATGGGTTTAAACTGCCGCTTGACAGCGTGATTCGCGGGTAGCTTTACCGTCTTGGGGTCAAACATGCTAGCGTAGGGCTCAGGGACGCGATAAGGAGGGTGAGGCTGCTCAAAACTGATGACCCCAAAAAACGGCTGATCTTTTTTAGACGCCTCTTGCAGCATTTTTTGCCCCATGTGCACATTTTCTGCGGTATGGCTTGTTTCATAAGTACCAGGAAGCGTCTGGTAATACTCATGTTTCTCCCCATTTGCATCCCGCTCGCCGTGACGATACTTGGCCATTTGAGATTGTTTTTCATATGGCACGTAAGGACGAGAGTGGCGTGGTTGAGCGTGCTCTTTTCCCCACATAAAGTCTGCACCGCGTAATGCAGGGCCTTGAGGACCTAAATGCCACTTCCCTACATACCCAACGTTATAACCGGCATCGGCTGCTCGACGAATGACCCCACCTTCATCTTCAGACAACTCATCAACCCGCGAGTGATACAAGCCCACGTTGTCATCAAGTCCTGTTTTGTGTCCCCAACGCCCGGTAAAAAAGGCTGCTCGTGATGGTGAACACAAGCCCGTGGTCGTCATGGCATTGTCAAATCGTGTTCCCGAATGCGCTAGCGCATCAATGTTTGGAGTAGGCACTGGGCCGCCCCGATAGGAAAAAGTGTCAAAGCGCATATCGTCGAACATCAACACCAGCACATTTGGCTTTTTACCCACTGCAGGGCTTTTTTGTGCACTATTGGGGGCGGCTAAACTAAAACTACTGTGACTAAATAGCAGTGTCGCCACACCAACTAATACCATTTTCAACTTCATTTTTTTCTCCTAGAGTATGCAATGAGGGGACCCGCGCACTACTTGACCTCTTCAATGGCTACGTTATCGATAAATAAGGTACTTTTGCCGGAAGCTAGCTGATCGCTATCAACTAAAATAGTAAGCGCATCATCAGCCGCCGAAGCGGTTTGATGCGATATTTTCTGCTGCAGATTCACCCACTGACCTTGCGCAACATCTTGCAACGCAAAATCAAGTCGATCTTGCGGGCTTGTCAGCGCTATGCTTATTTGCTGTAAAGTACTGCCTGGCTGCAACCAAGTATCAAATGAAATTTGATACTCTCCCTTAGGAATGTTTACCGACCCCTTTGGTGCAACTATCTCTATATTGGTGTTGTCAGCGGCCTGCATTTCAATTTTGAGGCTCTTCTTACCTTGTGTGGCACGCTCGTAAACCAAGGACGCATGCTTAGCAGCCCCCCCGGGAAACTGCCAAAATTGTTGATAGGCTTTGCTTTTTGGACGCGCAGGCTCCTTAAGCAAGGGCTTCGGGTATTGGGAAAATATATACGGCCCCTCAAAGCCGTAAAACGCAGGTTGTAATAAATTGGTTTGAGGTTTTTGCCAAACACGCACGTAATCTACTTCAAATGTTCCTGGTAACTCTTCCTTGTGTGGCATACCTAGCCATTGAAATATCTCGGAGTCTAGCCAAATCTCCATGGGGTTGGTTAATACCCATTTATCGCCTAGCGCCTCTTGGGTAGTCGAATAAATAAGTTTACCGTCTGTATATAATTTGAGGTAACCCTCTCCCCACTCAGCACCATAAACATGGAATTCATCCGCGACTCGAAACGGATATTGCTCACTATGCTGAAACGCCCAAGTGGGGCGTTTTGCTGGTGGACGCCAATCATGAACAGTCGATTTCACATAATCTTCGCGGATATTGCCCCTAATTTTGGGACGTCCCATCTGTTCGTAGATATCCAGCTCCGATTGATAACCTATGGTCCAAAATGCGCTGGTCATAGCGGCATCAATGGCTTTTGAACGCACTTCCATGTAACCATGTAAAAATCGCTCATGACTTACAATAGCTGCCGTTGTGACAGGCAAAGGCTTACCCTCGTGTACGCCGTAGCCCGAGTCAACATTTCCATCCGCGTAGTTCTCATTAGCAAAAACGAAATCTGGCTCCCACTGACTTTTTAGCTTAAGTAGGCCCCCCTGAACGGTAACATTGTGCGCAGCAAACTGAGATGGAGCGCGCCCCTTCCAAATGTAATATTCGTTCTCTTCACCTTGAACAAACCATTTACTCGCATCGATATGACTGCCACTAAACTCATCACTCACTGCGCTATTGAGCACCCACCCGCCAAGATTATCTGGATCAGATAGCGGCACGACGTTTTGCCATTGTTTCTGTGCAACCTGTTTTGTGGCTGCATCCTGCGGTTCAATCTGGCACCCCATCATTCCATGAGCCGTGAAGAAGATCAGGATGCTTTTTACCAAGTTCACATGCATAAGGTTAAATTCCTTTCGTCATTTTGACGTGCAACAACGAATTACTCTCATTTAAATAAAGCGCGAAGGGCTGACCATCACAATGTATGTGCGCATCACTCAACGGGATACACGCTTTCTTTGTTAAAGAATGATTAAATTTATGCACAACATGTAAACATATGATGTTTATACATGCAATATCTTTTATTTTTTGTAGTGATTTTCGATGACGGGTAAAAAACATCACAAGTCACCTCAGCATGAAGCAGATTGGCAACGCTTACTTTCTGCGCAGGGCCGTCAATACCGTTTCCCCATTTAGTTCCTAAAGTGACTCTTAGATTGTTGGGTTTAGTTGTTGGGTTTAGTTGTTGGGTTTGGTTGTTATAAGAAATCGCTAAAAATCACCTAAAACGACTGCAATGTTAATAATTAGTTAAAAACATATTGCCTAGATAAACATCATATGTTTATATTTATATTCGAATTGTAACAAGCTATATCGAACGGGTTAGAACGTGACGCATCACAAAGGATTGAGTAAACCGAGTAATAGCCTTTGAGCATCAGTCACAAGATAGCGCGAAAAACATACATGAGCGGATGAATCTCCCTCTTTGTTAGCAAATGATGCAAACGGCATCGACCGTTAACTTTAGATGGAATTCAAATGACGAGGTAAGGCACACACAACTTTCTTCTGAATACGCATGTAAATATTTAAAAATGAACGTGGGAAATATCATGAGAACACATTTTAAATTAAACGCTCTTTCAGTAGCGATCATGACGACATTGCTAAGCACGCATAGCGTCGCTCAGGAATCTGTCCAACAGCCGTCTGAGATCCCCCAAAAAGAAGAGCTATCGGAAGAAGACATCGAAGTTATCGACGTGACAGGCTTTCGCAGTAGTTTAGTTAAATCAATGAACCAAAAACGCTTCTCTGATAGTGTCAGCGATTCTATTCATGCAGAAGATGTTGGTAAATCTACCGATCAAAACATTGCAGATGCCTTATCTCGAGTGACCGGCGTGACGGTTCAAGAAGAAGCTGGTGAAGGTACACGCATATCAGTGCGTGGCGCGGGGCCTTCTTTAAATCAAATTTCGATTAACGGCGTGGCATTAACCGGCGGGATCAGTAACGATGGTTCTAATAACAATGCGACCAATAATAATAGTGTAGATTTAAGCTCGTTCTCATCAGATATTCTCTCCTCAATTGACGTGGTTAAAACCGCAGCAGCTGATCAAGATGAAGGCTCACTAGGGGCAAATATTGTGCTTAAAACAATAAGACCTCTGGATTTAAGAAAACCACGCAGATCTTTCACCATTGAAGGTCGCTACAACGAATTTGCCGACGATAATGATTTTAGAATAAACGGTAGTTTTGCCGATAAGTACTTTGACGAAAAGCTCGGTTTTATTATCACCGCATCTCGAGATGCGCAAAATACCCGCCAAGACCGCATCAACACCGACTTTGAAACCGGCGCGATTGCGATCAATGATTTAAACGATGGCGGACGAACAGCAACAGATAAAGCAACCGGCAAACCAATACGTGTCTTAGGTTACCAGCGTGATGATCAAGGAAACGTGTTGCGAGATGATAGTGGCCAGCCCTTAGTCAACCCTATCGAAAGCTTAGTTGATTATGATCCCGAAACACAGCAACTGGTGGAAGGAGACCTGTACGTTTTAGCCAGAGATATGGTTAACTTCGGCTTGAATACGGATAAGCGAGAGCGTTTTTCAGTATCAACGGGCTTACAGTATCGTCCAACTGATAAAACCGATATTCAATGGGATGTAACCTATACCAAGCAAGATATATTGCAAGATAATCACAGTGTTAACATGAACATTGCGCCCTTGGTATTGATTCACCCGGACGACGATAATACCGCGCTAAATGTGGTTGATCTTGATACCAACACGTTAGAGCGCTCCACCAGCCGTTCAATAGGTGGCACGACGAACCGCACCACAGGTTTAAGAGAAATAGAGACCAAAGTAAGTACTTTGGATATTACACATCATTTAACCGACAACTTTACGGTTAATTTAGTTGCTGGTTATTCACGCACTTCAGATGAAACGCCAGATGATGATGAAAAAAACAGATTCTTATCAGTTGGTACAGCTCAATGGGGCACTGCAGGCAGAAACGCAGTAGAAGCGCAGCCTGAGGATATCCTAGAGCTAGTTGGTTATGACTGCTCAACTGGCTCTACAGCTGATTGTGATTACTTTAGTGGCTCTACCCTTGCGCAATTTGATGCGTTCGATGGTTCAGTCACGTCGGTAACCAGCCGCTTCAATCCTTTCGATTTAGAGCACAATCATTTGGGACAGCTCCTCTTTCGCAAGAACGAGCTGACAGATACCAACAAATCGATTTTTTTAAACTTTGATTGGGTGCTGGATTATGAGCACGTCAGATCCGTGGAATTCGGCGCAAAATGGGCTGACCGCTCACGGGACGTCAATATAGAGAACACCCGGATCACCAATGGTGAAGACCTAATAGATGTGGATGACCCGTCTGCCCCGTTTGAAGTAAGGGGCCTTGCGACCATTCGTGTTGCCGACTTTATCAGCGGCGATGCATTCCCGTACAACAATTTTGCTGAAGATTTGCAGGCGAATCGCAGTAATCCCCTGTTTGCAGGCTGGCCTTTACTAGACGCTGAAAAAGCCCTTGAACTCGTAGGCGGTAAAGACGCTGGTGAACTAGGGGTAAACCGTTCTCGCGCAGGTAGTCGTCAAATCGAAACGGAAACAATGGCCGCGTATGTCAAAACCAATTTTGAATTTTTTGACGGTAAACTCACCGGTAATATTGGTGTGCGTTACGTTCGTGATGAATCAGAGGCCACCGGCTTAGGTGGTATTAACTACATCAGATTTCCTCAGATGCTTGACCCTTATGACTTAATCGTCACCAGAGGGCTGGCTAATATAAACAACCCGGCTTGTCCTGAAGCAATTCCCAGTAATGGTGACACGCGCTTTACCCCAGAAAACAATGATCAATTAAGAAACTGTTGGGCATTTGCCGTAACCCATGGCTACAACTTCAACAATCAAGCAACTATTCCATTTGACCCATCCACAGGTCAATTTCTTATTCCCGGTGCGGACGGCCAAACGGGTCCTGATGTGAACAGACTGCTCTTTGTCGATGATGCGGGCAACATCATCACGAGCAATGCGCTGCCCTCGCAAGTGTATGACCAGAATGGTAATTTGGTCCCTACAAGTCCATCAACTTGGGCTCGGTTTAACTCAAATGGGTGGATTTGGCCTTACCTAGATAGAAGTACCGCCTTCACTGGTCCTAATGGCACAGGTCAAGAAGTCCAGCAACGGGAAGCTCCCGTAACAGACACGGGTACAAACGACATCTGGTTACCAAGTTTGTCGCTCAACTATGCGTTGAATGATGAAACCATTCTGCGCTTTGCTGCGACAAAAACCATGACGCGCCCAAGTTTTGATTCTTTAAATCCAGGTAACAGCATCCGTGAACAACAGTTTGGCCCAGGTAACGGACGCGCCGGTAACACCCAGTTAAAGAACTTAACCTCAACTAACTTTGATTTCTCATATGAATGGTATTTCAACGAGTCTGGCTTGCTGTCTGCCGCGTTGTTTTACAAAGACATGAAAGACTTTGAAGAAACTATCATTACGCCATTTCACTACCGGGATGTACGGGATCAGATAAACCTTGAAAGTGCTGATTTATTGCTTGACTTCGATCCTAACCGTACGCCAGGGGATGAAGACAACTGCCATCCTCTGCGCTATGCAGCCGGTTTCTTTGATAAGTGGACAATTGAATGTGATGTGGTCAATGTTGCCACGGTGACAAACGGTGATGGTGCCACCATCAAAGGCCTAGAATTGGGTTACACCCAAAACTACACCATGTTACCCGGGTTATTATCAGCGCTAGGTGTCAGCATGAACTACACCTATCAAGACTCAGAATCTGAAGCACAGGAGATTGGTTCTACGGGTCGCTTCCTAAGACCGTTACCCCAACCCTTCACGCCTCAGCACTCAGCCAACATGACCATTTATTGGGAGAAAGATGGCATCCAGTTGCGCTTGGCAAATCGTTACACAGATGTCCAAGCGGTGTCGCGTAATAATGGTGGAGCGATATGGCAAGAAGCCAGTAACCGTCTCGACTTCAGCGGCAGCTACGCCATCAATAAAAACCTAACGGTAACGTTCAATGCATTGAATATAACCGACGAAACTAGACGCAATTTTTACACCGCCTCAGGCGCTGTCGATGCGGCAAATTTAAGTTCTCAAGAAGTGGTATTGGATGAAGGTAATGTCTTTGATGACAGCAGCATAACCACCAATAGAACGGTAGCTTTATTCAAAACAGGGCGTCAGTTCCGAATTGGTCTGCGCGGCACCTTTTAAACGCGTTGCTCTACTACACGATTGAATAGGTTGGGCATGTTCTGCCCAACCATAGATAACAGAATTCTGGAGAAGTAAGATGAAAAAACACTTACTAGTAAATAAAATAACAGCCGCAATGCTCAGTACAATTTTAGCCGGTTGCGGTGGTGGAACTGACAAAGGTTATGATCCTGACTTTGGTGCATCTGCCGCAGTCACATTTGATGCCCCTGAAATTACGGCTTCGTTTGATGAAGAAACAGGCAATCAAGAAGTCGATTTATTAGCAGGGGCAACCGCGGATGGTCAACCATTAACTGGTACAATTAATATTTCCGACTTTAATTTTACGGTAGATCAAAACTTTGTGACCCCCCAAGTCAGAGGCAACGGTCTGGCCAATCAAACCGTTTCACCTTTTTTTGAACAAGACGGCAAGCTAATTATAGATACCGATAAGTTCTCTGATCATTTAAGCTCCTGTGACAGTACCGATGTATCTGGCGGGCCACTAGACGAAAATGACAACCCAACCCCAGATGGGTTCTTAGACTCCCCTCCTCAAGTAACCTATACAATTGATTTTGCGGTAGATAATGGCTTTGAACTCGCGCCAGGGGAAGTTCTCCCTCGACGTACATTAACCCTAACAATGAACGCCGTTTTCGATGAGGTGGAAAGCGTTACAGCGGAACCTTTACGAGTTTTGATGGGAGAAGAAGCCCAATTATTCGCCACCGTTTTGCCCGAAAAAGCCTGCTCACAAGGATTGAGCTACTCAATAGCAGACCCGTCTATTGCGACGATTGACGACAATGGCAATATCACCACAGTGCAAGCAGGTGAAACCACAGTCACCGTCACCAGCACCGACTCTCCCGATAAGTCCATAACTGTCGCTTTAGAAGTCTTTTCGGAATTTACCTTAGCGATTACCAATAGAGACCTTGACAGTAATGGTTTACCAAGCGATATGAAAGAGGTGCCTGCTTGCGTAACCGCAGGTTTTAACGTTAGCCCAACACCTGCTTTTGGTGATAGTTTAAACGGCGACTATACATATAACTGGACATCAAACAACGACATAGACTTCCCCGCCACATCAATCAGTTATGGTGAAAATGGCGTGGGTATGTACACAGTGGGCGATGCATCTACTGTCGGCTTTACGTTCGATGCAAGTGTATCTCTTGAGTCTGGTGACACAGGTTCGACCGATATAGCTGACGTGGCTGAGCAAAGTATCAATGCAACCGTTGTCAGAAACCTCATGTGTGACACAGGTGTGTCCGCTCACCCCGCGGGCTTTAACACTGACTTCAACTTAGATGGGGTTGGTGCACCTTGGAGAGGGGGTGTGGTAAATATATCAACCGATAGCCTATCGGGCAGTGCGCTTGAAGTGACAGCCGGTGAGGGAGAAGCGACTAAAATCCTCCAACAGGTGTTTAACAAGCAAAGAAATTGGCACAGCGCCACATACGGTTTGGGTACAAGCTCTATTGGTCAGAGCTATAAGTATTCGGTTTGGGTGAAGCTCCCAGTCATGCCCACAGAAGATATCACCCTCAAGCATGTCATTTTAGCATGGACATATGAGGGCGGCCCCAGCGGACCTGGTTTTGATTTTAGAAGACCAACGGCAGGGATTTTATCGGCCACGTTGCAAAAAACCACACAGTGGCAATTGGTTGAATTTGTTAATGAAGCAACAGACGAAAGAGAATGGTCCGTACCACCCCAGTGGAATGTTTCAACCGATGTTTTCCAATTCTGGGAAATCTACGGCCTACCTGAAGGTGAGAAGATTTTACTCGATGAATACGCGGTGATCCCCCTGCAATAATAGTCACCGAATAACTGCCCCGTAAACAAAACACCACACCCGACGTCATTCTGGTGTGGTGTGGTGTTTTGTATCTGGTGCAGTTTTGTCATTCAGCACCCATGTTTTGACTCTGCATCGAAAAGCCCAGTAATAATACCATTTCACTTTCCCGCTTTCGCCAGTATTAGACAAAATAGAAAGATAGCAATGACCGCCTATTGATACATATGATGTTTGCATATATGATACATTAAACCCTAAATGCTAACATTTACGATCAGTAATTTAACATGCTGCGATGCACGCTATGCTAAAGCAGTAGGAGAACAACATGAAACGTCACTTTTTAGGAGCATGCATTGCTTCTGCACTATTGCTAAGCACAGGTTGTAGCCAATCAATCGAAACCCAAAAGACGTCGAGTCAAGCCGCTCAACAGTCGGACGCTATCAGTCCGCTAGAACAAGAGGCGCGAGCAAAATTAGCCACCCTGAAAAGCATGATGGATGAAGCTCGCGCAAAAAATATCGACGTAACCAGAGAAGAAACTCTCGTTTGGTTTTCTGAACAATTTATTAAGTTCGCGAACTGGGATGAAGCCAACCCAGAAGCCATTGAGGCAGCATTTGGTTACGAACGCTATTATGCACCGAACAAAGCAGAATTAGCCGCGACATTACCTGATTTTGAGCGTACAAAAGTAAACGAAATTTTGGAAAAAGGTATCGCGGTGCTCGAACAAGTACTACGCGGTGAAATTAAACGCCGACCAGTGAACAAAGTTGACTGGCAGGGGACAAAAGCCGGCGACAATATGTTTGTTAGTCATGGGAAACCTATCTTCCCATACGATTATTTTTCTAAAACTGTGGGACAACCACTGACTAACACTGATATATACAATGATCATTTAGGCGCCTTGTATCACGGTGGTGAAAACCTTTATCCGGTTGACCACGACCGCGCCATTAACTCTTTCCTTCTAAAAGAAGATGGTACGTTTGACCAGGCTTTGCTCAAAGAATTAACCGATATTCCAGACACCAATATTGGCTTTTTGTACTATTGGATCATGGGGATCCCTGAATGGGTAGAAAAACAAGAGCCAGAAGTACGTAAAGGCCGTTCTTTATTTACCGGATTTGACATCGATAATCCATTAGCGCGTGACGTATGGGGTAAAATCATTCGTAAAACCGGCGAGCTAACCAAAGGTAAAAAGGTCACTGAATTAGGCTTTGTACTTGCAAACGAGCCACACTGGTTTGCGGAGAAAGATTTTTGGACCGCACCATTTCACGAGATGACATCCATTTCATCTTACACTTTGAACAAATTCCGCAGTTGGCTTGAGCACAAATACGCCGGAGATTTAGCCGAGCTCAATGCCAATTGGAAAACAAACTTCGCTAGTTTCAGCGAGGTAACCATTGAAATCCCTATCGACTCGGCTCTGCAAGGCCAGCCAATTTGGTATGATTGGTCACGCTATAACATGGACCGAAGCACGGATTGGTTTACCTATGTACAAAATGAACTGCATTCAGTAAACCCTGATGCAGACACTCATATTAAAATCATGCCTCGCATGTTTATGGACAACGTACGTTCTGGTGGCATAGATACAGAAGCATTAGCCGAGCTAACCACCATGGTCGGACACGATGCTAAATCTTTGGGCAGTAAGAATATTAGGCCAGGTAAGTCCTCTAAATGGCTAGAAAAATACGCCTATTACTGGGGATATGTCGCTATGTTCCACGATTTTATGGAATCTGTCGCGCCGGACAAAATCAACGTTAACTCAGAATCTCATTTCTTGTCCTCTGGTCAATGGCGTGATCTAGACACCCGTACCAGTTACGTACGCAGTGTATATTGGTTAGCCACATTGTTAGGAATGGACGCTAACACAGGTTGGTTCTGGGCACGAGATCCTGATGGTTCACCGGAAGATCGCTTAGAGGGTGAATTAGACTTTTTTGACCCAGGTTTAGCGGGTGCATATGCAGGTTCAAACAATATGCAGCCTCATGTGACGAACGAAGTGACTCAAGTCATGTTCGATTTAAATAGTTTCTCAGAAGAAATTATCGAGCTACGTGAGCAACCACGCCCCTTACGCATGTTTTATTCTGAGACAACAGCCATTAACACTGACGATTACATGACCAAAAGTTATGCCCTATACGAGTCACTGTTTTTTGAAGGCTTTCCTATGGGATTTGTGACTAAAAATATCATAGAGAAACAAGACAACGCCCAATGGGACACAGTTGTGGTCTACAACAACCCATATGTCAGTGACGCTGAATTTGCCGCTTTGCAGTCCTATCTCAATACCGGTGGCACCATTATTGTAGACGCACAAAGCTTGTCATTGAATGAATATGGTCAAAAGCGAAGCGACAAGCTTGTAGCCGCTAAGGGCAAGCTCGTTCAGCTACCAGATGAAGCGAATATCACCGATATCAAGCAACGAGCATTAGCCGAAGTGGCGGATGCTATGCCTGAGGTGATGATCAAAGAAGATAATGGCGAAGCGTTTAAGACCACAACATGGCGTTCAGTGAAACAAGCTGACGGCAGTTACTTAGTTAATATTCTTAACGTCGGCCACAATACTGCTCAGCTAGATTTGTCACTCGCCAATGGCAAGCCAGTCACCATTACCAATATGATGACCAGCAATCCAATGGACAGTCATTTTGAGCTTGAATCCGAAGGCGTATTGCTGCTAAGTGTCTCTGCTCAGTAATCTACTTTGACGCTTATAACGTGATCAAAAACGGCCATCTTGCTAGCAAGATGGCCGTTTCTTTTTAACTGATCATTTTTCATGCTAAATGATACCAATTCCATTAAATAGAATGATGACCAAATACACAGCCAAGCACGTTGAAATCAGCACCGACTAAAGAGGTGTACACGTTTAACATTCAGAGGTAACCCATGACGTCAGCCAAATACTACGTGTTGTTCTTTCTAGTCTGCCTACTGTCAGCCTGCGTTCAACACACACCAACGAAAAACGAATGGCATAAACTTTTCAATGGCCACGATCTCAGCGGCTGGAGTGCAAAAATTTATCATCATGAGCTCGGAGATAATTTCGCTGATACCTTTCGGGTCGAAAATGGCTTACTGAGGGTGTGTGGATAGAGCAAAAAAAGTATCGGTAGCGGACATCATCGCCCTAGGTGATGTGGCTTTTGCCACACGCGAATGTATTCCACCTCGAAGTCCACAACGCCATCATTTTTCAGGTGCTCCGGGCTGTTCTTTTCTAAATCCTCTTTGCTGTTGGGGTAGCCATGCCAAGGAAATGTTTCCATGTCTAACCATAAATTAATCGGCTTTGTCGCCACGTAACCATTGTAATTATCGGGCAAACCTTCACGGTTTTTTTTAGCCCACGCGGTAACGCGTTCACTACTGACCGAAGACAGTAATTTGCCATCCACGTAGTACTTCACCCCTTGTTCATCCCATTCGATTCCATAAACATGAAAGTCATCCGCCATTCTAAAACCTAGGTCTTTTCGTTCCGTATAACTAGGCTTCCCACCGACGGGCTTCTTCCAGTCACGAATTGACCACCACAATTCACTGTCCAAGTGATCTTTGGCTGGGTCTTCACGGCTATCCCCAAATGACTCGAAAAAGTCAAACTCTACCCCTGTCCCCATAGACCAAAATGCACTGGTGATTTCTGCATCTGCAGATTTACTCTTGATTTCTATATAGCCATAGGTAAAGGCTCGACGATTTATCAAACATGGCACGGTAATGTTTTCATGCTTCATCGCTTCACCGAATACTGGCTTTCTAATTTCATCAGTGAACGGAAAATCAGGCTCCCAACGGGCTTCCAACATCAGCTTTCCCTCTTCCAAGCGGTGATTTCGCCCAGAAAATTGCGACGGCGCCCTCCCCTTCCAAACCCATTTATCGGGTTTATCTGGGTGTATGTACTGAGGTTGACCGTCTTTAAATTTTCCGACGATAAACCAGCGGTCTTCATCAAGACTGCTTTCATTGAACTCATCACTGACAAAGGTATTTAAGGTCCACTGCCCGTTGTTGTCCGGATCAGACAGGGGTAAAAGAGCTTGCGCATTGATTTGACTTGGCATCGTCAAAGCGCAGCTCATTATCAAAAGTGGTGCACAACATCGCCTATTTTTTATCATCGACTTACCTGTTTATTTGCATACCAGCGGAACCATCAACCTAGTTAATGACACCGCTAGATGCAGATTGGAATGCGTTACAAGGATTATTTATAAATGAAATCTGTGGCCGGTGTACCATTTGGATTACGCATATCACCACGATATAAAATCAGCGTATCTTCAGGTAAACCGTCAGAAAGGATATTCGCCTCAGAGAAATCCACAGGATAAAACCCCTCTTTTGCAGACTGGTTGCCCACTTCACTTTCAGACAGCATTGACAGGGCTAAAACGGGTGCCGTTGGAAATATTTTGTACCAGCGAGTACCTGATGGATTGTCAAAATCATCTGGGGTCAAAGCCGCTAATTGTTCTGGGGTTTGTTGCCCAATTACTTTTTTCTGTTGTAAATCATTGCGCGTAAGTTGCTCGACGGTTTTCCCGTTTAGATCCGCCAAATATTTTCTGTTTGCATCGGTGATGAGGTAGGTAATATTATTTCCCACCTCAGCAACAGGAGCTTCAAATACCGTTTGTCTAAGGACAATGTCTCCTTTGATAACTAAATTGTTTATACGACCACGAGTGAGGTCACGACAGCGAGCCTTACAGTTAAATGAGCCTTTACCAACGAGCAGCGCGGTTCCGCTATCAATCGCTTCGATATTTTCAACACTAATATCTTTCATTACTTTTGAATGGGGTTTTAACCATACTCCAGTGAAACCATTGGTGACTTTCACATTAGATATCGCGATTTTATTCATTGACGACAAATAAGGGCCGGAACGATTAAAATTATCGTTATCCGTACCATTTCCTGCTTCAACACGTACCCCTATTCCATTGAATGCCTCAATATTGTCGATCTCAATCCAGTCACCACCGTATACTTGCACCACACCGTATCCAGTATGTGCGTGGCTCGCTTTGATGTTTTTGATCGAACCTTTGACGGGAGTACGTCCGTATGTTGGGTTACGGCGAATAGCGAACATGTCTGCTATTTTGTCCCCTGAATCGTTGATAAAATCCCCTCTTTCATTCGTCGCTAATGGGATATTGGCTGGATTCATAGGTCTATTTAGATTAGGGCTACCTTCAGGATTTTTTACATAGCGATTTTCCAAAAAAATGGGCTCGGGACCAAAACGATAGGCAAATGCACCATCTTTGTAATCGGCGTCAGCAAACATCTGTACAGCAACCGACTCGGTGTGATTGTCTTCGATATTGATATCTGAAATTGCGAAGTTCTTCACATAAAATAATCCAATAGGAATTGCACGGGTTAGATTCACCACGCCATTCCCATTCCCGCCGTTCATATATCCATAGTTGTGCGGCATGTTAGTAACCGCATCAATAGTGAATTTTTCGCCCGCAACGGTGGAACGAACCTCAACATTCTCAACGCGATTTGCGAGCAAATTCCCCGGTCCATTACTGCGACCAAAGGAAAATAAAAATTGTCGGTTAGGTTTATTCTTATTTTTGTGGTCATTTTTACTGGTGGGATAAAGGTCTTCTTTGATCCCACGCATTTCTAACACTACACTCGGCTCAACCTCGATACGTACGTTAGAAGGCACGGCAATATGAGACAAGCTAAAACGATTTTGACCATTCGCATTGGCGCGCAAAATAACCACACCACCGTCTGTTTCCTTTCGTGCTTTATTTAATGCTGATTTGAGACGCGAGGTATCATTAACCGTATCAACAAACTCACTTTCAGCGAAGAGCGTTGTGGGGCTATCATCAAAGACGCGATTTTCAAAAAAGCCAACATTGACGGTCGTCACGCCGTTTTCATCTGTGTAACCGTTGTAACCTGATAAATCAGTGTCTAGCATGGTCTCAGCATCCGGATCAGGCTCTGGTACGGGTTCTGAATCGCTGACTTGGCGCAATAAGGTAAGCTGGCTAATTGCTAAATTCGCGCCTGGAGCAGTTCGAAAACGAAAGCGAATTTTGCTTGCAGTTACGTTTGCATTGGCTTTGAAGGTATTTACACCTGGGCTAGCATCACGCCAACTTTGAAGCACGACCCAACCACTATCTGTTTTATGCGCGGCCTCCCAGCTGGTCACTTGAGTTTGCGCAGAGTCACCTTGTTTAAAGCTAAAAACAAGATTATCACTTGGTGTGATATCAAAGATAATATACACATTGCTATTGGCTGCGCCAACGAGTGTCGCAATTGCATCCTCAGAAGCATTTCCCTCAACAACGCTTGCCAACGCTGTGCGTTGCCAATGTGAACTGGGTGCCATATTCGCTACGGATAATAAATTTTCAGCGGGCTCTGGTGACGACACAAATTGCTGTAGTTGCGCGCTATAACTAAGTGGGCCGCGCTTTATCTTAAAGTAAATTTGAGTCTGCTCACTGGGTGAAGCAATGTCAAAATAAGGTAAACCATTTTCGGTAGTGCCATCAGCGTCTAGCACCTCATGGCTGCTGTCAGTCACGACCAACCGTAAACGTTCTGAAAGTGCTGAAAAGTCAGCTTTAATCTGGTTGTAGGTGTAGTACCCTACTCGGCGTTTGGTGTATCGTTCACTTTGCTCTACACTCGCCGACTCAACCGTTACCCAGCTACCATCTTCGGTAGCATAAGCGTTAAATGACAGGTGACAGAGCAGTGCCATCAAAATCAAACGCATCGTTCCCGTTAGGGCAGCGTCTAGCGCGGGCAAATAAGCCCGGTGCACATTCGAATTAAACATCTTTGTTCTCCAATGAATCAAAAAATGGGGGCGACGCCATTTGCGCAGCGCCGCTATCAAAAACACCCTGCTGCGCGTTGTCAGCTAGTGCGTTTTTTATCCGCGCGAGAGGTTTGCCGTATCCCCATTAAGCCCAATAAGAACAGTGCCATTGCAGCGGGTGAAGAAACGGTATTGGTACGTTGCTCAATTGAGATATTGGATACGGTTAGGTAGTCATCATAATCAAAATTAAAGTCTTCAATACCAAATTCCAGCGCCACTGAAGCGCCGGCCAATGCACTTACGTCAGCACGTAAGCCATCACGCATAAAATCATGAATAAGGTCTCCTTTGTCATCGACTAAAGTGACGTAAGCACTGTCTGCTATCGAGTCAAATGCCAAGGAAATAAGTGATGTGTTGTCTTCAACCACAAAGGCTTGAAACAAATAGATGCCCCAAAACTCCATCGAAGCATTGGCAGATGTTTTGAGTGTGACGCTATTTATACCGGAGACATAGTTGTCGGCAAATGCAGTAAAGTCGACGTCAAATGCGGAGACCTCCTGATTATCGGCCACATCGTAATAATTTACATCTCCTGACCATCCATTGAGACCACCAGTAAAATCTGTATTGATAAGCCCGGCATACGCCGTGCCACACAGCATTGAACCGGCAAGTAAAAACAGCGAGTTAACGGCTGTTTTAAGCACGCCCTGCTTAAATTCAAAATATAGTTTCATGTGTTCCTGTTCCTCATTTTAAATGATTGTTATCAGTTAGCAGCGAGGGACAGCTCCGATGAATATCGCCTCGCAGTCATATTGGCTGTGCCACCTGTCGCCAACGGAAAATGCACCCCATTCAATAAAATGTACGACTTGGAACATTTTGTTACTGCAATGTAACTTAACATTAAATTTATGTAAACATCATATGTATATAATATGATAATCCCCATTCGTTTTTAATGCCAACAAGAGAACAGAGCCACCAATAATCTTCTTTGGGCAAATATCAGCCCTTGTAATGGCAACTAAGAATGTTTTCGCTAAACACCCGTAAGCCCCTGGCATTCGTAGCGTAATTCTGCTGCCCGATTCACGGGAAGGTCACCTCTAACCACCGCTGGACAGCAAATAGAGTGAATGACTTATCAAGGTCGTTTTTGAAGAGTATGGATTGGTCATACCAATTCCATTAAATAATTGGCCCCTCAGAGTTCATCCAGCGGGTTTTGAACAAGGCGTCGGTGTGTAGTAATGGTTGTTCCCTTTCAAATATCGAGAACGTAGTGCAAAACCCGCTGGGGAATTCCCTTCGGGCGAATTTTAAAAGGACTTACTCTGTGTTGCTCAAACTCGAAAGAGCACAGGTTAGTTTTTAATAAAGGGCTATCATTTAAGCGCCTTGATTAAGTCCTTTTAAATTTTCGCTGAGTGGTTAATTATTTAATGGAATTGGTATAAGAAACAGCAGAATGTAACAGCACTCATAAACAGAAGGCGCCTCGATATAGAGGCGCTGCGGTATCAGTAACTAAAAGCTTGCGCGCACTCCCATGGCGTATCTAGGACCACTGGACTCGAGAGATAAAAACTGCGAGTCGTAGCGGCCATGCTGTCTGGTAAAGGAATCAGTTAGGTTTGTCCCCTCCACAAAAACCTGAATATCTTTGGTAATATTGTAAGCAACCCTAGCATCTATTTGATCATACTGCTCCGTAAACCAAGGCTCTACGCCTTGTAATCGAGTGAAAAATTCCTCGCGATTATTGTATGCAATTCGAGCCTCAATTTTTGTGTCATCGTAGAAAAGCACGATGTTTTGAGAATCTCCTAAGCCTGGCAATGCGATATTATTATCAATCACATTTACATCGAATTCGTCTTCAGCACTAACAAAGGTCAGATTCGCAGAAAAGCCAACGTATTTTAAAAGCCCAGGTAATGAATCAAAGGTATGCTGGAAACCAATTTCGAAGCCGTCAACACTGGTTTTTTCTAGGTTACGTGGACGGGTAATATCAAAATAAATGGTGTTGCCATCAATGTTACTTCTATCTTCAGTGATGAGATCTAAGCTATTGGGTTCACTTAAGGTGACAGGCTCTCGAGCAATCCCACTCACAATAAAGCCATCGATATCTTTACGAAAATATCCAACGGTCAGGTAACTCGTTTGATTGTAATACCACTCAAATGACACATCATAGTTATTGGCAAGAAAAGGGCTTAGGTCGGGATTTCCCGCTGTGGCTTCTAAACTCGACAAGCGCACTTGCTGGGCAAATGCTGGGGCAGGGTTAAGCAATGTCATATCCGGCCGCGTTAAGGTTTTCGAATAAGCAGCACGCAACACGATTTCGTCCGTCACATCGAGTTTTGCATTTACACTTGGTAGCCACTTGCGATAATCAGCGCTGGCAGTAACTTCTTCTGGTGCGCCCAACGTACTGATCAACACATCTCCAGTTGTGCCAGCGGGAGCCAAATCAAGAAATACTCGATTAGCGCCAGTAGAATCAACACTGGTATCGGTAAAGCGTAAACCTGCATTAATTGTTAACGGCATAGATGAGACGTCAAACTCAAACATAGCATTCACATAAGCGGATAAGATGTCTTCTTGCACATTATAGGACCGTGATGGATCGACTATCGCATCGTATGATTGAAAGGTGGCTGCTGACGTGCCGGGGGCCAACCCATTTAGCTCGTCTCGCAAGACCAGTGTTTCGGGTTGTGAATAGTAGGCAAGTAGAGCTTCTGGGTCGAAATACACTGAATCATTAGCGAAATCACCGTTTGCTGCACTTAAAAAATCTTGTCGATTTACCGAGGTAAATAGGGACGCCGGCAGAGGCACCCGATTTAACAGATAAAATTGCGGATCGGGTGATCGTTTGTTCACCCTAGTTTTCTCTTGGGAAGACGCAATTGCGCCAAAGGTAACTTGGGTCAGGTATTCATGGTCAGGCAGCCATTTAATATCTATTTTCGCCTCATCAATATCATCCTCAAAGGTAAAACCTTCTCTTTGACCAAACCATGAGGCTTGATCATTCACATCGGCTACCTCAACTGGTTCTCCCAATACATAATCAAACTGATTAACAAGGCCGTCCCCATTTAAGTCTGTACTTGACGGAGTAAAGTTAAAATTGGTTTGCAGAGGCGCATCGGTACCTTGGCTATTATCGATTCGCTGTAGTTTATCGCTAGCTCTGACCACCACGTAATAATCTTTACCAGCCGCTGGGTTTTCTGAACTGGATGTGGATATATCCACATTCGCGGACAACTGGTCGTTAATAAACCACTCTAGGTTTGCGCCAAACTGCCCCGCTGTCGCTGGCCGATTTCGCGCTTGATAAACGTTCATCGGTCCTTCGATCATGTCATACCGAGTCACAACATTGTTTTCATCTACCAGCATGTTGTGTAGATCATTTTTATTGCGATGGGAAATTCTTGAAATGGCTTGCGTCTTAATATCAAAATCGGTGTACATACCATCAAAGGTTAATGTCATGTCATCAGAAATCGCAAACTGTACTGTCCCCGTGTACCCAGTGCGCGTTCTGTCCTCTTCTGTACGCATAAAATTATGCTGTCGTTGGTACACATAATTGCCCACACCATTGCCCTGACCATCAGCAAAGCGCCACAAATCATCCTCTCCAATGACCCATGGGTCAAAACGTTGTGAGTCTGGCGACCACGAAGTAATTGACGAATCTAATGTCGCTTTGCGCTCTTGGTGTGAAATAGACAACAATACGCCCACTTTATCATCCGCAAACGTATTGCTGATGAACCCAAACAGATTTGGTGTGACTTCATTTGACTTGTCCTCATATGCTCCTTTTGCACTGACAACGGCTTTAAATTTCCCAATGTCTAAAGGCCGCTGAGTTTTCAAATTGATGGTTGAGCCTATTCCGCCTTCTTGTAAAGCAACACTTGAGGTTTTAAATACATCAACGCTGCCAATGAGTTCAGCCGAAAGTAAGTCAAAGTTGAACGCTCTGCCTTCAGCATCCGACGCCATGCGCCGACCATTTACCAATACGGTATTGAATTGAGGCCCAAATCCTCGCACTGTGATTTGCTGCCCTTCACCACCACTGCGATCGATAGACACACCAGAAATGCGCTGGAGTGACTCGGCAACATTCGCATCCGGAAACTTACCTATGTCCTCGGCGACGATGCTATCTTGAATAAAATTGCTGTTCTTTTTGAAGTCAGCGACAGCAGTTAAACTCTGCCTGATCCCACTCACAGAGATAACTTCAACCTCTTGCGTGTTAGCCTCTTCATGGCTAGTAGTGTCACTTGTGGCAACCTGTGCATTCGCAACTGTACTCAAAACAGCGAATACAGATGCAGCGATTTTGCTCTTTTTATGATTAAACATGTTGTGTCTCTCAAAACTTGGATCTACAAAAATAGATATCTTTCCTTTCTCATCCGAAATGACCTCAAGCTCTGTGCCTTCAAGTAACAATTCTAGCGCTTCGCTAGACGTGTACTTTCCGACTACCAAATTAGTTTCTACATTTTCAATGTTAGCCACTGGAAACATAAAAGTGATATCCGCTTGCTCTGCAAATTGAATTAACGATAAGAAAGCCGTTTGTTTTGGAATATTGAAATCTAATTTCTCATCATTCTCAGCTGAAATCGCTTGATTTGAAAAAACGATAAGCGAAAAAATGAATGAAACAACGATTTCAATTATTTTCCATTTACTCAGCGCATTTTTTTTCTGCGCTCGCATACAAGACGAACCAAGTTTAATTTTCCCCCAGTTAGAAAATGGGCTTCGCATTAAATTAGAATACTCACCTTTAATCCAAAAATTATTAATCAATTGATTTAAAAGAATATATTTCATAAAAAATACATACCACAACATCAAACATTATTTATATTAACATATGCAATTAAATATATTAACATATGTAACTAAAGGTCATATGTTAAAGCACGACCTTCATGACACATAAAACGAAGGCGTGAAGTGATACGCCTATGCATGAAAAATACGACGCAATAGCGGAAATTTTACAATCAATCGTCTTTAACGTGAGGCAAGCGTAAAGGCGTTACAATGTAAGAGTGAGAACGGTTATTAATAATACGTTTACTAAGTTATACCTGGCCTCTAGGGATAGCCTCAGCCGCTTTGTGGCGGCAATTGTGCCCCCTAACGAAATCGAAGATGTGGTTCAAGAAACATACGTGCGTATTTGTCAGGCAAAAAATACTGAAAAGATACTCTCGAAAAAGTCGTTCATGTATACCACAGCCAAAAACCTAGCGTTAGATTATCAAAAGAGAGCATCGACAAAATTGCTCGATGATAAGATAGAATGGAGTGAACGCGAGTCACTCATGTGTGATGGTGATACCGATCGAACCCTAAATGACGTGATAGCGAAAGACGAATTTTCAACCTTGTGCGAAGCAATCAGACAGCTCCCCACACAATGCCGAAAGGTCTTCGTTCTTAAAAAAGTATATGGCTATACCCAAAGAGAGATTGCTAAAGAAATAGGGATAAGTGAAAGTACGGTTGAAAAGCACATTTCAACTGGGTTGAAGCGTTGTATCCAACTTTCTCAGCGCGAATCTTTAGCCCCACAAGCAAGTACGTTAGTTAAGACGAAGAAAAGAGGAAATATAGATTAGTATGGGCAATATCCACATCCTGAATACTCAGCACCTAAGCAGTGAGAAGGCTCTTGAGAACGCCTGTGATTGGATTGCTAAAATAGACCGAGGCTTATCAGAGTCGGAAAAAAAAAGCTTTCAAGCCTGGTTGCATGAGCAGCCCGACAATCTAGATTATGCGCTAAAAGCGGCTAAGATGTGGGACAAGTTAGATGACTTGGAGCGGCTAGCGGATATCTTTCCTAAAAGCCAAAATCAGAGACGCAAAACACCTATTCTGCGGGGGGCAATCGCCGCCTCTACCTTGCTTATGCTTACACTTGCACTGTACAATCTTAATGGTCACTTTTCATACCAAAATGGACGAATGCACACAGACGCCTCTGTGTCTAAATATCACACGAATGTAGGGCAAATTGACACCATCACCCTACCAGACAACAGTGTACTCGCAATGAATACCGACACTGCTGTAAACATGAAATACACGGAGCATTTTCGAGTGTTAGAGCTCATAAAAGGTGAGATTAATATCCAGGTCGCCCATGATACATCTCGACCTCTTAGTGTATTAGCGAATGGAAAAGTCATACAAGCAGTGGGAACCGCTTTCAATGTTGAAGTCACAAAAGACTCAACCGAGCTTATTGTCACTGATGGAAAAGTACTAGTGGAAGATAAATCAACGAACCAATTCACGTCGGATATTGCCAATAATAAAATAAATTTACCCGTCACTTCTTTAGCCATTCATAAGGGTGAAAAAATTGACTTTCATAAAAACAAAAATTTAAAAACAAGCGATGCTATTATCAAACTATCGTCTCAAGATATTATTTCTAGTTTATCTTGGCAAGAGAAAAAGTTAATTTTTCGCGGTGAAAAACTCTCCCATGTTATTAATGAAATAAATCGTTATACAGACACTAAGTTATCTTTAGATAATAATAATAAATTAAAAAATATAAATGTTATTGGTGTGTTTAAAACCAATGAAATTGCAGATTTACTTGAACAGTTTGAGAAAAACTTCAACATTCAACATACTAAAAAAAATAAAAATACAATCACCTTATATTTAGCGAGTTAATTATTTCATACCTCAGTTGAATGGTTTACCACTTTTTATTCCTTGCCTGTATTTATCCAATCAAGAACAGAGCAATCTATTACATATGATTGCTCGAAAGGTACTTAGTCCAATATTTACCACTGTTGCCGATATGTTCATTCATAATATCCAATACAGCCGTTACATCCCTGTTTTCTAAAGCACTGATAATACGCTTATGTTCTTCGATACTTTGTCTAATACGCGATGCATTGAGCCGCACATTGGACTGCATGGCCAGTAAAATCAGTCGATTTCTGCGCCACAGGTCGACCGCTTTTCGATTGTAGTGATTTTTTACCGTCAACCAGTGGAACTGCGTATCCAATGCTCGATACTCTTTATCTGTCGCTGTCTCCATTTCATTCAGCAAAGATTCCATTTCATGCCTATCTTCATCACTGTGCTCTTCAACAAACCAAGACATTAAATACGGCTCCAGTAATTGTAAAATCTCGAATACATCTCGCAGCGTATTGTATTCAAACCTCGCTACTCTGGCGCCGCTGTTTGGCTCAACGGTAACAAACCCCTCACCTTGTAATTGCTTTAATGCTTCTCTGATCGGGTTGATGCTGGTTTGGTACTTTTCAGCCAGCTTAGTTGACACTAAACGATCGCCGCTTTGAAAAACTGCATTGGCGATATCATTTAAAATATACGCATAAATCGTACTTTTCTCACTGATCAAGGGCGAAACTAATGGTGATTCTTTTTGTTCAAGCATTTTAGGGTAACCGCTTCCATTAATGTTATTTTTCAGTCTGAATTTGTTCTACTTTACCAACCAAGAACAAATATGAACAGCAACCAATCAGGGCCAAAGAGGCAATAAAAATCAATGCTGGTTTAAAGTCACCGTCTTTCACCAGCCAGCCAATCACAATGGGGACAATGACAGCTGACAAGCCACCAATAAAGTTAAAACATCCCCCCACTAAACCAACTAACTTTTTAGGGGAGATAAGCGATACAAATACCCATGCAATAGACGATAAACCATTGCCAAAAAATGCTAGCGATAGAAACGTAATGATCCAAAATGTATCATCCGTGTAGTTGGCACCTACTATACTCATTGTCAGCATTAACCCAATGATAATTGGCGCTTTACGAGACACCTCTTTTGATACCCCTTTACGAACCAGAAAGTCCGAGGCGAAACCTGACACCAACACCCCAAAAAATGCAGCGAGAAACGGGACTGACGCCAAAAAGCCTGACTTGATAAAATCAAGGCCACGATATTCGACCAAATACGTTGGAAACCAAGTTAAGAAAAACATCAATGTTCCCCCAAGACAGAATTGCCCTATGTATATGCCCCAGAGTTTTTTATGGCCAAAGGCCAACTTGAAATGCGCTGCATCAAAGGTTATTTTTTTGACTTTTGGTGCTGACGTTGTTAATGGTGCCTCAACCGTTAGCAAGTCTAACTCTTGCTGGCTGATCTTCGGGTGATCCTTTGGGTCACGATAAAAAATATACCAAACCACCGCCCATGCAATGCCAATGATGCCCGAAATGATGAATAATCCACGCCAGCCAAAATAGTTTTGTATCACAGCTAACACAGGCATTAAGAACGCCAATCCGATAAATTGCCCAGAGGTGTACACAGCGATTGCCGATGCCCGCTCACTTTCTGGAAACCATGACGTAATAATTTTGTTATTACACGGATAAGAAGGCGCTTCAAATACACCTATGGCCATTCTACAGCCTATGAGAGCGCTAAAAGACGAGATCACGCCTTGAATCAAGGTTGCCAAGGACCACGCAATTAGAATAAACGGATACAAGATGCGTGTTTTAACCACATCTACCGCTATCCCGCCGGGTATCTGTAAAATTGAGTAAGTCCAGCCAAATGCTGAAAATACCAGCCCCATTTGTACTGACGTAAGCGACAGTTCGTCAGATAACGCCGATGCCGCTACCGATATATTGGTGCGATCCATGTAATTAATGACCACAGTGATAAACACGAGCAACAGAACATTAAACCGTTTTCTCGTCGTTTTTTGAACCGCTGCGCCTTTATCCACAGGCGCAATGTGCACATTGTTTGGCATAATATTTATCCTAAGCCTTTTAAGGTCTCTACCAGTTAGTGTAAGAGCCATCTTTCTTGTATAAACGAGGCGCTTCCCAATATTTGAACGGTAAATGACGGATTAAGTCCTCATTCACATCAACCCCTAGCCCAGGTGCACTATTCACTTTTAACGCACAGTTCTGCACAATCGGGCGATGAATGAAATATTTGTCATAATCCTCCATCGAACCGTCATAAGGAGGATGCTCTAACCAAGCCAAATTATTGATAGCCGCACAAAAATGTACTGAGGCTGCCGTACACAATGGACTAAGAGGATTATGTGGCATCATGTCGATATAATTTAACTCGCACAAAGCGGCAATTTTCATCGACTCAGTTAGCCCGCCAGCATTACAAATATCCACCCGACCGAAGTTTGTTAAGGCGCTTTGAACAAACGGGGCAAAGTCCCACTTGCTGGTAAATTCTTCGCCTATCGCGAATGGGGTATCGATCATTTGCCTCAGAGATTGATACGCAACTGGGGATTCGTCTCGAATGGGTTCTTCAATGAAATCCAACGTGCCGCTCGGCATTCTATTTATAAAAGACACGGTTTCAGGCACGGACAGCCGATGGTGATAATCGATCCCTAAGGTTACTTCAGGGCCCAATTCTTGACGGGCAATTGTCATCCATTTGGCAACTAATGAAAGAGACTCTCTGGGCTCAAATGTGGTTGCTGAATCAGGGCTCCCATGCACACCTGTGGTCGCTCTAAGCACATTCCAGCCTTGTGACTTAAGCTTGACTAAATCATCAACCAGCGCTTGCCCCATGGGCTTTATACTCGTCGCAAACAAGGGGATTTCATCTCTTTGCTTGCCACCTAGTAACTGATAAACAGGAATATCTAAAGATTTCGCGACAAGATCATGAAGGGCAATATCTATCGCAGCTATCGCGGCTGCGAGTACGCGGCCACCTTCGAAATATTGGCTTCTATACATTTCTTGCCATAACGCCCCTATCTGGCGAGGATCTTTACCCATTAGAAACTGCTTAAAATGTTCCACAGCACCGATAACCGCCTTTTCACGTCCAGATAAACCTGATTCGCCCCACCCATAAAAGCCGCTATCAGTTTCCACTTTAACTAAGCAGATGTTTCGAAAGCCGGCCCAAAATCCATACGCTTTCACATCGGTAATTTTCATTATACGTACCCAAAGAACTAATTTAATTAACGGAATTTACATAGCATATACATATTGATGTGGAATTGCACCACAATTGTGTGTAATCTGGTATAACAAACTATTTTTGACTTCATATGATGTTTGCGCTCAATGAGTTAAAAATACGTAATTCACATTTAGCTGATAGTAAAGAAGGTCGAAAATATGAAACCAATAAGGATGTGTTCATCCACGCTGCGTCTACTCCTTACAACACTGATGCTTGCAGTATCCAGCGGTTATGCTGACGAGCGCCCGAACATTGTCATTATGATGACGGATGACCAAGGCTACGGGGACATTGGTAGCCATAACAATCCTTATTTAAAAACACCTAATATAGAAAGGATTGCCGCACAAGGGCTAGAAATGTCTCATTTGATCACCTACCCAAATTGCTCAGCAACCAGAGCAGGTTTAATGACGGGACGCTATCCCTACCGCACTGGTGTGACAGCAGTCACGCAAGTTGATCACTTTATGCGCGGCGAAGAAACCACCATTGCCGAAGTGCTAAGTAAAGCCGGATACAGAACGGGTATCTTTGGAAAATGGCATTTAGGTGACAACCATCCCATGCGTCCCACCGATCAGGGATTCCAAGAAGCATTAGTGCATAAAGGCGGAGGAATAGGTCAGGCAGCAGGGCCCGCAGGCAACAGTTACTTCGACCCTATTCTAGAGCACAATAATGTGTCCACAAAATATCAGGGGTACAGTGATGATATATTTACCGATGCCGCGCTTGAATTTATGGCGCAAAAAAGTGAAAAACCCTTTTTAACTTACTTAGCCACGAACCTTCCTCATTTACCGTTACAAGTACCGGATGAGTTGGCTGAACCCTATCGCAAAATGGGCCTGCACGAAGATAATGCCCTTGTATATGGCATGATTACCAGCATCGACTATAACGTTGGTCGCGTTTTGGACAAAATAAAAGCGCTTGGAATAGAGGAAAATACCATTGTTATATTCATGTCAGACAATGGCCCACGTCATCGTCGAACCAAAAATGATGACATTCCTGGCCGCTGGGTGGCGAACCTCAGGGGCACTAAAACCAGCGTATACGATGCCGGAATTCGGGTGCCATTTTATGTGAAATGGCCTAGAAAAATCGCCCCTAAAACCCACACCTCGGAAATGGGTACCATGATGGATTTATTCCCTACTTTGCTTGAAGCAGCAAATATATCACCCTTGCAAGATACGCACATAGATGGCCAAAGCCTTTTACCTCTTTGGACAAAGAATGACACCCAAGGCCTTAGCGACCGGGACTTTTTTGTTCAGCTACATTATGGCCCGACCCCCTTTAAATATATGCACTTCACCCTAAGAACAGCAAAATATAAACTGGTTAGTCCTCACCCTTTTCCTCACGGTATCGTTCATCAACCAACTGATTTTGTGCTTAAAAACGTTCTCAAAAATCTAGAATTATATGACGTACAGGCTGACCCAAGTGAACGAATCAACATTGCTAGCCAGCACCCGAAGATAGTCGATGACATGCTACTGCGATATGAAAATTGGTTCGATGAAGTGACCGAAGAACGCGCTGCGGCGGGAATAGAACGTATTTCACTGGGCAATCCAGCCGAGCCATCAGTTCACTTGTCTAGATTTGATTGGGGCGGACCGCGCGTTATCTCACGATTCGACTATGGCGGCCCAAGAGTGATCGAAGATAATCAATTAGGCTACTGGCGCGTACATTCACACAAAGGCCGCTACCAAGTCACGTACGACTTACCTGACGTATCAGACAAAGCGGTAGCGTACCTAAAATACGGCAAGGTCTATCACTATAAAGCCTTAACAAAAGGGCAAAAAAAGGTCACGTTCAACGATGTTAGCTTACCCGCGGGCGACGGTAATTTTCATGCTTATATCAGAGATGAGCGGCTTCCAGTGGGCCCATACTTTGTCGAAGTAAAGAGAGTGGATTTTTAACCTTGGGGGACACTCTAACGGAGCTTTAGGCTATCGATACCCTCAAATTTCTTAAACCGAAGTCGCCAAAAGTGTTCCCTTTGCCCTTTGCACGGTCGTTTTGATTTACGATTTTATTATCAACCTCTGCATGTAAAGGGATGATTAGGCTTTTGGCTTCACGTAAATCTTTGGTATTCAGTGACGGCTTAAATACAGCCTTCCCAATGATAGGGACTAGACGTTTTGGTACGGCCTTTCTGAAGTAAAAAATACCGGATTTTGGATGCTTGAAAGGAGAACTCATTATACTCATTTGTACCCACCTTTTGTACCAGTTGGCACGCAAGGTCAATCCGCTAAACCCTAGAAACAACAAGGCCCTGCGTCATGCAAGGCCTTGATGGTATATGGCGGAGAGAGAGGGATTCGAACCCTCGTTAGGTTTAACCCTAAACACACTTTCCAGGCGTGCGCCTTCAGCCACTCAGCCACCTCTCCAAATTTTTCACTTGCTCTTCGAGTGTATCTCGAAGTTAACACGTCCATTACATCCATGTCCGGCCGTTCAGCCGGGCGGTGCTGTGCACCTAAAGAGGCCGACTTCACCCACCTCTCCAAAACTTTCACTTGCTAAAGCCACGTACTTTTGCGGTTCTCTATAACAGAACAAGCTTTTTAGCAGGCGCGTATGTTAGGGAAATCCGCTGACGCGCGCAAGTGTTTACTGCCAGAAAGTGATTGGCCCGACTATTTAATCATCAATTTCGATGCATTTTGGCATTTTCTTAGGCTGCTGGTAACTGGATCTTACCGTTGATCACCATAATACAATCCATCCCTGCATGCTGAGCGGCTTGACGACCAATTTCTGTGTCTTCAAAAACCACGCATTCGTCTGCCGCGAGGTCCATGTTTTGCGCCACGGTTAAAAATGTTTCACCATGTGGTTTACCATGGGTCACATCTGAAGCGGTGACCACTGTTTCTACATGTTCTAGCAAGCCAGTTTCGGTTAGCATACGAATGGCGTTTTCGCGTTCTGCCCCTGTACCAACTCCCATTTTAAGCGTACCTTTATAGCGCTGCATGACATCAAACGTGTCTTGAATTACTGTTAAGCTTTCATCCAAGTTCAACCAAGCCTGTCGCTTAACCTCTGCGACGTCATCCACGTTGTGATTCATGCCATGCTTCTCATTTAGCAATTGCGCTATCTGGCGAGTGGGTACCCCCCCTAGATTGTGAATGTACTGGCCATCAAACGGATATCCAAAATGTTCACAGGTTTGTTGCCAAGCGACCGCGTGGGAGCCCATTGAGTCGATTAACGTACCGTCCATATCAAAAACGATCCCTTTGTAACGGCTTAAATCTGGCATGATTGCTCCTAAATAGTCGAATTAAAACAAAACTCTATTCTGTTTATGTGGCCGAAAAATGAAAAAGCCAGCATTAGCTGGCCTTCATTAATAATAAGGTTCTAGAAATTAATTAAGCATTACCTGTGACTTTCATTTTAAGCTCAGCTGAGAAATCGAGCATTCTATCCAGCGGCACCAAGGCTTTTTTACGCAATTCGTCATCAACGAATATTTCGTGACCTGTAGGCTCTGTCAGCGCTTTATAGATGGCTTCTAATCCATTCATTGCCATCCATGGGCAATGGGCACAGCTTTTACATGTTGCACCATTCCCCGCAGTCGGAGCTTCAATAAACGTCTTGTTAGGCTCTAATTGTTGCATCTTATAAAAGATGCCTCGGTCAGTTGCAACGATAAAGGTGTCATTGGGTAACGTGCGCGAGGCATTAATTAACTGAGTCGTTGAGCCGACGGCATCTGCGAGCTCCACTACGCTGGCAGGTGACTCCGGGTGCACTAGCACAGCAGCATCTGGATAAAGGTGCTTCATGTCTCGCAGCGCTTTGGCAGAGAACTCATCATGCACAATACACTCGCCTTGCCACATCAACATATCTGCGCCAGTTTCTTTGGCTATGTATGATCCTAAGTGACGATCTGGCGCCCAGATAATTTTTTTGCCTTGGGCGTCTAAATGCTCAACAATTTCAAGGGCTATACTTGAGGTGACTACCCAATCGGCACGCGCTTTTACTGCAGCAGATGTATTGGCATACACCACAACAGTATGATCAGGGTGTGCATCACAAAATGCTGCAAATTCAGCTTCAGGGCAACCAATATCCAGTGAACAGGTAGCGTCAAGGGTTGGCATTAAAACGGTTTTATCTGGGCTCAAAATTTTTGCGGTTTCCCCCATAAAACGCACACCTGCAACCACTAGCGTTTGTGCGTCGCAATCGCGACCAAAGCGCGCCATCTCGAGTGAATCAGAAATACACCCGCCGGTTTCTTCGGCTAGCGCTTGAATTTCATGATCGGTATAGTAATGCGCAACCAAGGTGGCATTTTTTTCAATCAATAAATGTTTAATTTTATCGATGTAATCTTGTTGCTGAGCAGTGGTTAGTCGCGCTGGTTTTGCTGGGAACGGATAATCCACCGTGCCGATAGAAAGTGCCTGATTCATAGTGCTAAGTTGGTTTTCGCAAACATCATAAGTCGTCTTGTTAGTATACCGTTTGTGCGCGCAAAAATCACACTTCACGTTATATCTAAATCATTCGTCTTAATCTGCGTGAAGATATTGCTGATAACGGGCACGCCAGTATTCTCCTTGTTCAGCATCGCCCTTGGCTTCATAACCTTGATATAAATTAATGTAAGCAGGCGTTAATAGAGGCTTTTGCCCTAATCGTTGCGCCCATGCTTTAAGATAAAACGGCGGGATGTAAGGCACATCATAAAATTCCATGAAGGTCATTTTACTGCTGGGTTTATATGCTTGCCACGGATGATTATCACAGGTGCGCGCAGGGCTTATCGTTACCCCCGTATTGTTTTCCTGTGTTAACCATTCTTTTATCAGCGGTCTCTCCTGCCCCTGACTCACTCTAAGGTTCGGTGCGCTATTTGAGTGGCAGATACTGCGCGCTAGCGCAGACGACAAAGGGTATTCATCTACAAACCCAGCAAAATGGGCTAATTCATGCACGAAAACATTGTAATCGTCTTTACTATCTAGAAACATCACCCCATTGTGTACATTGGCCTTCCCCGTATCAGCTAACACCACAATATGCGTAAAGTCCTGCTCCCTGAGAGCATGACTGATCTGGGTGATATCACACCCCAACCGCGCTGCACCTTGCCAATTTTCCGAGCACGAGAGTGCTTCACTACTTAGCCATATTGGCTGGTTAATGCAAATGGGCAACGCCTTTAAACGCGTGTCGCTTTCGAAGCGACGTTTAAGTTCTTTGCCTTGTAAAACAGAATGCAAAGTACTGGCAACAAGTTGCAATGTCTGGTCGCACCGTCTGGGCTCTGCCAGTGGCAACGCACTATTGAGTGATCGTGAATTGTCTGTCCCTAACGGGCGCTTTATAGAACGAGAACCATCGAGACTTGCTGAACTGCGCATTGCCAAAAGCTCAACTGCATCTCTACTACCAAGCTCCTCAGCTTTGTGTAAAAGCGTGCGCGCTTTTTGCTCTAGCCCTGCTAAAGACAACCACTTGGCATAATACATGGCGCTGGAGGCATCTCGCGACGCGGCTTTTGTGAGCCAAAACTGCGCTTTTTGTCGCTGGTTTTTCACCACAAAGTGATGATAAAGAGCAATTTGTGCATCTATATCACCCTGCTGTGCTGCGTAAGTAAGTACTTTGATAGAGGCTTTACTTTGCTTAGTATTGCTTTGCAAATTAGAAAAATAGCGCTGCGCCCTTGGAGAGCCCGCTAATTTAGCGAAGTGTAGCCAGTAGCCATTATGTTGCTGAATAGCTTGCTGGCTAAGCCTAGATAGCGCAGTTGGGTCACCTGATAGATAAGCTTTGTATAAGTAATGAAATGTGGCTAGGTGATTGGAAGATTCTTCGTTTAGGGAGGCTTGGGTATTTAAAAACGATAAGTAACAAGCCGTGTCATTGCGCCCAGTGAATAACCAAGCGACACATAAAACGAACAAGAGGCTGAATTTCAGCACCTACTGTCACTTTTCGCTTGGTTTTCGTTATGGTGCTTCACTGTCAGCGACAGCTTTGTCACGCAGCATATCTAACTCTAAGCGAGCGTATCTATGTTCAACATATTCAAACACATTGGTACTGAGTGCTAATTTAAAATAATTAGATGCCACACCACGATTACCGAGTGCTGAGTTGTATTTTCCTAGATAAAAATAGGCTTCACAGAGGCGATCCGTTAGCTCCTGCTGACTCGTCACACCTTGGATCAAACCATTTAATAAGGCCTGCTCGTCAATTCTTCCTAGATAAAGGTCAACAAGATGCGTTGCCCAATTGTCGCTGCTCAAGTTCTCTCGGTTTTCACTTAATGCAATTAAGGCTTGTGGCTGATCAATTTCACTCTGTGCAATAAATGCCCAAAGCGCACGATACGGATCCGACTCATCTTTACGATAGAACTCTCCAAAATCATTGACTGCTAAATCAGGTCGGCCACCATAATAAAGCGCAATTCCTCGGTTTAAGAAAGCAAATTCATACTCAGGATTAATATCCAAAGTGGCATCAAAGGCTTCATATGCTTGGATAAAATTCATTTGTTGAGTGTAATGCACCCCCAAGGAATTATAGGCTTCTGCCATATCTGGCTTCAAACGAATGGCATGGTCAAAGTCGTACTGGGCCAAACCAGCCAGACCGACGCTGTCGTACAACATGCCCCGTTGATGGAGCAACTCAGCGCGCTCTTGGTCTTCTAACGGCGCTTTAGCCAAAATTTGATTATACCTAGCGATTGCCATTTGTGAGCGCACACTCATCGGGGCAGGTTCAGCTAATAGCAAGTTACTCATTTGTGCTTGACTGCGCTGCGCTTGGTTACTACTTGCACACCCCCCTAGCAATAACCCGAACAACACCAGTGAAAGAAATTTAATATGCATAAAAATGTACGACGCTTGACCTAAAGTGATGGCGATAAAAATGTCAAATCAGCCAGAAGAATAATGTCCAGTAAACAGGCAGGGTGGCGTATTTACCCATAAATGTAAAGACAACGACCATGTGAAAATTGCAATCTACTGTATCAAGTTGTAAAAATGATGCACACTAGCCAGCTACTTAGAAAAAAGCGATATAATTTTGAACAAGCAACACACCGATTTACAGAGTCTATTCAACGCGGCATTAGACGTACAGGCTAAAGCCCATGCTCCCTATTCTGACTATCGAGTTGGGTCAGCCCTAGTGGCTGAAGACGGCAATACTTATACTGGCTGTAACGTCGAAAATGTCTCCTTTCCGTTAGGCCAGTGCGCAGAAGGCAACGCGTTAGCTGCTATGGTGGCAGGCGGTGCAAGACAGGTAAAAGAAATACTGATCGCTAGCCCCAACGAGCATTTTTGTTCACCTTGCGGCGGTTGCCGTCAGCGTATTTTCGAATTCGCAAGTAAAGACACATTAGTGCATATGGCCACCAGCGAAGGTGAAATAAAAACACTTTCGATGAATGAAATATTACCATTTGCGTTTGACCAGTGACCATTATCGCTTCTTAAGTGCGTATATTCCTACCAAGCGCACGTAAAAACGACACGATTGAAAAACATGATTGATTAAAATTCAACCGCGACTATAATGAGCGCCATTGCCAAGCGTATGCGTGAAGACACAAAGCGCATAAAAAACGTCCAACTTTTTTACACTTATTTATTCAGGTCAATAAGACCAAAGTATAAACAATTGAATAAAAAGGAAAATTTCAAGTTGGCCTAGTTAGTGCTTATCCATTAATTCAAATAACAGTTTGCAGTTAGGTCGTCGTAAAGGAGTAACCTATGACACGTTTATTTAAGAAAGCTAAATTCATTTCCGCAGCCGCTTTACTAGCGCTAACTGCATCGCAAAATATCAGTGCTGCAACCGTCTCTTTCGGTGGCCAAGCCGCCACTGACGGCTCAGGTAAAACGAGCACCAAGGTTAATTCTGATAATACGATTAATGCAATCAGTGATGGTTTCTTCGTAGAAACATTTGATGCAGCGACCGCGATCCCTGGTTTACCTTCTGCAAATGATACAAGTTATAACGTAGCTGGAAAATCAGATGGCTGCGCAATTAACTCACCGCTCATTGTTCAACCTAGTTCAACGGACGTGTTGAACGTGCGTACAGGCTCGACTCGAAATGTCGCCGCAGCACCTGCTGGTGATACCACCTGTTATGCCTACACTACGCCTGAAACAGTGGGTCAAGACAGTTTTATTGACATTGACTACACCAACTTCTTGGCCAGCATCGGTAACATTGAAGCTTCTTTAGCCGGCTCAAGTATTAATTATCTAGGTTTCTACTGGGGCTCAATCGATACTTACAACACATTTGAATTCTATTCAGGCGCGACGTTAGTAAAAAGCATCACGGGTGAAGAAATCCTTGATTTACTTGACGGTGAAGCAGGCGACCGAGAATCTGATAAATCAAATGTTTATGTGAACATTAACTTTACCATTGACGAAGCATTCAATCGTTTACGTGTTATTTCTTCAGGCGTTGCAGGTGAGTTTGATAACATAGTAGTTGGTCTTTCTAATCGTGACGTACCCGCTCCGGCTGGCCTCGCCTTTTTAGGCCTAGGCATAATGGGCATGGTAATACGTAAAAAATTAAAAAAATAAACCCTTATTTTTAGATGAAAAAGCCGGTTCGCCGGCTTTTTTTGTGCTTCAAATCCACGTCCACATCTTCACTCTTAATTCCCTACTTCAATCGCTGTAGTACGGTTCCCCCCAGACTACTCGTTAGAAATTTCAGTGAGAGCGTTAGGATGCAACTATGAAAATTTTACACATGGTGAGCATTTTACCACCAATTTAGTCAGTATCCTTTACGTTTTCGGTATGTATTTTTACCAAAAAATTCCAATACCATGATAATTAACACGAATTATTTTTGGCACTGGTTATGCTTATACTTTAGTAGCAGTAAAGGTAGCTGCGTTTAGGAGTTACACATGAAAATTTTAAAACACAATAAAAAATTAGCGGTATTTACAGCCACCGTAATCGCATTGGCGGTTAGCCAATCTGTGAGTGCGGCGGTTGTATCATTTGGCGGCCAAGTGGCCACTGATGGTTCGGGTAAAACGAGTAAAAAAATCAATGCTGATAATACAATTAACGCCTTATCAGACGGTTTTTTCGTTGAAACGTTCGATAAAGCCACAGCCATTGATAGCCTTCCCCTTACACCCGACGAAAGTTACAACGTAGCGGGTGCATCGAGGGGTTGCGCAATTAATTCACCTTTAGACGTTACAGCAAGTGACTCGTCAGTATTGAATGTGCGCACAGGATCAGTAAGAAATGTTGCAGCTGCACCCGCTGGTGACAACACGTGCTATGCCTACACTACGCCAAGTACCGTGGGTGTCGATAGTTTTGTGGATATTGATTACACAAACTTTTTAAACAGTATCGGGGCAACAGTCCCATCCCTTGCTGGCTCAAGCGTGAATTACTTAGGTTTTTACTGGGGTTCAGTAGATACCTACAATTCCTTTGAGTTTTACTCGAATGATGTTTTGGTTGGCCGAATCACTGGGGACGAACTATTAGCAGAGCTAAACGGTACGGCTGGCGATCAGGTCGCCGACTCGTCGAATGTTTACGTCAATATATCTTTCGATGCGAGTGAAGCCTTTAACCGTTTACGCGTGGTGTCATCTGGCATTGCTGGTGAGTTTGATAACATAGTGGTTGGCTTAGACAAGCGTGACGTACCAGCCCCAAACAGCCTGGCAATACTTGGGCTCGGTTTGCTTGGACTTGGAATGAGCAAGCGCTTTAAAAAATAGCTTTAAAAAATAGCTTTAAATAGAACAGTAAGTAAAGGCCGGCAATGCCGGCTTTTTTGTCTCTCGGGAACCTGTGAGTGCTTCACTCGGCTTTAATCGCTAGCCATGCACGTCCCTATCCCCTCCTTGCTTTAGGGGGAATATGTGACGCTTTTATGAAATTTTCGGCGCAACGTCCCACTGTCATGTTTCTGTTGTACTCAACGACTACTATCCGTTGGTTTTTTAGCGTGCAAGAGTAACCCTAATGAGTAAAACGCTACAGAAAGCGTCGTTGTTTTTTCTTAACTCCTATACGAAACCCAGCACCCAGTCATATACCCAGGCCCCCTATAAGCCTAAAAAAGCTCAGGAGTCTAACAACGCCGTTGATAGATTATTTAGAGAGCACTGGCGCGATGTATGTCGTGTTTTACATTCTTGCTATGGCGCTGGGCCACCTGAACCAGAAGACGTCGCTCAAGAAGCATTTAGCCGCTTCGCGCAATTACGTAATCGTGAAAAAATAGACGATCCCAAAGCGTATATCATCAAAATAGCGATGAATATCACCCTTAAGTCAATCAGCCGGCTATGTAAAACGCGCGCATTTATAGATGAACACATTCAACACACACAAGAGCAATGTGATGAGATGTCTCCAGAAACTATTTTACAGGCCGAACAACGTATCGCAGCCATTCAAAAAGGCACTGAGCAACTCAGTGAGAAGCAGCGTGAGATATTGATGCGGGCCCGAATTAAAGGCCAAACATACTCTCAAATATCCGCTGCTACAGGTTGGAGCGTCGCGGATATTTGTCGCCAACTGAGCGCCGCAATGGCCTTGCTGGAAAGTATCGACGAACAAGGAGAAAGAGTCGATGAACAAGCAAATAATACCTGCCGCCAAACGCTGACCCCAGACGCTTCTTCTAGTCACTTTTCTCTCGAGCAAAAACAATGACAGATCCAAAAAATGTGGCAAACGCCATAAGCCAAAACAACAATCCCAATATCGGACAGCCTGCATCATCAGCGAAAAATCAAGCTAGAGAATGGCTTACTTATTTATATTCAGATGACATTTCCAGCAAAAAACGTGAAGAATTTTTGATCTGGTTGAACAGTAGCGAAGAAAACAAAAACGCTTTCAAACGCAGTCACGAGGTTTGGCAAACGATCGGCATGACAGACTCTGCCGTACAGTGGATACAACAACATACTGTCGCGCAAGCAGAAACAGTCAAGCCCGCAAAATCCAAGGGGGTATTGGTTAAATCGTTATTAGTATTCAGTGCGATGGCTGCCAGTGTGGCCTTACTGCTCTTTAACGGCGTATTCAATACCACAACCCACCTTGAGATCCCTCAACCACTTACGGCATTCACCTCACCTGTGGGGCAAAACCGCCATATCACCTTAAGCGATGGCACAGATGTCACTTTGGCTGGGAATTCAAGCATTCTGGTTGCAATCAATCAAAACGAGAGGCGCGTGACCTTGCGCAAAGGCAGTGCCTATTTTGACGTCACGCATGATCCTAATCGCGTGTTCTCAGTCAGTGCTCAGCAAACCGAAGTTCGGGTGCGTGGTACCGCTTTCGAGGTTAAATACAGTGCGAACAATAACCTAAAGATTTCAGTTGAGCGCGGATTAGTCGATGTTGCTGACTTACCCGAAACCGACGATCAAGAAGAGCAAGTATTACAGCTAAGACCAAACGAACAATTACGTACTGACATTCAAGGGCGCTTTATCTCTGCGATTACCTTTTTTCAACCAGAAACTGAGTTTGCTTGGTTAAACCACCGCTTGGTCTACGATGATGTGCCACTTAAAAATGTGATCATGGATATCAACCGCTATGCCAATAAGCCTGTGGTTATCTTGGACGACAGCATCAACGAATTGCCGATAACAGCCTCATTTACCTTCGAGCAAATCGAACCTATGTTGGAAGGTTTAGCTGCAGCCTACCCGATTGCACTCACTCATGAAGCAAACCGCAGTGTGTTAACCCACGAATAATAAACCTGAGCCAGCCAAGTTTTCGCTTTGCTGGCTCAGCTTAATGATGAAGGTTATGCAAACGGATAAATAACCACCCATTGTGTGAAGTTTTTATTAAACAAACACTTAAGCTGAAAAAATTATCGCGCTGATGACTCTTCTAGCGAACCCACATTAATTAACTGGAAGTAACATCATGAATACACTTAACCGTTCTATTAAATTCGCCTTATTTGGCACGGCGCTCTCAGCCTTAGCTCCGATGCACGTCGCTGCGCAACAATCCCAAGTGGATATTTCGGTGCAACCTCTAGGGCAGGCATTGAACTTATTATCTCAACAAACAGGCACTGTCATTATTGCTCCAAGCCGCTTGGTCAGTAACAAACGCGCAGTTGCCACTTCAGGTGAACTTAGCGTTCTCAACGCAGTGAAGAATTTGCTACAAGGTAGCGGTTTAGAAGCACACGAAGAACCAAGTGGTGCAATTGTTATTAAAAAAGCGGTTAAGGGTACTCAAACACAAAGCAGACGAGCGTCAACGTATCAAGCCCCTATGGATGAAGTCGTCGTTACGGCATTAAAACGTGATAGCAGCTTACAAGATACCCCGGTCGCCATTTCGGTGTTAGGTGGAGATGAGTTAAAAGCACAAGGTGTAACAGACTTTACTGATTTAATTGATAGCTTATCGGGAATATCGATTAACTCAGCCTTTGGCGGACCTGAAAATAGCTTTATTACGATACGCGGTATTGGTGGTGCAGACGATTACAAACCTAACGGCAACCCATCAGTCGCCCTACACGTTGACGGTATTTACCAAACCTCCAATGCATATTTAAGCATGCCGCTTTTCGATTTAGAACGCATTGAAGTACTCAAAGGCCCACAAGGTACGCTTTATGGACGTAACACCACAGCCGGAGCCATCAATGCTATAACCCGTGCCCCAGGCGAAGAACTAAACGGCTATGCTGATATCGAATACGGCTCTTACGACTTTGTATCGGGTACTGCTGCTGTCGGCGGAAAAGTTTCTGACAATTTAGGCGTGCGTGTTGCTGTGCTTATGGAGCAAGGGGGCGGCTTCATGGATGGCAAGGGAGCAGGTAATTTCGCGGGCTTCGTGCCAGAAGGCACCGAAGGGATTGTTCCTCCTGTGGCTGATCCAGGTGAACGTGACGGATTCGGCGACGCCGACCTGTTTGCGTTTCGTGGCACAGCGGTTTATGACTTCGATGATGTTACTTCTCTCACATTGCATTATTTTACCAGCCAAGATCGCGGTGACACACGCCAGTATGATCGTATCGCGTTTGCCGATGACAACCCTGCATTAAACGCCGGTGAAGGTAACGACCCATATGACTTTTACACCAGTGAATACTATTCTCATGAGATTGATGTCAGTGGATTTTCTGGCGATTTTAACCGTCAACTTCAATCCGGCTTGAATCTAGACGTGCTGTTCGCCTTACAAAGCAGCGAACGTAATGTTAGTGGCAACGGTGACGGTACATCATTTCCTCGATACCAGTACAACTTTGATGATGAGCTTGACCAAACTTCGCTAGAAATACGTTTGAGTGATGCAACTGGCGGTGAATTCGACTGGATTGCCGGCGCATTCTTTATCAACGACTCTGTGGACTTCACCAGCAACTGGACCAGTTACGCTGTTTTGTCCCAGTACAGTTCACCATACAATCAGCGTCGCAATAGCTTCGCGACCTTTGGAAACATAGACTGGAACATTTCAAACGACTTAGTCATCAGTGGTGGCCTCCGTTACACCAAAGACAATGCCAAATTTCGTGGCGAAAACATTGATGCCGATCCTTGGGGGTTATCCGTTTTCGAGGAAACATTCAAAACAGACGCCAATTTTTCATGGGATCGAGAATTTGATGATAGCAATGTATCCGGCAAACTCGCCATTCAGTACTTTATTAATGACAACCTAAACGTGTTTGCATCTGTCAGTACAGCCTATCGTGGCGGCGGTTTTGACGGCACCTCAATATTTTCTGAGGAAGAAACGCAACCTTTTGAGTCAGAAGAAGTTCTCGCCTATGAAGCGGGTGCCCGATATGTTACCGACAGCATCAACCTTACCTTTGATCTGTTCTCTTATGATTTTGAAGAACTTCAAGCCACAGCTCGCTTATCAAACGATACCAACGGCAGAACCAACGTCGGTGAGGCGACAGTGCGCGGTGCTGAAGCGTCAATCGCAGTGACTCTTTATGAAGCTAATGATCACAAAATCACCTTTAACACAGCCGGTACGTACCTAGATACAGAAATCACCGAGTTCAGTTCTAACCGAGTAAACGATGTCATTAGCACCATAGGCGATCCTCTGCCAGGCTCACCAGAATGGAGCCAAACCGCCGCCCTAAACTACCAAACGTCGCTGACCAACAATACCCAACTTAACGCGCGTGTGAATTACAGCTACCACGGAGAAGAATCAAACCGTTTGAACGCGGGCGATGGCAATACCGCACCGTCTTATAATTTATTAGGAGTGCGTCTTGATGTGACGTTTGCAAACGGCCTAAATGTGTATGCATATGGGCGTAACATCACAGACGAAGTGTACTTTCTCGAGCTAAACGGCGGGGCGCGCTTAGTAGGTGCACCGGCAACTTACGGCGGTGGTGTGAGTTACGCGTTTTAATTTACTGCTGATACTGTCAGTTGTGGCGAGTGTGAAAGCTCGTTTAATGTGCCGAATCTAACGCGCTACGAATTGTCGTAGCGCGTTAGCATTTTTTTTCGTTAAGCTTTAGGTTTCTTATGAAAGTGTCACTTATATCCTGCTCTATACGCACTCTGCTGTTCATTTCACTGTGGTTAATCACGACTGCTGCCAGCGGCGAATCTGCGCCTGATAAGGCCTTAACACCGCACCCTGCTGCTTCTGATTGGCCTGACCGGATTATTGCCACCCCTACGGCCTTCCCGGCGAATAGTTTTTCATTAACATGGCGCACTGACCAAAGTGTGAAAAAAAGCTATGGACAAATTGTTCAAGCCAGTCCAGATGCTCGCTACGATATAAATGCAATCCAAATTGCAGCACAAACATATACCATGTCACTAGCACAGGGCACTACCCAGCAAGGTCAATTTAGCTACCCAAAGAACGAAGGTTTACAGAGTGTAAGTTACCATTCACTTACCTTTAAAGACCTAAAACCAGACACTTACTACAATTATCGTGTTGCTGGCGCCACAGGAAAATGGTCACCTTGGCAACAAATAAAAACCGCTGCGGCGAAGACTGATCAAGACTTTTCCTTTTTGTATTTTGGCGATGCTCAAAACGGCATTTATTCTCACTGGCCGCTCATGCTCCGCCGAGCATGGCAACATGCTCAAGACGCGCAATTTGCTATTTATGCGGGGGACTTGGTCAATGAAGGGGCAAGCGACCAGCAGTGGTCAAACTGGCTAAATGCAGGGCAGTTTGTCCACAGAACTCTGCCTGCTGTGTTAGTGGCGGGTAATCATGAGTACGATTGGCAAGTGCACGAAAATGCAGAAAAAAGCTGGGCCTTGTCGACACTGTGGCAAAACCAGTTTACCTTACCGCGGACCCCATCTCTCCCCAATGCACTGCAAGAAACAGCCTATGTTACTCATTACCCAGATATGGATGTATTTGTGCTCGACTCCGAAGCGCGCGGTGACATAAACCTACTTCAAGCCCAAGCCAAATGGTTAGACCAAGCGTTGCAAACGAGCACAGCGAAATGGCGCATCGTCACGATGCACCATCCTATATTTTCATCTTGCGGCATGCCGCTAAATACCCCAGGCCAAGACGAGCCAGAAATACGCAGTGCATTTTTGCCCATTATGTTAAAGCATAAGGTCGATTTAGTACTGCAGGGCCATGATCATGCCTATGCTCGTGGCAGTATTGGCGCCGAAAAAGACCTTGAAAAGGTGGCAACATCAAAGATTTCCAAGCAGGTCAAAAGCGTTTTTATTACCAGCGTAGCCGGGCCTAAAACCTATCCTATTAAACCCACTCGCTGGGACGAGTATAAAAATTACGGCGTTAAGCTTGAACGAATTGGTGAAAACACCCCAACCTATCAAGTCATCAATAAAACCGCTGATACGCTTAAGTATCAATCATTCACCGCCAACGGAGAAATTTACGACGCGTTCACCATAAGCAAAGACCGAGATGGCCGCAAAATACTCAACGTCGCCAAAGACTTGCCACCAGAGCGCACATTTGACAACACTGGCGTATACAAAAGTCATCACGATCTGGCGGAGTAATGAAGTAAGTCTGCGCGGACTATGATGCGTAACAGGGCTTAGGATGCATGCTCCTAAAAGCCGAGGGATAGCTTAGGTAATGCTCAGCTAACTCCACCATAACTGCATCATATCCGCACCATATCTGCACATTTATTCATTATATTTTGGGGATGAAGAATGGTCCTTACGATAGGTTCGATATGGCTAATAAACAACTTACTATCTATGGCAAGTGGACAAGCGTCTTTCTCATGTGCGTCTTCCTTGCCGGCTGTGGTTCAGAGTCATCCAACAGCGAAGACACGACAGCAGATCAAACAACTAACTCAGCTCCGACTGTGGATGCCGGAGAAGCGCAAACAGTAACAAGTGGCGACTCCGTCACCCTCTCTGCCAGTATCTCAGATGATGATACAAGCTATGACGTTCGCTGGGTCCAACTATCAGGAACTGACGTAACTCTGACAGGCAACACATCAGCAGTCACCAGTTTCACAGCGCCCGCCGTCAGTGACTCTGAAACGCTGTTATTTCAAATATCTGTAGAAGATGGCAGCAATGATGCGGTTACCGATACCGTATCGGTGACGGTCAATGTAGGCGATGCAAGTGATGATGCGACGAACGACAGCGTTTGGATAATCAATACCACCAATGAAGTATCGAGCCACATTTTAGATTCATCCACAGGTGTGGGTGTGCTGGTTAACGTGCAATCTGTTGAAGATGAAACCATAGATACAGTTGATTATACCCTTGTCACTAGCCAAGGGATCCCAAAATACGATGTGACTGTGACCCAGGATATTATTGACGCTATCAATGAGCGCCCCAGAGCCAGCTCAGATTTAGTTACAGGTCAAACAACTGCTTCGGTAGGCGACATTGTAAAATTTGGTGAAGATATTGGGTACGTCAGTAGTGGGCAAAATTGTAATACCAATGCCGGTTATGGTTACTGGCCGCCAGGACCGGCTTGCCCCACTGAAGATGAAAGAGAGGTCTACTTTCCCAAAGCACCTCAAGCAACCACTGAAGAATGCGAAAATGGCTTAGGTAAAATTGGCTTATTTGTGAATGGTTCATCCGTGTATAACTGGGGTGATGGAATGAGTTACAACAACGAGGGTTCTTGGCAAAACCTTGCCCCCGTTGCAGAACAATATGATGTTGATATCTGTGGCGGGCACGCCGCGAATGGCGACTATCATCATCATTTCTACACCCGATGTTTAGCCGATCTCGTCGGTGATACCGGCGATCAACATTCGCCTATTTATGGTTACGCCGCCGATGGCTATCCTATTTATGGCCCCTGGGAAGGAAATGGCCAATTAGCCGTAAGTGCTTGGCAAGTTCGCGATTATTCTTCAACCTCAGCCACTGGCTGTTCTGACAATGCTCGCAGCTGCACCTTGGTTGATCAATACGATATATCGCTGGGAACCGAAAGCGCTACCCAAGGCCCAGAGTTTGATGAAGTAGTTGAAACGCTGTCAGGTAACCAACTCGTTGCCGAAAACGGTTACTACTTCGAGGATTATTATTGGAATAGCGAATTAACCGCACAAGGCGGAGCCTACCTCGATCAGTACAATGGTCATACGGACAGCGCACACGGCTACCATTACCACATCACCATAGCGCAAGAAAATGACAGCTTTGTACCTGCGTTCCCGTACATTATCGGCACTCGGTTTGCTGGGCAATTACAAGATAATGCCGTCGCATCTTGTAGCACTGGGGCTGGAATGGGGCCACCTCCAGGAGGATGATATGAAATTACGTAGGCTAAAATCCCTTACTAAACATGACGTAATCACCCCGATGTTCGTCGTTGCCGCTACGCTTTTTAGCCTAGCGGCTAATAACACGCTAGCATCAACCGAAATACATGAGCATAAGGCAAGGGATATAGGACAAGGAACACCAATCCCTAAGATCCAGCTGCACGTTTTTCGAGATCAAATAGACGGTGTGAACATTCATGTTGAGGTAGATAATTATCGACTTAATGCCCCAGACACGGCGAAACAAGAAAGCAACAACGGCACAATTTTGCAAGGCCATGCTCATGTTTATGTGAACGGGATTAAGCGCCAACGATTGTACGGCGAAGATGCACACATATCGCAAAACTGGTTGCAGGCAGGGGTGAATCAAGTCGCGGTATCGTTAAACAGTCACCAACATGAAAATTGGATGTCAGAGGGTCACAACATTGTCGGTTCGGTATTTTTCGACTTATCTAAAAAAGACATCGTACTGCACAACTTCACCTCACAGCCGATTGAAAACAAACATGCGCACCACTAGGTGGCGCATGTTTTCATCTTACCTGACTAATCAATCTCTAAATCAAACTTCACTTTTTGCAATTCTCTTTGCATCCCTTGTTCACCCGCTAAAAATAAGCGACCTAATTGTACTGGTGTGTCTTTGTCTAGCGTTAGGGTAATACCATCACCTTCGAGTAAAGCGATACCTGCTTCAGCCAATTGTTGCTCAAATTTATCGCTGGCCTTTTCTTTAGCCAATTTGCCTCGCTCAATAGCTTGCTCCCGTAAAGTCTGGGCGCTAACGCCTTTTTGTTGAGCTTCGCTGTCAAGTAAGGTTTGTAAAATACCGTCGTCTTCTAAATACAATGAGGCTTCATGCACGACTAAATCTTGCAACAAGACCGTGCCTATTAGTAATGCGCTTTGATTGCCCAGCTCGCGCACTTTTTCGAGGCCTGTCATGTTCAATGAAATACGAAACTCACCAATGTCATCACCTTCTATGCTCATGTACTCTAATTCGGCTTCATCCTCCTCTATGTCTATTTCTATCGACAAAGCGAGATCAGCACTTTTATCTTCCTGTTGTAACAAAAACAACAACGCCTCTGATAAATCCCGAGGGTTAGCTCTTACTGGAAACCCCGTTACTTCAATATCATCCGCGGTTAATGAAAGCTCACTAATAAATGCGTCATCTTGGTCGTATTCATCTATATCAAGTTCGTCAATCAGGATCTTGCCTATTGATGTTTTAACCACCAACTCGCTGATGGATACGCTACCAAAGACCGATGCTGATAAATCCTCATAGGTGATATCAACTCCAAAGCTAGCACTTTCATTGACCACCCCTTGCATCACTTCTTCTGCTTTTTGCGTCGCCATCATCGAGCCCGCGATGTATACAACAGCCAACAATATTGCGCCTACCAACACCGCTTTTTTCATATCCATATTTACTCTCTACTATTCGCCTTGGGTTTATTAATTGGGCTATTGATAGCAACCCAACACACTTATTGCAATCAAATTAACCAACGCGCTTGTTCATACAATCACCATCTAATGCACAACCAACATTTAAATAACAATCTGCTGATGCGCTTTATATTAAAATACTGAACATGATTATTGTCCTTAAGGAACTTTTAAATGTTCGCAGGCCTCGACTTTGGCACATCAAATTGCTCTATTGCCGTTATTGAAAATAACGCTCCCGTACTTATTCCTCTCGAAGATGGGAAATATCGCCTGCCGTCATCACTGTTTATTGAACACAGTCAAAGTGCAACGCTTAATCTAACCGCAGATATGATTACTAAGCAGATTGCTGAGCTAAAAGAAGACAATGGGAATCTCAGCTCACTGAGTCACGAACAGTTGGTTAATATGGCGCGCAAGCAATTGCGTAAAGAACACAGATTAAGCACAGCCAATGACCAACCCGCGCAAAGTATTGTTCAAGCGCTAGCGGCGAATGGCGATGTTATTTTTGGCGAAGAAGCAGAGCAAACTCATGTAGCCGCCCCTGAAAGTGGTTTTTACATTAAATCGCCTAAGTCATTCCTAGGGGCAGATATTAATTCCACGCAAAAAGCAGTGTTCACCAGCATTGTCGAAAAAATGCTGGCGTTTATCAAACAAGAAGCCGAGTACATTAAGCAGCAAGAGCTCAGTCAAATCATGATCGGCCGCCCGGTCAACTTCCATGGTTTACTGGGCAAAGACGGTAATAAGCAAGCTTTAAGTATTATCAACAGCGCAGCGGCCAAAGTCGGTTTTAAAGACGTACAGTTTTTGATGGAGCCCGTCGCTGCTGCCTATGATTATGAACGTCAATTAAGCGACGATAAAATCGTGCTTATTCTTGATTTAGGCGGTGGTACGACTGACTGTTCAATGATCAAGGTTGGTCCCAGCTATGTCAATTTAATCGACCGACAAGCATGTATTTTAAGCCACACAGGTAAACGCATTGGCGGTATTGATTTAGACAACAAGCTCGCCTTGATGGCGCTGATGCCGGAATTTGGCAAGAATACCGTATTAACCAATGGTTTGCCGGTGCCCAATCATTTATTTAAGCAGGCAGTGAGTGTAAACGATGTTGCCGCCCAGCAAGCCTTTAACAGCCGCCTAACGGGTAAAGACATTGAAGAGTATTGCCGCATCAGCCCTACCCCAAAACTGAATCGTTTAAAAACCCTGCGTGACGGTAAATACGGTTTACGGGTTAGTCGAAGTGCAGAAAAGGCAAAAATACTGCTATCAGACCAGCACGAGATTCAGTTGCCCTTGCACTATATTGAACAGGGATTAGAGATACCGATGACCCGCACCCAATTAAGCGATGCGATTGCAGATGAACTGCGTAAATTTGAAGGCTTAATGACAGACGCAATTAACCAAGCTGGCACTAGCCCTGACGTACTGTACGTGACAGGTGGTACCGCTATATCGCCTGTTGTTCAGCAGTGGATAAATTCGCTGTATCCCAATTTAGAGATTGTTATTGGGGATCATTTCGGCAGTGTCACCTCAGGGCTGACGACGCACGCACAACGTATCTTTAGCGGCTAAATATGGCATGGCCTACCAAAAGTGGGCATAAAAAAGCGCGAATGAAGCTCTCACTCGCGCTTAGGGTTCATTTCGTCAATATTGAATACATGACCACCTATTCAGTGGCAAATATCTTAAGCGACGTGAGTAACAAAGTCTTCGTCGCTGCGACGCACTTTCTTCAAGTCAACTAACCAGTCACCTTCATCTGCACGATAGCCCAAAGGTAACATGATGACTGAGCGTAAGCCTTTCTCTTTTAAGCCCAAAATGTTGTCTACTTCATCCGGTACGAAGCCTTCCATTGGAGTACTGTCGACTTTTGCGTCTGCCGCTGCGATCAATGCTGAACCTAAACCAATGTATGCTTGACGAGCAGCATGCTCAAAGTTAGTTTGGGCATCTCGCTGAGGATAAGTATTGAGCAACATATTGCGATAATCTTCCCAACCTTGGTTTTTAAAGCCGCGCTCGTCATTCACCAAATCAAACATCATATTGATGCGCTCAGCGGTGTAGTTATCCCAAGCGGCAAATACCAAAACGTGGGAGGCATCCGCAATTTGTTGCTGCCCCCAAGCATGGGGTAGCATTTTTTCGCGCACGTCTTTATTCGTGACTACCAGGACTTCATAAGGCTGTAAACCACTAGAACTGGCACTAAGGCGAATCGCTTCTAATACCAATTCCATTAAATAATTGGCCTCTCAGAATTCATCCAGCGGGTTTTGAACAAGGCGTCGGTGTGTAGTAATGGTTGTTCCCTTTCAAATACCGAGAACGTAGTGCAAAACCCGCTGGGGAATTCCCTACGGGCGAATTTTAAAAGGACTTACTCTGTGTTGCTCAAACTCGAAAGAGCACCACTATTACTTCGTTTAAGCGCCTTGATTAAGTCCTTTTAAATTTTCGCTGAGTAGTTAATTATTTAATGGAATTGGTATAAAGTAAACTCAACTTTTTCTTGCGCTACCACTTTGCTTGAATCGAACTTTTTCGTTGCATAACGCCATTGTAAATCTTGCAATAAATCAGACATAACACCTCATTTTAACGTCTTTGATGGAGAATCATCACTTTTCGGCTATCAATGAGATAAGGCTAGTTTGGGAAAGAAACAAGGGGGCGGGAAAATACCGACACAATGTCTGTTTAATCATTGTGTCGGCCTACCCGTTTGCTTAAGCAAACTGGGGTATTGCGTCTACCTCTTATTGGGCTTGACTTACTACTGCTTGCATCTGGCTTTTTATGTCGCCATTTGCGTAAAGCGCTTCAATTTGCTTCTGGTATTCTGCTACAAACCTAGGCTGTTTTTTCACTTCCGCGAAAATGCTATCTAATTGCAGAAATGCTAATGGGTCATCAGATGTTTGCTGCGCGGCCTTGTGTAAATCAGCGGCCATCACATCGTTAATATCCAGTGCTTTACCATTCTTGTTCACCTGCTTGTCGCTGTAGTAACACCAAGCTGCAACCACTAAAGTGGCGCACGCTATGTCACCGTCATTCGCTAAGTTTTGCAGCAAAGTCGGCAGCAAAAACGTCGACACTTTTGACGAGCTTTCTAAACAAATACGTGACAGATTGTCCTTGATGTTCGGGTTAGCAAAACGCTCGAACAACACATCTTTATATTCGGCTAAATCGATGCCTTGTACTGGATCAAGAATAGGCGTGACTTCAGTGTCCATAAACAAACGCAGGTAACGAGCGAAAAGAGGCTCCTGTACTGCTCCATCAATGGTTTCCTGCTCATCAATTGAGCCCAAAATACCTAAAACAGAATGCCCTGCATTGAGTAAGCGGATTTTCATCTTCTCATAAGGAGTGACGTCATCTACAAACTGTGCACCAACTTGCTCCCACAAAGGACGCGCATCACTGAATTTATCTTCAATAATCCACTGAAGAAAAGGCTCACAGACCACAGGCCAGTTATCTTTTACCCCCACTTCCTCTGCTAAGTAAGCCATATCGGCCCCTGTGGTGGCAGGTGTGATACGGTCAACCATGGCATTCGGAAATTGCACTTCCTCGGCTATCCAACTTGCTAACGCTTTATCGTATTGACCCACATAGGCCAACAGCATTTTTCGCGTCATATTGCCGTTGTGCTGAATATTATCGCAAGACTGCACAGTAAATGGCTTTTTACCGGCCTCTTTACGCTGTTTCAGGGCCGCTGCCAAATAACCAAAGACTAAACGAGGCGAGCCTGGGTTCGCTAAGTCATGCACCACATCAGGGTGCGTAAAATCAAACTCATCGGTCACGGGGTTGAAATTATAGCCCCCCTCTGTGATGGTCAAAGAAACAATTTTAGTCTCGTCACTGGCCATCTTATCGATAACTTTTTGCGGTGCATCACAGCTGAGTAAAAAGTCAGTTAAGCAACCAATGACCCGGTTTTCAACTTTCCCATTGGGGTGCTTAACAACTAAGGTATATAAATAGTCTTGCTCTTTAAGAATGGACTGCATTTTACGGTCGCCTTCACGCAAACCAATACCACAGATCCCCCAAGATAAATCACCACTTTGTTGCATGTAATCGTCGGTATAAAACGCTTCATGAGAACGATGAAACCCGCCTACTCCAATATGTACAATCCCTGCCGTCACCTGACTACGGTCATAATTCGGTACTGTGATGCTATCTGGCAGCGAAGATAAATTTGCTTGATTTAATAAAATAGAATCGTTGATAGTCATATTTTTTGTCCTAAACAGTCATGCTAGCGGCATTTTTTTGTGCGGCATCGCCCAATTTTTTGCGCTGCATTGCCCAATATGCGGTGAAGAAATAAATAAGCGTGCAGATAAAGCCTATATTGAAGAACAGGTCTCGGTTGACTTCATAGCTTGCGATATCTGCGCTAAAGAACATGGTGTTACACGCTAAAACGAAAGTGATAACTAAGCTGGAAATTGAAATCACGCGCAATACTTTCGTCAATGCTGAAACGTCCTGCACGTGCTCTGGTTCAAGAGCCGCTTGTGCTGCTTGATGTTGCTCCACTTGTTCATTGAACGCTTCCATTTTGGCTTGCTCTTCAGGGTATTTCTCGGCGGCGCCGTGACGCTTAGCCATAAAGGTGTAAACGAAAATAGTGAAGAACCAAGTAGGAATAAATAAGTAGTAAAACGACAGTACATCAAGCACATTCAAACCAAAGCCAAACACTAAGCCTAGGCCCCACGCCATAACAGCGGGACGACTATGACTAAGTTGGCGATAGGCTACCCAGTAACGAGTAAAGCCGATACGCGGGAATATAAAGTGTTCTGCAAACACAATAGCGCCAACAGGAACAACCAATAACCCTGCGTAAGTAAGTAGAGGTAGTAATTTAGTGAACACAAATGGGAAACACGCAACGGCAACCGTCACTAAGCCCACAGTCAAGGTAGTTTTAGTACGTGAATGGTTTTTGAAAATAGCCTGAGCCGCTAACCCGGCGCGATAAAGATTAGCATTTGCAGTGGTCCAGCCGGCCACGATGACAATCACCAAACCTGATAATCCTAGGGCATGATAGGCCACGTCACCTGGATCGAGTTCCGAAATTGATTTTTGAACGATAACGGCAGTACCTGCACCCATGATCCCTGCAGAAATCCACGCTATATAATGACCAAATAACATACCCGCAGACGTACACAAACCATAAGAGCGTTTACGCGCGTAACGCAATATCGCCATATCGATTAGGCCAAAATGAGTGATGGTATTGGCAGCCCACGAAAAACCAATGACTTCGAGTAAACCTATACCTGGCTCACCATTGGTATCGAGTCCTGTCCATACTGAGACACTGCCAATATGCATAAAGTCAGACCAACTACTTAACCCCGTTTGTCCTATGACAGAATCAGCCAACGCTGGCATCAAAATTAAAGGCCCACTAAGGAACATCACCAGTAACCAAGGTGCGCAGATACCCGAAAAGTTGGAAACTGCGGTAAAACCGTACATAGCAACAAGCACGACGATAATCCCAACCGCTAGCACAATAGCCACAAACCAAGGGTTCGTTGGGTACCAATTGAGCTGTGCAGGAATATCGAACGCGAAGCGCACCGCGGTAGCTGATACTGTGATCATGGCGGCAGATATGACAGTGAAAATAATGACATTCGCCCAGTTATAGAGTTTAGTCATTGAATCACCTGCAATTTTTTGCAGATAAGTATAAAGACTTAAACGCGTTTCAACCGCGATAGGCGTAGTGATAAGCGTCCAGCTGAGCACCGCTAAAATATTACCAATTAACAAACCGAGTAAAATGTCTGTCATGGTCGCGCCAAGAGCTACAAATGTAGCGCCAAATACAAACTCTGTTGCCGCAACATGTTCACCGGCATAAAGGCCGAGAAAGTGAGTCCAGCCTTTTAATTTGTGTTTCGGGATAGGTAACTGCTCTTCGCTAATATCACCGATACTGCTGTTATGCGTTTGAGACGTCATAGTTTATCCAACCTGTGTCAATTTAAGTCCGCGCGGATCCCATATAGCTGAGATCGCGTTACTAAATTGTGAAAGTAGGTCTCAAACGTTCAAACCAACCCACACGCTTTAGTATCTCATTTCAAAGTGAGCATATGCTCTAGTGGCGAGCATATTCCCAAAATTGAATATCACTTGTCAACTCTTTGTTAATGGTCTGAGCACAGCCACAGGCTGTTTAAATAGTAGGCAGCCATCTAGTACGTCATCCCAGAAACCCTAGCATCTAATTTTAATATTCTTTTATTTCAATAAGTTGAACGAAAATAACTGGTGTTTTTTTAGTCGACGAAAAATAAGAAAGTAAAGTTTTTGTAAATAGACAAAAAAGAAAAAAGCATTTTTTTTGAACAAAAAGTTCTAACGAAAAATAAAATGTGACAAAGATAGTTAAAGGCTTTTAACGTTTTGAGGAGGGAGGGCGCAACCTGTTACGCCCGGTTATGAAATTAAATTTTTGCTGAGTGGCTAATTAATGCGGATTGGTATAATGCTAACTCAATCGATTTTTACCCACGTTTTCCTCTTTATGAATGGTGACAGGCCAGCCCTCATATTGATTTGAAGCTTTATTATCGCTTACATCAATTAAAAACTTGTAGGCATCCATGGTGTAGGTTAATGCTTTTGTATCAAAAGTAATCATTCCAAAGCCACTGCCTTTTTCATGGGCCTGCACATACCGGTTCCCTGACTTGCCAACCAATGGATTTGCAACTGCGTAAACATACATCTTGTTACCGAACGCATCCAAATATTCACCCGTATTACTTAAACCATGCTCTGGGCGATTATTCACCTCAAAGCCCACCGTATCAGGTTTCCACCAGCGCGGCCACCCTGCCGCTATCGCAGGGCTACAAAATGCCCAATTACTATCTCGCTGCTGATTGACACCATATTGTGACAAGGTGCCTAAATGTGTATCACCACAAATATGCAAAGCAGCTGACGCACGCATGATATCAATAGCATTATTTCGTGCGGTTGCAGGCCAGCCACTGCTATCAAAGTCATATTTCAAGTATCGATCAGGGCGAGGTTGATGTGTGGCAATACCGGCAAATACCGTTTGGCTCAGCACCGCCTTCAGTTCGTGACCACGCCAGTCTTGCGCCCATTGCTCTAAGTAAGCTTCTTGACGTTTCCCGAGTAATGCCAACTCGGGACCATCAAAATCAGGGTTGATATACCCCGGAGCTTCCTCTTGCCCCGTTTCCCCCACCACCACACCTATGCTTTCAGGGGCGCTTTTCCATTGCCGGTCAGCCAAGATTGCAAACCCTACATTGCCATACACTAGGCTTCCATAGTAACTGCTGATGCCGCTCGGGTTGGGACTCGTATCAAACCCTGTTGGGTGATGCGCGGTATTCGTTTTATGTACTACATTCACCATAGATACAGGCTGAATATAGCCTCCCAAAATACTTGCAGAGGGGTCACGTTCAATATGCTGCATGGGTGCCCCACCCTCTCCCCACAAATTACCTTGTAATACGTCATGATCATCAGGCAAGCATACTGTTGGTCGGTGGCGCATGACTTCCCGAAAGGACCAACCAAACTGATAGTACATACGCAAATAATTTAGGGTTGCCCGATCAGCTGGCGCCCTGACATACCCATAACCACCATGGTGCTCGTATAATTGATCCCCAGAGAAAAACACCAAATCTGGGTCAAGCTTTTGTAAGTTTTCAGCCACCGGCGCGTACGGAAAAGCGTAATCGTTTTGACACGTCAACGACGCCATACGTAACGGACGATCATCAGGGTTAGCTTGAATGGTGCCCAAATAGATATCAGGTGTTTGGGAGCCATCTTTATGTAACTGATTGTATATCACACGAAAAGCAGTGTTTTGGCGCTCATCCCAATTATCTTGGGTAAAGGTCGCGAGTGATGCCGCCGGGTCAATTTGGCTATGTCCGATTGTCTGCCACTGTCCGTCACGTTTGATTTGAAGTTCAACAGTTTGGTTGTCTTTCTCCCCCATAGGGCCAAGTAACGCACTAAGTTTGAGTACAAATCCTTTTTCACTTTGAGAGTCACTCAGGGTGTACATAGTCCACAGAATAGGACCGAAGCGATGTTCATCAGAGTACTCGAAGGCATCTCCTGACATTCGCCACCGGCTAAACCGATAACGACTACCGTTATGCTCTGGTGCGTCTGTTTGAAAGTCAGTGGCTGGTAACGCAAAATTACTTACCAAGGCAACATTTCCTAGGATCTCATCGGCTGAAACCAGCAAAGAATGTGCACCGAGTTCAGTTTGAGAGCTCGAAAGTTGCACCTTAACATCAAGCAACATAGCCCCAACCTGAGGCGTACCCGTAATGATTAAATCCACTGACTGACTAGCAATATCTTGCGATAATGTAATGCGCTCGCCCCCTATGACTAAGGTGTTTTTCACTACCCCAATATCAAAACCTTCACGCACGAAACAATTACTTTTGTATTCATTTATCTCACTGCGCGCGCCTAAGCGCACGCCCCCACCGCCATCATTGGGGTTCTCTGACATATTCTGCATACGCACACTGAGGGTAAAATTCCCCTGTGAATTGGCGAGCTGATGGGTAAGTGAATGAATACTGCGATTCCCACCAGGATTAATACAATGGGCATGCCCATCTTTTACCCGCCAATCCTCCATAGGGTTCGCCCAATATTCACCACCTAACCAAACCCGATTATGGGTCTGCTGCCAAGGGTCTTGGCTGTCTATTGGCGTTTTTACGGGTTTAGTGGTCGTTGCAACGGTTTGACTGGAATTAAGGGAGTTTGCACACCCTGCACTTGCAGCAAGTACGCCAACCCCAACCCCAGCGCCAACAAATTTCAGCGCATCTCGTCTTGATAAGCCCTTGCTAGTAGTCTTGTTCATCTTGCTGCTTTCCATATTCCACCACATTGATAATTGTAATTTGTTAACAATTATTATACGAAGTGGAAAACAAAACACTACTTTTATTTGATGTTTAATGAATACGGTATCCCATTAGCACTTATTGGCTATGGTACAAACGATATGAGAAAGCGTAGCCCTGCAACCAATGCTCATAACCCGGTAACTACACCCGCAGAGTTTTTATTGCTACACTACTGTCATTACATACAGTTCTATCGTAGACAATTTTCCTTTTATGATCTTATATATAGCCGAAAAGCCCAGCTTAGGCCGCGCCATTGCACAAGGTTTCAGTGGGCAACAACAGAAAAATGACGGCTATATTAAGCTTGCTAATGGCGACTGCGTAACTTGGTGTATCGGCCACTTACTTGAACAAGCAGAACCAGACAAATATGACCCAGCATTTGCAAAGTGGGCGCTACAGCATTTACCCATAGTGCCCCAAGACTGGATATTGGTTCCCAAAAAAGGCACCAGTAAACAGTTGTCAGTGATAAAGCGCTTATTGAAAACAGCCACCAAAGTGATTAATGCAGGTGATCCAGACCGCGAAGGCCAACTTCTGGTCGATGAAGTCATCACCTACTGCAAGGTAAAACGCGACATTATCGATAATGCTGGGCGCTTGTTGATCAACGATTTAAACCTTAATGCGGTTAAAAAATCTTTAACGAATATCCGCCCGAATCGCGAATTTACAGGCTTATCCATTTCAGCCCTTGCACGCTCAAGAGCGGATTGGCTGTATGGTCTAAATTTAACCCGCGCTTACACTCTTCTCGGCCAGCGCGGCGGGTACTCAGGTGTGTTGTCTGTGGGCCGAGTACAAACACCGGTACTTGGTTTAGTGGTCAGACGGGACGCAGAAATAGCACAATTTGAGTCAAAGCCCTTCTATGAAGTCATGGCGACACTCGCCACTCAAATCGAGCAACCTCCCCAAACCTTTAATGCAAAATGGCAACCCAGTGCAGCCTGCGAGCCCTATCAAGACGAAGAAGGTCGGGTGATTGTTAAAAGGCTTGCTGAAACGGTAGTGAATAAAACCCGCGGCCAGCCAGGGGTCGTCGAATCATACACAGTGAAAGACAAACAAAGTCCTCCACCGCTGCCATACAACTTGTCAGCGCTACAAATCGACGCAGCTAAACGCTTCAACTTATCCCCTAAGGCGGTGCTGAATGTGTGCCAGTCTTTGTACGAGCGACACCAGTTAATTACCTACCCTCGCTCTGATTCGCGGTATTTACCCATGGAGCATTTCAGTGAAGCGCCAAAAGTATTAAGTGCGATTAAAGCCAATGCTCCTGATCAGAAAACGGCTGTGGACAATGCTAATAGCAAGCTCAAGTCTAAAGCCTGGAACGACAGCAAAGTAGACGCTCACCATGCGATCATTCCCACTTCTCGCAGCAAGGCGATATCAAGCTTAAGTAGTGATGAAGCAAAAATTTATCAGTTGATTGCCACCCAGTACATCATGCAGTTTTATGGCCCCCACAAGTATCAAGAACAAACTGCTGTCATTACCATCGCAGGCGGAACCTTTATAGCCAAAGCAAAAGCCACCACGGATAAAGGCTGGTTGGTATTGACGAAGCAGGGTGAGCCTAAGCACGAGCCAGCTCTACCCTCTTTGGTAAAAGGCCAAGCGCTCGATTGTATTGACTCTCAGCTAGTCGAAAAGCAAACGTCGCCCCCTAAGCATTTTACCGAAGCCACCTTACTTGCCGCCATGACCGGCATAGCCCGGTATGTGCAAGACGCTAGCATCAAGAAAATTCTTAAAGACACAGACGGTTTAGGCACAGAAGCAACCCGAGCCTCGATTATCGATTTACTGTTTAAGCGCCAATTTATGCAAAAAAGTGGCAAAGAAATACACGCCACCCCCACAGGTAAGGCGTTAGTAAACGCCCTGCCAAGTGAATCAACCTTGCCTGATATGACCGCCATTTGGGAAGCGAATTTGGATAAAATATCTCAGCGCCAAATGCGCTATCAAGATTTTATGCAACCACTTGTGCACACCATAGGCGAGTTAATTCACGCCAGTCAGCGCATCGATACCAGCCAGTTTGCAGGCCTTGCCTCCACCAAGCCGGCGTATAAAAAGAAGTGGCGTAAAAAGAAAAAGGCCTGTTAATATGTCTCTCTAAAAAAAACCGCTAGCTCAATGGTGACGCTAGCGGTTTCTTCATATACCAACTGCATTAAATAATTCTGAGAGAGCAACTATTTATTGGAATCGGCATTACGTCTTCGTGGCTGCTCTAAAGTAGCGAGCCACGAATAGCAATCAAAAACATAATAACTATTTTCGACGGCGTAACACGACGCCAAATAAGCCAAGTGCTAGTAAAGCTAACGTGCCAGGGGCAGGTACATTGGTCGCATCTGGTGTTGTGGTGACACTCGTCGGCGTGATGCCGTTGGCAAAAACAGTAGGTGCACTCTCATCTTGAGAAGTTAGAATGCCATAGAGTGAAGAAGCCGGCTGGTTTCCTTCGAACACAAAACCATCCCACGTGTTTCCTCCCCAAAGCGCCCCATCATTAGCAGAATACCAATTCAGGGTGTTTTCACCGTTTGTGAAGAAGCTATCGATATCTCCATAAAGATCTTGCGCAGTATATTCTGCTGGGTTGTAGAAACCACCGCCATCATTATTACTGTTAGCTTCTTCTATATAGAGCACTTGCGTTGCCCAGTTTTCAGCATTTATCGTATAGGCTTCATAATAGAAATAATTGTCACCAACGTTTCCGGCACCACTACTTTCAACATATGAGCCCCAATCTTCAACGGTCTCAATCTTTGCCGTCGTATCAATATTGGTTACACCAAACCCTACGAGTAAACTATTTTCTAGCTCATTGGTCACCGCGTAGCGCCCAAGTCCATCTGCGTAACTTTCTGTGAAACTGATGGCACCGAGATTTTGCGTAGGCTCCCCCCCGATGACCGTGGCACTCGCCTGTGCACTGGATAGGGCTAAACCTAGCATTAAGAATATTTTATTTTTTGATATCAGTTTCATTACTACTTCCATTTGATTTATAAGAACTTTTACGCGCATCGGGATAATTTAGCGCGAAGCCCATAAGCAATAAATCAGCCAGTTTAATAAAATTATAATTATCAACATGTTAGATAACACATCATTTTTAACTGTAAAGAAGACTGACATGTTAAATTCATGATTATTATAGATATTCCTCATTAATAATAATTAATTCCTAAATTCTCATTCTCTCCGTAAAAGATTCTCTTAATAGGGGCCTTCTGCAAACAAACCCAAGGATGTTCGGTATAAAAATCACCCAAAAACCAGTGTCCGTTTATAAAGACAGTGTTAGTATCTGTGACGAAGTCGCATTAAAGGAGTAATAAAATGAAAAGGAATGCTAAGGCTGCGCACGTCGCGCTTTTTTTGATCTTTAGCCAGCTAGTCGGTATGCCCGCTTTCGGTGCACAATTACCCCCCTCACAATTTAGTCGCTTACCTTCGGTCGTAAAACCGAATTTATCGCCTGATGGTGAGCGAATCGCCTTTATCAAAAATTATCTTAATCCTGAAATATCAGTGCTTTCACTGTTAGATGTGAAAACCAACGCCATAAAAATGCTGGTGAAATCTGACAATGAAAAGGTCAAAGTAAATTGGTTCACATGGGCCAATGAAAACACCTTGATAGTCAGCATACGTTTTGCCAGCAAAGAGAGATCTGTAAAGTTCACAGAGACACGCTTAATCGCTATTGATGTCGATGAAGAAGAGATTAAACAACGTAATCTATTTAAACCAAGAGGTGGACGCTCTAAGGAGCACAACGCCCAGTTTCAAGATACGGTTGTCTCATTCTTACCCAATGACCCAGATCATATTTTAATGGCACTGGATCTCGATGTGGCGAACCTACCATCGGTATATAAAGTAAACGTTAATTCGGGTCGCAGATCGCGCGTTCAAAAAGGAAAAATGCAGGTGCGAAGCTGGATGGCTGACCGTCAAGGAAACGTTCGTTTAGGCGAAGCGCTTAGCTACAAAACAGGTAAAGCCTCTATACGTTACCGTTTACCAGGCAAAGAAGACTGGGAAAAGATGTATGAACATAACGCCTTAGAAGAAGTAGGCATTAATCCGTTAGGTTTTGCCAAAGATCCTAATATGCTTTTTTACAGTGCCTACAAGGGCGATAAAAAGGCTTTGTATAAAATGAATCTCACTACACAAGAATCTACCTTGGTTTTTGAAGATCCTGAATACGACGTTGATGGTTCACTAATCTACTCAACTAAGCTCAACGACGTCATTGGTATCTATCACTCTAATAGCCCGACGGGTCGTATTTATTGGGACGATAACTATAAAAAGTTTCAAGATGCATTGGACTCGGCCTTGCCTGATACCAGTAACTACCTAGTTGACTTTAGCCGTAGTGAAGAGAGCTACCTACTTTACACTGAGAACGATTTTGTACCCGGAGCCTATTTACTAGGCAATCGACCTGATAGAACGCTAAATATGATATTCCAGCAATACCCTGGATTACATGCGTTCATGACGAGTAACCATAAATTGGTCAGCTATACAGCACGCGATGGCGTAAAAATTGAAGGCTACTTAACGCTGCCTGAAACAACTGACGGCCCAATCGCGACAATTATTCATCCCCATGGCGGCCCAGGAGCGCGTGAATACAGTGGCTTTGACTACTGGACATCATTTTTCATCAACCGTGGTTATGCCGTGTTTCGCCCTAACTTTCGAGGGTCTTCAGGCTATGGTAAACAGTTCGCTGATAGTCAAATGCAAGGTTGGGGTTTAACCATGCAAGATGACATAACTGATGCAGCAAAGTGGTTAGTGGATGAGAAAATCGCTGATCCTAAGCGTATGTGTATTGTAGGTGCGAGCTATGGAGGCTATGCCGCAACTATGGCTGCCACCAAAACCCCAGACTTATTTCAATGTGCCATTAGCTTTGCAGGTGTAATGGATTTAAAGCGCTTGGTCAGCAAAAGTCGTCACTTTTTAAACAAGAAGTTTGTGCGAAAACAAATAGGTGAAGATAAAGATGATTTAGAAGCACGTTCACCTTATCACAATGCTGCTAACATCAAGATCCCCATCTTGCTACTGCACGGTGAAGATGATCGCGTGGTAGACGTCTATCAAAGTCGCCAGATGTATAGTGAACTTCAAGATTTAGACAAGCAGGTAAAGTATATAGAGCTCGAAAACGGCGATCATTACCTCTCAATTCAACGCAATCGCCATCGGGTATTTACCGAGATGGATGCATTCTTAAAAATGCATTTAGGTGTCGCTAGGGCCAGTACAGACGCCCCTGAAAAATCTCAGGCCGTTGGCGAATAGGCGCGAGCGCTATTTGCCGTGCTTTTTATGAAAACACTGTGTATGAAAGCACTGTGTATGAAAGCACTGTGTAAGCCAGCGCTCTTTATAGCCGTAACATTTATGACGATACTATTTGTTGCAACACTCAATACCTTTAAAGCCCCCCTGAGGGCGCTTTTTCGTATCAGGTACAAGCTCTCACCTGATTAGCCGGAGACGCGCCCCCCATTGCCATCAATAATCAGCTCACCATCTTCTTTTTTATATGGACCCGGCGGCCACTGAGCAAGCAAATCGAGAACCTGCTCACTTGGGCGACACAACTTAACGCCTTTTTCAGTGCACACAATAGGGCGATTGACTAATAGCGGATGCATCAACATTGCGTCCAAAATTGCCTCATCGCTCACGTCTTCATCTAATAAGCCAAGTTCTTTGGCCGGTGATTTAGTCGTGCGCAGGGCGGTTCGCGGTGAGAGATTAGCAGCCGCGAACAGGGCCAACAATTGTGGACGTGTCCAACCTTCCTCTAAGTATTCGATAACCTCAGGTTGATAACCAGCATCTTGAATAATACTCAGTACATTTCGCGATGTTCCACAAGCAGGGTTGTGATGTATAACGACCATAAATCTAGCGCTCCTATGTTCAGTAATTAACTAAATGAGTGACTATGCGCCTCAACACAAATTCGATATATCATATATATGAAATTTCGCATTTGATACTATAAAAGTCAATACATACGGTTAAGTCTAACGCTAACTTTCCATCGATATTATTGCTGGCGCCTAATAGAACCACCAGCACGCTTCTCTGTGGCTTGGATCCATAAGCAAACCATAATGAGCAGCATACCGAACCAACCCAAGGGAGAAATGACTTCGCCAACAATCAGTACAGCCAGAATAGCCGCGACAACAGGCTCCATTAATGTAAGCAAAGACGCACTGCTTGCATTGATGTGCCTGAGACCATAGCCAAAGGCGATATAGCCCAATGTCATGGGGATTAGCGCCATATATACTGATACCAAGGCGTTGCCTGTAGAACTAAATAAATTATCGCCAGTAAAAAACAGTGACGGTAGCAACAACAAGGCCCCTAGACCGAAAATGCCGCCCATAGCAGCTTGAGAGTGCACGCCGCTATCAATCATGGCCCGCGCCGCCCACGCATAACTCGCGTAGGTCAACCCCGCCAATAAACCTAAGGCAATCCCCCAAAATTGACGATGTTGCACTGTATGTGCAGTGCCTTGTCCTGCAACTTGCTCAGACACGTGCTCGGCTGCTTGCCCGAGCGACGACAAGTCGGGCATATGTGGCTCACCAAAAGCGAGTAAAGCGATGCCGATTAGGCCAATTACTACACTGCTTAACCAGCGTTTCGTTAGGGAAAGAGTCTTGTTAAAAAGATACTCCAACAAGGCAGCAAACAAAGGGGCACTGCCAATCGATACAACGGTACCTACCGCGACACCGGCCAAGCGCATCGAGCTATAAAACGCGAGTGGATAAATCGCTAGCGCTAACGCGCTCAATAGCAAAATATGCTTTTGCTGCACCAAACAAGCAAATTGCAGTTTCAACTTTTTATAAGCCAAACCCGCTTGAATTATGCCGGCTACTCCCATAGCAAAAGCGCCAATCCCTAGAGGGCTAATATTAGGAGCAAAGCTCGCCGCTACTCCGGTTGTTCCCCATAGAACGGCAGCGAATAAAATAGCCGTTGCTCCACACTGATATGGAGAAAGCCCAACTCGATTAACTATCATGGTCCGCCTTTATTTTTGCCTTCAACATGGTCCAAAGTATAAGTAAGCCAATATTCAAATACTTTGCTAAAAAGACGCAAGGTTTGGTTGAACAGACGTATTATTTGCCTTGGGAGAAAGACCGGGGAGACATACCCACGTAGAGCGAAAATCGCCGGCTAAAGGCTGAAAGGTCGCCATAACCCACCTTTTCAGCGACCAGTTGTACCGGTAAATCAGTATGTGCTAATAAAGCTTTGGCCTTCTCCATTCTAAGTTCAGTAATATACTGCTGAGCAGTCTTAGAAAAACTGGCTTTAAAACGTTTTTTGAATTGGGTTGAGCTTAAACAGGCTAATCGTGCCAACTTGTCGATACTCATAGGTTGTTCAAGATGTGCGTTGATCCAGCTTTGAACGGTGCGCATTTGTTTATCAAGCGTTTGAGAAGCCTGTTGCTGTTCAAGCAACATGCTAAATACGTCGAGAATGGAGCGCTCAATCCCGCTGTCGACCTGGTGCTGTAATTGCTTTTCTATAAACTGCAAGAAACTGGTTAACACAGGGGAAATAGAAAACACCGCTAAACCACTGTTGAGTAAATGAAGAGGTAAGGTATCTAAGTCGGCAACAATAAAGCGTGCTGCTTCATCCGCTTTGAATCCATGTTCAGTGCCATTTGGCACCACCACACACTCTCCTACCGTCACCTGCCCCACATAGGAGCTCATCTCAATGACGATGCTTCCCTGTACCGGCAACACCAGTTGATGGTGCGCGTGATGCACATGACTTTGAAGTTGCTTAGTGTAAGCGCGGATACTTAGACTGTTATTCATTGCAGCAATACATCGAAAAAACGGGCAGCCAGTATAGCGTTAGTTTCTAAGTATTTTAAAGTGTCGCTAGCACGCCCATCTTGCCCATGAGCATGATTCTTTTTACAAGTTTACGGATATAACACTGATGGTAACCACAGCGTCAGCTGCGGGATAAAGGTGACGAGCAGTAAAACAAAAAGCAGTGGCACTAAAAAAGGGAATGTTGCCCGAGCGCACGTTTCGAATGGGACCTGCGTCACCCTAGATAAGACATAGAGCACCATACCGACAGGGGGAGTTAACAAACCAATCATCAAGTTCAACACCATCATGACCCCAAAATGAACGGGATCTATGCCTAAACTCACCGCGACGGGTAGCAACACTGGGGTCAAGATCGTGATCGCGGCTATGGTTTCCATAAAACAACCAACAATGAATAAGATCAAGGTGATCAGCAATAATATCGCCACTTTACTGTCAGTAAACGCAAGCATCCATTGGGTGAAGTTTTCCGTGATATGTTGCGTGGTCAGCACCCAAGAAAAAATCGCGGCACCGCCTATAATCAACATAATAATGCTTGTCGTTTCAATGGTTTCAATACTTAACGCCAGAAGTTTTTTAATCGTGAGTGTGCGGTACACAAGGGCACCTAAAAATAATGCGTACGCACTTGCTGCAATCGCCGCTTCTGTCGCGGTAAACAAGCCAAACAATATGCCACCAATAATCAACACAGGGGTCATCAAGGATAAAAACGCGCGGCTAAATGTTGTCGTGCAGCGCAGCACAGAGAAACCAGAATCCTTCGGATAATTGCGTTTCTTGGCATACCAAGCCACCATCAACATCAACGCAAGCGCCATGATCAGCCCAGGGATCATCCCTGCGGCAAATAACTGACCGATAGAAGCTGAAGACATTACAGCGTAAATAATCAGCGGCAAACTAGGCGGAATAATCGGCCCTATAGTTGACGATGCGGCCGTTACTCCAACAGCAAAGCCTGCGTCATAACCTTTATCCCGCATGGCTTTGACTTCAATGGCGCCTAACCCACCTGCATCGGCAACCGCCGCACCTGACATACCCGCAAACAGAATTGATGCCCCAACATTGACGTGCCCTAAACCACCGCGCAACCACCCTACTAGCGCATTGGCAAAATCAAATATTCGCTGGGTGATGCCGGCTGAGTTCATTAAGGCCCCCGCCAGCACAAAGAAGGGAATAGACAACAAAGGAAAACTATTCATCCCGCCTACCATGCTGTGCAGCACCACTAAATTTGGTATATCTCCATCCAGCGAAATGGCCAACAATGAAGAAAGGATCAATGCAAACGCCACAGGAGTACCGATAGCGATAAGCACAATGAGGGATATAAACAACACAAGAACAATCATTGCTTTAGCACCTTTTGCGAGAATGAAAAGCATACTGCACGCCAACTCGTCTTCACCACCATTGCACTTCGTACGAGCATAAGTAACAAACAACCGCACATCAGGGCATAAACCCAACCAATTGAAATAGACAAAGAAGCTAGGCTGTAGGCGTGCAGTGAAATAGCGATTTGCCCTGCGTAAAACAGCAACAGCAAGACCACAAGTAGATTGAGCATAGCAATGCACATTTTAGTGATATTCAACGCTTTGACAGATAGATAACGGTGCAACAAGGTAACGCCAATATGCGCATCGTTGCGACTGGCAATACTTGCCCCCGAAAAAGCCAGTAGAATAAGCAGATAACGGGCAATTTCTTCAGACCAACCTAATGATGCACTCAAAGCATAGCGACTAAAAAATTGCGCAAACAATAAAATAGCCAAGCCCCAAAATATGATCAAACTTAAGATATCTTCACTTTTAAACGCTTGCGTGGGCGTCAATGTTTCACTCGGAAGCGTTTCACTATCAATCAGAGACATAATCTATTCTTCTACTGGATTTAATTGCAAGAGACGGTCGTAATTTTGCTGACCTATCGTGGTGATAAAGGGCTTGTGCAATGGCAATGTTGCTTGGCGAAACACAGTTTTATTTACCTGATGCACGCTAACGCCATGCTGTTCAAACCAAGTGATCAATTCTGCTTCGTGGGCACGCGTTTCTTGAGAAACCTTCAAAGCCGCTTCTTGTAATACGTGTTCGAAAATGAGTCGATCCTCTGGGCTCAAGCGTTTCCAGCGGCGCTGACTAACAATAGTGACATTAGAGCCAAGCATATGCCCCGTTAGGCTGATATGTTTTTGCACTTCGAACAGTTTTTTAGCTTTTATGGTTGGTAACGGGTTTTCTTGCGCATCAACAACCCCTTGCTGCAAAGCCATATACACTTCAGAAAATGCAATAGGTGTGGGGTTCGCATTGACCGCCTGAGGGAACAATCTGAATATCCTGGCGTTAGGTACACGTATTTTCAGCCCCTGCATATCTGCTAATTCGTTAACGGGCACATTGGCGCTGACATGACGCTCACCATAATAGTTGTTAGCAACAATATGATTACCTTGGGTTTTCTCACTGTAGCCTTGCGCCAGCTCTTTAAACAAAGTGCTATTGTTAAATTTTACCCAATGCTCAAATCCGGTATAAATATACGGCATATCGGTAATCGCAAAAGGCGGATAGAGCTGGGCAATGAAACTTGTTCCCGTGTAGATAATATCCACACTGCCTAAGCGAAGGCTTTCATTTAGTGCCGCTTCTTTACCTAACATAGAAACCGGAAATACATCTATTTCGTAGCGCCCATTGGTGCGCTCGGCTATTTGCTTTGCAGCCCATAGCGCCCATTTGTGCAGTGGTTCACTGGTTTCATATACATGACCCCAGTACAATTTTTCTGGTTTAGCCACGACCCCAATAGGCTGCAATAATAATGCACACAAAACACAACGAAACAGCATCTAACAACTCAAATAGTAGTAAAGAAAATTATTATTAGTTAATTGTTAACAATTGTAAAGGTATCGTTATTTTTGTTGAACATACTGCCCAGTGGCTAGGTGCAAGATCAAAACAATGGCGGATGATATGGATTTCTATTCTTGAGCCGTGAAGTTGCTATAAAAAAACGAATTGATTCTATCGGTTAATCACTCTCGTATTTGGCTTAGTTTTCAACAGTTACTTCCAAATTGTGTGAGTAAAACCGGGGTAAAAGTCCATGTGCAGCAAGCATGGCGAGCCGATGATGAACACAACTTATCCAAGAAATTGTAAGATTCATTTTCCATTTATCATCTTATCGGATTAACTCTGTAAGCTGGTTTCGTTTTTAACCATTTTACTAGGAGTCGAACATGTCATTATCCAAAGTCGCGTTAGTCACAGGGGGCTCAAAAGGCATCGGAGCTGCAGTTGTGCGTAGATTAGCTGCAGATGGCTTTGCTGTTGCGATCAACTATTCTAAAAACCCCGAACCAGCAGACGCCTTGGTAGCAGAATTAAAAGAAGCTGGCGGCCACTCTTTTGCCATTCAATGTAATGTCGCCAACTCGGACGACGTGACGCAAATGTTCAATCGCATTGAAAACGAACTAGGTCCTATAAACGTATTAATCAATAACGCAGGGATGATGATCAATGCACCGGTTGCACAAAGTGAAGAGGTGCATTTCGACGAGCAAATTGCGGTTAACCTGAAAGGCACGTTCAACACCCTTAAACAAGCCGCTAACCGCATGCCAAATGGGGGGCGTATTGTGAACGTGTCCACCAGCGTAGTCGGCTTAAAATTGGAAAACTATGGCATCTACGCCGCGACAAAATCAGCAATAGAAACCCTGAGTGCGATTTTAAGTAAAGAACTGCGCGGCAAAGAGATTACGGTCAATACAGTAGCGCCTGGCCCTACAGCCACGGACTTATTTTTGGATGGAAAATCCCAAGAACTGATCGACCGCTTGGCCAACATGAGCCCACTAGAAAGATTAGGCACGCCGGACGATATCGCCCGTGCAGTGGCATTTCTAGTTGGCCCAGACGGCGCATGGATTAACGGCCAAGTATTAAGAGCAAATGGCGGTATCGTTTAAGCTAAAACGACATAATTGGAAAATGCCAACCCTTTAAAGGCTAGCCCTTGTTAATCAAACTATGCCTAGCCTTTAAACCGCACTGACTTTTCTTTGTCAGTTCTTTATCGCCTTATTCACAGTATTACGCTGACATTCCTTTACACAAACGTGGAGATGTTCAGCATTATCATGTCACCCTATTCGATTTCGCTTAGCCGTTTGTTAACGTCAATGCTGAGACTTTCTTTCTGGCAGTTTCGCTAGAGCGATTTTGAAATGAGTGAAAATATGCTACTGAATCACCGCTACAAGTTTTTATATATACATATTGCTAAAACGGGCGGTACTAGTGTTCGCTCAGTGCTGAATAAGTTACGTTGGCACGACCCTATGTACTACCTTATGTTTCCTTGTCATAAGTTAAGTAACTTTTCTGGGCATACAACTGCGACTAAATTCCCGCGACATTCAGGCGTGATAGCGGCGAAAGAGATGCTCCCAGACAACTTTTTCAATCAACTGTATAAATTCGGCTTTGTACGCAATCCTTGGGATTTGCAAGTTTCTTCTTATCACCATATTCAACGTGAGAAACCCCATCAACTTAAAGGAATTAAAAATTTCAGTGGGTTTATCAAATACAAATTTGCCCCCTCTCGTCCTTATATCTTTCATTTTGATATCGCGACTAAGTTACAAAGTGATCACTTAGTGGATTTAGAAGGGAACATCATAGTCGACTTTATTGGTCGTTATGAAACGTTGAAAGACGATTTTAATACCATCGGCAAACAGCTTGGTTTGAAAAATAATTGCCTACCCCATAAACGAAAAGCAACGGACCGCAAGAAAGATTATCGCTGTTACTATGATGATGAATCTATCGAAACCGTAGCAAAACATTATAAAAAAGATATTGAGTTGCTTAACTATCAGTTTGAATAGCGATAGTTAAGCTGTTAATACCAACCCCCAATAAACAGCGGTTTTAACCTGCTGCTAAGACATTTTTCAACGGTTGCAGGTGGGCATCAAAGTGCTTCCATTGCTCCATTCCAGAGCGATAAATAGGTTGCCGAACTTGTTCCGAACTCGGGGTTTTAATTGCTCGCTCTGTTTTGTGAAAATCAATACACTGCTGCTCAAATGGTAAGCCGCAGAAATCCAAAATGCGCTTTACCTGTCCGTGTAAATCATCAATCAGGCTTTCATGTTGCACGCGTAATACAAAGCCAGGCAACACTGTGTCCCAGTGAGCCATGAGTTTTTCATATGCTCGGTAATAGCGACCAATGTCCTCTAGGGCGTAAGAGAACTCTTGGCCGTCACCAAATAACTGCTTAAAACCGCTAAAACAACAGGCCATCGGATCGCGTCTGGCGTCAATTATTTTAGCGTTAGGCAATATCAATTTAATTAAGCCGATATGCAAAAAGTTATTTGGCATTTTATCGATAAAAAACGCCGCTCCCGCTCGATAAACTTGAGTATCGCTTAAGTATTTCTGCCCGAAACGAGCAAAATAATTTGTATCTAGACTGGCGAGTATTTGCGGGTATTGTTGCTTTTGACCTTGCAGCTTTGAGGCTAAGCCCAATATGTCATGTAGCTCCATGGTGCCATCGACTTGAGAATGAGATGCCAAGATCTGTTCAAGTAAAGTAGAGCCCGCTCTGGGTAAGCCGACGATAAAAATGGGGTCACTACTTTGCTCGCCCACCGCTTTTAAACGGTCAAATAATTCTGCGTCGCAGGTATCTATTTGTTTAGCCACCTGCTTTTCAAACACCTCAGGTTGGTATTTGATTTGCTGTTGCTTGAGCTGATTCCCCCGCGCGTAATGCTTAAACGCAGCGCCATAGTCTTGTCGATCTTCAAGGGATTTACCTAGCGCAAAATGCAAATGAATTTTATCATTTTGACTAACCTTCTTTTGCGTCACGAGTTGTTCCATAGCAGCCAGTTCAGCATGGCTAAAGCGATAGGTTTTGGTGTTGGCTAAGCTCCAGTACGCATCCCCTAATTCAGGATTAAAACGATAAGCAGATTGATAAGCATTGATTGCGCCGGGTAAATCACCGTATGCCTTTAACGCGTGGCCTAATAGAATTTGGATCCCTGGTTGCGCTTCATTCTTCGCCAGCACGCCTTGGTAAATCGATATAGCGTCTTCCACCTCGCCTAGACCGACCATAGCACTGGCTTTTGCACTCAGTAAAACGGTGCTGTCTGGTGTTTTAGCGAGCAACCTATCCGCTAATACTTTTGCGTCGTCGAACTTGGCCATTTTTGCCAGTAATTGCAAATAAGTTAAACCTGCCGCACTGTGATCTGGATACAAAGCTAAGCAACTGCTTAAGATAAAATCCGCTTCCCCGTATACCTTGAGTTGAATACCAATTTCTGCCAGCAATAACATGGCTTCTGGGTGATGTTTATTGGCTTGCAGAAACTGCCGGCAGACTTTGTCTGCACTGTGCAAATCACCCTCGCACATTAAATCTCTCGCTCCGAGAATCGGCTTGGGTAACGCTGCTAAGTAGTCAATTTGTCCTTGAGCTATCGTCGCCGCCCTCTCGTTCCCCTGCTGAGTATAGATGGGGTGCAATGCGCGCCAACTCGATAACAATGCGGGATTTAGTTGGGTCGCTTGATAAAACGCCTGTGCCGACTTTTGTGGCTCGTGTAGTGCGCCATATATATAACCATTTTCTTGCCATGCACGTGCATGCTCTGGATTACTTTCGAGTAAACGAGCGTTTGAAGCTAACGCTTGCTGCACATCGCCATTTAAACGCTGGGCCACGACCAACAAATACAGTAATTCACTTCGTTCGGGCGGCATTAATTGATTCTCCAGCTGTCGCTGACACGCGGTAATTGCTTGGCTAAATTTGGCCTGTTGAATCTGCGCTTTTATGCCATTTATCACCTCGCGGGTTACTGCGTGCGCTTGAGGTGTATTCTGGTTACTCAAATTGCCACTCCGTTTGTATTCGTGAATTCAATGATTAAAGTCTGGTTCGTTGAAGACGTGTTCTTGCTCGTCTAATTCTCTATACCCGCTTTGTAGTAAAGAGCTATTACCTTGCGACGGCGGACCGTTGCATACAAGCCAGATTAAAAAAGGCAAGCCGAACTGGGCTTGCCTTTTTCTGTATTACTAACGTCTTTAGGTCAGATTAAAAGAAGTCGTAAGACAACCGTAACCCCACGGTACGCGGTCTATTAGACACTATTTTAGGCGTGTACTGCTGGGCATCGATGTACAAAATGGCGCTCTTGTCGGTTAGGTTATCAATAAAGATTTCCGCTTTCCATTCATCATTGGTGATACCAAAAGCAAGGTTAGCCAATATGTAGCTATCTTGTATGTAGCGTCCACCTTGGATAGTCTCACCGTTTGAATCGGCAAAGGTTACCCCTTCGTACACTGCGGCTTCACGTTCAATGCTTAAACCTGTTCCCGTGCCATAAACTAGCTGAGCAGCGTCTTCAAGGGCGTAAGCATCCATTGACATGCTGGCTAAGCGATCACCCGTGTAACTAATTGAGCCGTTGATATAACCCGTTAACCCACCTTCTAACTCATAGAAGTATTGCGCACGGATATTCCCTGAAAAGTCAGCCGAGTAAGGTAGTTTGCTGCCTACAGGTGGCGCAATGCCATCTAATGCAGCGTTAATACTCGTTAGCTCAGTGTCTAACACACTAAACGCCGCGTTGATGACAAGGTTGTCAGTAGCCAACCAAGTTAAATCAGCATCAAGACCGCGGATCTCAGCATCCCCTACGTTATCAGTAAACACCAAAAAGCTAATATTGGTTGGGTCATAACGTGACGTCTGCAAGTCGGAAATTTCAGAGTAATACGCCGTGGCGTTCACCCGTAAAATACCGTCTAGGAAGTCACCTTTAATACCGAACTCATAATTATCTAACTCATCGGTTGTTGAATACACTGGAATACGGAAGTCTTCAAACGCCCCTGTTTGATTCGTCGCTAAACCACCACCTACGCGGTTGGTTACAGGCGGACGGAAACCTTCAGAATAGGTGGCGAATACCAAGATATCTTCGTTTACCTTCCAGTCTACTGACGCTTTCAAAATCACATCGTCTACGGTTAATGTGCCATCACCATCGAGTAAATCAACTTCAAGTTGACCGCTTTCTATTGCAGCAATCACACCATCATCCAGATCAGATGCCGCTAATTCAGCTGGATCTTGGGTACCGAACGCACGTAAACGTCGACTAACATCAACAGTCGTAGTGGAGCCTTTATAAGTATCTTGAATTTCATACCAGCGAGCACCAAACGTTGCGGTAATATCGTCGGTTAAATCGTATTCTATTTGGCCAAACACTGCGATTTGGTCAATTGCGTGTTGAATATCGTTCACAAAACTGATGCTAGGCTCAAAAGGTTGACTTGTTGAGTTAACCCCCTCAGAACCCACTAAGGTGCGGGCTAAATCGTCGAACTTGTCCGTATTAGCGATATTAAACTTACCTACAGAATTGAGATCTTGTTCATCGTAAAACACCCCCGCAGTTAGGCGCCATACATTGTCTGTTGGCGTATTAAAACGCAACTCGTGCGTTATACGCGTGCTGTCGGTTTTTTCCTTGTAATACTTAGTCGGATCTAAGCAAATCTCATCTTCTGGCGCTACATCGCCACCATAATTACACACGTAATAAGCCGAGAATAAGCCGCCGTTGGTGTAACCCGTATAATCAATCGTTGAGTCAATTGAGCGGTCTAGGTAACCACCTGTGTAAACGATATCTAGTTTGTCTAAACGCCCTTCTAGGGTCCAGGTAGTCAAACCGAATTCGTCATCGTTGTCTTCAGGCACAAAGCGGTTAGTTGAGGTTTCACCCTCTAAGTTAGGATCGTACGCAAATACGCCTTCTGTGCTAAGGGTTTGCTGGGTATGTTGAACCAATAAGTCCCAATCTTCGTTGATAATGTAAGACAAACCAAAACGCGCACCTGAATAAACCGCATCGTTAAAGTCATCTTCCACTAATGCATCGTTTTCAGGTGAAATAACCGGCGTATTTTCAGGGTCGCTTAGCACACCACCAGAGATCCTATCAATGACTACAGCGCTGCCGATATAACCGCCGTTGGCAGGGTCGTTACGAATGTTATCTATCCATCCACCTTGGTTATCAGAGTAGACCGCTACGCGAAAGGCAAGGTCGTCTGATACTGCGAAGTTTATAAACCCTTCTACAGAATTACTCATTTCACCACCTTTAGTGAAACTCGTACTGGTATCCACACCTGCGGCAAAACCTGTATGGTCTGGCTTTTTGGTGATTAACCGTACTGTACCTGATTGCGAGCTAGCTCCAAACAGCGTGCCTTGTGGCCCAGGCAGTACTTCAATGCGCTGCATATCGGTGGCGTAAATATCCAGGTTACGCCCCTGCATAGAAACAGGTTGTTCATCCAAGTAAAATGCCACAGAGGGTTGCAATGCCTGTACCGAGGAAACTGAGATGTTACTTTGGGTGGTCGCTGCACCACGAATATAAATTTCGTTCTGACCAGGCCCTGTTCCTTGAAAGGTTACATTAGGCAAAAACTCGACGTATTCTTGAAAATTATCCACACCGAGATTTTCCAATGCCTCACCGTTTAGCGCAGTCACAGATACAGGAATATCCTGAATGGACTCTGAGCGTTTTGTTGCGGTCACTTCAATCGTTTCTATGCTTGCTTTACCTGTTTTAGCAGGTGTTTCTTGTGCAAGCACAGGAGTGGTCGCAAGCGCGGCAACGACCGCGTAGCTTAACTTAGATATTTTCATTCTTTATTGGCCTTGTGTGGTCTAGTTTTTGTGTCTCAATGTGCATTTTTTGACACGATCTTGGCGTTTAATTATTATTCTAGAGCTTGATATTAATTAAATAGCGTCAAAGCGCAAAAATAAGTTCAATACAAATCAATCGAACACAAAGCAAAATGACTGTGTGATCAAGATAATAATAGAATTATCTTTATAAATATCAACTTAAATGCAACTAGACCGACGATTATCACGTTAAAAGACTCAATAATAGACGATTACTTCGTAAACAAATTATTTCGTCTCTAACGATTAAAAGCGTTGATTAGTACACTTTTCAAACAGCCCTCATCATGATCTTAGCCGATAAGTGAGTCACTTGATGGCGCCTGTTTTTGTGAAAAAAGAATAACGTCAAAATGACGAACAAATGGGAGTAACATCTCGCTAGGTATATTGCGATATGCGATATGCGATATGCGATATTTACAATGATGGAAGCAATTGCGTGTATTTACATTTAGATCACTGAATATAATGTGGTCAATACCAAGATTTGAAACGAAAGAGTCAGCCAAGCACTGCCGTAAAAATGGTCTTTATTAGGGACATTATTTGACGATTTTTTTGGTAGCGGTGAATGCAAGGGCAACAAAGTAATGTTGCCCTTAGTAAAATAAAGAGCAGCGGGACAAACCATACCAGCCTACTGCTCGATCAGTTTAGGTGCTATTCCTTTGTCTGATAAACATGCACATCTCGTTGCGGAAACGGAATGCTAATGCCTTCTTTATCAAAGGCTTTTTTAACCTTCTCTTGCATGTCCCAGTAGTAAGGCCATAAATCGTCAGTGGCAACCCAAGGGCGAAACATCAAGTCGACAGAATTGTCACCCAAGCCACCTACGCTGATCCTAGGTGCAGGGTCAGTTAACGAACGTTCATCTTCTTCGAACAAACGTTTCAAGATGTCTTTTGCCTTATCAATATCGTCGCCGTAGCCGATCCCAAACGTCATATCGCAACGACGCTTATCATAGGCGCTAATATTCACTAGGGTGGCGTTCGATAAACTGCCGTTAGGAATAACAATACGACGATTATCAAAGGTATTTACCACAGTATACAAAATCTGAATTTCGCTAACTGATCCGATATACCCTTGCGCTTCAATGGTATCTCCCACTTTAAACGGCTTGAAAATTAAAATCAGAACGCCACCAGCAAAATTGGCCAAACTGCCCTGCAACGCCAGACCGATTGCTAGACCTGCTGCACCTATAACCGCAATAAACGACGTGGTTTCTATGCCTATCATGGAGGCAACTGAAATCAGTAACATCACCTTCAACACGGCACTGATTAACCCGCACAGAAACTTATTGAGGGTGGGGTCTTTTCTACCCAGTCTTTTATCTAGAATGGCGACAAAGCGATTGATTAACCATAAACCCACCACCAAGGTGACAATGGCTAAAAGCAATTTTGGGGCGTAAGTCAATACGAGCGACAATGCATGGTCCAATAACTCAGATACATTGATATTCGTTGAGAAAACATCTTCCATTAAACAGCTCCTTAATCGTGTTACGAACTTATCAATTATGACAAGCATGAATACCTACCCCGACCATTCAACCCACATTGATACAGACGGAGAACACAATAAACCTTGGGGCTTGGGGCGTAAATTCAATAGCGTGTAAGACGAGTAGCGCATACAGACGATGCTTCACATAAACACTGAAAGTATGAATGAGTGTCGCTATTCATTTACCTACGCGGTTATGCTGCAGGTGAGAGCGCACAAAACATGGACACGGCGAATTCGTTAAGTTTGCGATTTAAGCTCGCAATAATGAGCGTTTCATTTTGGGATAAACACTGCGCATGCAAAGTCCCTCTCGCTGCGCAGCACGTTAAATCGCCGTTAAGTAATCTAACGCTGCGCTCTGCGCTTTGTGGTTAACATGAACAGTGCTACCTTCACGACCAAGCACCCTAGTGTCCGAGCTCAACATCTCTCTGTAATGAATATAGATATCAGCAAGTGCATATAAACAGGTTTGCAGACTGGCTTTATCGAAATGGGGCAGTATACCCTGCAACTCAGACGCTAATTCAGGTAGTTGCTGTTCAATACGGCGAATGCCATTAGGCTCAAACCCATGGGCTTTTTTGGCTAATGGTGCGATTACCGTTTGGCGCAAAAAAGAAATAAACGCCAACGTTTCAAAAAATTCGCCTCGGCCGATTCTGGCCGCACCGTAATGTATCCACACCCAAAACCTATCCTCAAACCACTGCAGGTCTTGCATGGGGTAATGGCCTTCATCACTTTGGTAAAGACGGGTTAACTGACTTTCTTCTTCCCAAAGTACTATGGGGTTATCGACGCGCTGAGCCACATCGGGTAGCGCAACAAATTTCAAATCCACATGGAGTAATTCTTCCCCTTCTTGGTACAAACATATCAATACTCTGGGTTCACCTACGTGCTCGCCAGTAAAGCACGCCAATAGCTCACCAAATGATTTCGCGAGGACTTGACGCTGGGTATATAGCATATCGTAGCTATCAGGTTTAACAGCCAGCACAAAATCAAGGTCGCTATATTGGTCTAATTCATTAGTGGATGCTGAGCCTGTTATTGACAAGCCTGCGAAGTGCTCATTTTGTTGAGTAATATGGATGATACGTTCAAGAAACGACAATTGATGAGGTAAGGCGCTGGTCATTATTTTTAACATGAGAAATTCCCTCTTGCCACAAATAGAAAGCCAAGATTCTCACAATCGGTGGCGTAAACCAATCACTAAATCTGTGGGTATAAAACAAACCTGAATGAATGCAATAAAAACGCCTCCAGCCAAGCGCTAATACATATTATCCATAGTAACCCATGGTCTTTTTTGTTATTGGTAGCGTATTGATTGTAAAAGCATAAGTGGGTTTTTAGTGAACAACACACATTCTTCCGTGTTGAATAAAGTGGCGTTTCTAATTTTGCATGGTTTCGACAAAAGTTATCGTCGACACTCGCGTATTACGCGAGACGCTCAGCAACGTTTTGAACAAGCAAAGTGGCAAGAAACCCAAAAAGCGATGAAAGAGCGCATCGCAATTTACGAGCGCACGTTGGCCGATGCAGTGGGGGAAATCTACCAGCAGGTGTTTCCTCACCAAGAGAACAATCAATTCTGGCTCGACCTAAAAATACGTTATCAAAAAATACTCAGCGATCACCCTCAATACGAATTAGCAGAAACCTTTTACAATTCAGTTATAGGTCGAATTTTTAAGCATCAACAAATTAACGATGACATGATGTTTATCATGCCCACTCGCTGCTATCTAGCCGGTTTGCAACGCCACATAGTCTTACATAGTTTTGATACCTCTGGTACGGTACGCAAAATGTTAGAAGACATATTCAACCGCTATCATTTTGATATTGCATTTCAAGATATTCAGCGTGATCTAAAGCATTTAGACGCTGCATTGCGCGCACGTTTAAACACCGCGCAACTCGCCAGCGTACACACAGTAGAAATGCTTAAATCGGTGTTTTATCGTAGTAAATCCGCCTACTTAATTGGGCGAATTTGTATGCCAGATGAAACCCTGCCTTTTGTTATTCCCCTTTCAGTCACAACAAAGGACACGCCAGATAAAAGTAACCAGATAGTCGTTGAGGCGCTGTTAACAGAACGCCAAGATCTCAGTGTCATATTTAGCTTCGCCCGCTCTTACTTTATGGCTGACACTCAGCACCCAGCTGAAGTAGTTGCCTTTCTCCATGAGCTATTACCTCATAAAAAGAAATTCGAGTTGTATATTGCGCTGGGCTTATACAAGCATGGTAAAACCGTGTTCTATAGAAATTTTTTAGCCCACATGGAAGATTCGAGCGACCAGTTTGCCATTGCGCCCGGGATACGCGGGCTGGTAATGGCGGTATTCCACTTACCCTCTTACGGTGTGGTCTTCAAGATCATCAAAGATGAATTTCCAGAAAGTAAAAAGATCACTCGTCAGCACGTTAAAGACTGCTATAAGTTAGTCAAAATGACAGACCGCGTGGGTCGCATGGCAGATACCCATGAGTACGTTAATTTTCGCTTACCGCGCCATCGAGTTGAGCAAGCTTTGATTGATGAGCTGCTTGAAACCTGTACCAGTAGTGTAGAGCTCACGGATGACGAAGTGATCATCAAGCATCTGTACATAGAACGAAAAATGACGCCATTAAACATTTTTTTAGCCGAACAAAAAGATCCGAAGTTAATCACCAACGCTTTAAACGACCTTGGTTTATGCATTAAGCAAATCGCTGCAGCACATATTTTTGCCGGTGACATGTTACATAAAAACTTTGGGATCACCCGTGGTGGTCGTGTCATTTTTTATGATTATGATGAAATTTGTTATTTAACTGAGCGCGAATTCAGAGCCCTACCTAAATCGGATGACCCGTACGCCATTGATACGCTTTCCGTAGGCCCAACAGATGTATTTCCAGAACAGTTTGAACATTTTATTGTGGGTAAAAAGCACCTAAAGCAAGAGTTAAAAGCCCTGCACGGTGAGATCATGACCGCTGAATATTGGCAGAACATGCAAGCACAATCTCTAAAAGGTGATGTACCTGATTTTATTCCCTACGATCAAACAAAACGCTTTGTAAATTAAGTCAGCCTTACCGCCCAGTTATTTGGCGGTAAGGTGCACCCAAGCTAAGATAGCACTTAATTTTTATTTTCAGTGGTATTGGTCACAGTGTAACTGGGGTTAAGAACACGTACTTCACGTTGCGGAAACGGAATAGTAATATTGTGTTCACGCAGGGTTTCAAAGATGGTTAGCATTAAATCACCACCAACACGGTTTTTGCCGTCATCTATACCTTCCATCCAGAACTCCACGAATACATTAACGCCTGAATCACCAAAGCTATCTATTTCACAATCAGGGCGTTCTTCTATGGGATATTCTTCGCCGCTGAGCACTTGGGGATGCTCAGCCACTACGGCTTTAATAATCTCGACCATAGCGCGGATATCGGTTTCATAAGCCACTGAAAAATCAACCCGATAACGCTGTTTGGGGTTCTTGTGCGACCAATTTACAAAGGTGCTTGATATGAACTTTTCATTGGGCACCATGATGTCTTTGCCATCATAGGTCTCAAGGGTGGTGTAACGCATTTTAAAATGCCTAACGAAACCTTTTTGCCCTTCTTCCATTTCAATGTAATCGCCAATCGTTAAAGAACGATCGAGTAATATAATGATGCCCGAAATAAAGTTTGATGCGATTGACTGTAAGCCAAAGCCTAACCCCACGCCCACTGCGCCACCAAATACCGCTAGCGCTGTCAGGTTAATCCCCATCACATTGAGTAATAACAAAGCGATAACACACACTAAGGCCACTTCGAACAGTTTAGCGAAGACCTCTCGGGTGCGAATATCTAGTGACTCTTGCTTGCGTATAATGTCTTGCCCGACATTATTTGAGGCGCGGCCGACCCAAAATAAAAGGGTACCAAAGATCAATACTCGAGCGAGCCCGTAAGCTGAAATCTCAATATTTCCAATATTTAGGCTGAGCCCTTGGAGCACTTCAATTATGCCTTCAAGCCAATCGACCATATGCAGGAACAATAGAGGTAACATCATCCATTTTAGTAAATTTGCCAGCACAGGATGAGACACGCACGCATTAATCACGGAATTAACAAACAACAAAACGGCTATGGTTAAGGCAAGATCTAAAATCCAATTGGCACCCATGAGACTGGCGCTGAACTCACTGACCACTTTGAGTAAGACGATAGCAATAAGGGGAAATAGCATTTTATCAATGCGATATGTGATACGCCTTAATGGGTGGTCTTTAGCTTGCGGTTGGTTGGTAACAAACTTGGATGAGCGACGCAATTTGCTGCCCAACCAATAAGCGAGTATATAAATGCAGCCAATTAAGCCGATTTGCAAATAAGTATCTGGCATAAAAAGATGCTGGTGAGCGACATCTAGATAATGCTCTATTGTTTGCATTAAGGTTTGGCTGGTTGACTCAAGTACCGCGCTATTATCAGTTGCTGCTGATGTTTCTGTAACCGCAATATCGCTATTCGCTGCGGCATCGTTGTTCGTTGTATCCACGTTGTTTTCTCTAACTTATTAAGGGATGGCTAACCAAATAAGGAACAATGAGGCAATATAGCCAATTGTCCACAAAATGCTACGTAAAAGATGTACGTTGCACCAGTAAGCACATAAATAGCCGATCCGAGCAATAATAAACACTATGGCGCTATATTCTGCTAAATGCCCCGCTGATTGCGTGGCAATCACTGCGAGCGCCCCAGGAACAAATAAAATCAGCGCTTCAAAACAATTTGCATGCGCCGCTGAGGCGCGCGCACCGAAACCACTTAATTGCTTTTGCTGCTCTCTTGGGTAGCGATTATCATAACCCCCTTGCTCCTTATTCATTGCCATACTCAGGGGTACCTTGGCAATAATCGGCAGTAACACGGCTATCAGTAAACATATCAGTATTATGCTCATAACGGCATGATTCCTCTTTGGGATTTGATATTAGCGACTCTAGCATGTATTCCAACTCTTTCCCTAGTGATACGCCATCGAGCCGCCTACGCTGCTGTTCATCGAAAACAAGGTTAGGTTATACATATTAATCACTTTTGTTCAGTTTTAACGCTAGCTTTAATCTATTGATTTTTATGAGATAAAGCATACTCTTAAGCAAGAACGAAAGGTTTATTTACGCAAAATGGTGGTTTATGGACAGCGTATGGTTGGTGATGACTTTTACCTTACTTGCAGGCTTAGCTATGCCCGCAGGTGCGCTCATTGCCCGCATAGAGCATTTTCAATCTCAGTGGTTTGAAGAAGAGTTGCGTCATTTAATCATCGCCTTTGGCGGTGGCGCGTTACTTTCAGCTGTTGCCTTAGTCTTGGTCCCCGAGGGCATAGCGAATTTATCATTGTTCACTAGCCTGTTATTTTTTATCAGCGGCAGTGTGTGTTTTATGGGGATTGATATTTTATTGGTTAAAATTAATACCCCCGGCAGCCAATTGGCAGCCATGCTGGCTGACTTTATTCCTGAATCTGTTGCGTTAGGCGCTGCTTTTGCCACAGGAAAGAGTAATGCAGTGTTGCTGGCCGTACTCATAGGCTTACAAAATTTGCCAGAAGGCTTTAATGCATACCGTGAGATGCGCTCAGGTAATAAGTTTAGCGCTAACCGCCTGCTGATTATTTTTAGTGCGCTGGCGCTATTTGGGCCCGCAGCAGGACTGAGTGGATATTTTTGGCTGGCCAATTACCCGGATATTGTTTCAGCGATTATGCTGTTTGCATCAGGTGGAATTTTATATTCAATTTTTCAAGATATTGCCCCTCAGGCGAAGCTGGACAAACATTGGTTTCCACCCATGGGCGGTATATTTGGCTTTGCTCTTGGATTAATCGGCTTTATGCTGACCCAGCATTAGCCGCTCTGTTCTTGCGGTAAAGGAGTAGATAAGCATTAAACATTCAAATATCCAACAACGTATCGATATGGATTTGCTCAGGCGATCGCTGGCTGGCATCTTTGTGTATGCTTTTTTATTACCTGTCATTTTTTGGCCGATAGGGTTTCATGAAATCCAGCCTCATTTAACGTATTTATTCGCCGGTGCGATGTTTTTCTTTAGTGTCTTGCGCCTGATTCATTACGTCAATTCAAAACGACTTTATGCTCTTTCCCCTCGAGCATGGTTCATTACATTCGCAGCCTTATCGCTTTCTCAAGCTGCTATTTTAGGAACCGTATTTACCCTTGCGATTTTTGACGAGCGCTTCTTTCCCATCATTCACGTTTCTATGCTTGCCCTTGCCGGTATTGCCAGTAGCGCTTTATTGGCTCTAAGTCCCAGAATTCGATTTGGCATTCTCAATTTAACAATATTGATGTTGCCCGCCATGATCACAGGGTTTCTCAGCGAAGGGTATCTCCCTCTCGCGGTGATGATGCTGGTGTTTACTGTGTACATAAGTGGGATTGGCATACGCGCGAACAAAGAATATAAACGTTCATTTGATATTGAAATTGAGTTGGAGGCCCAGCGAAAAGAGCTAGAAACGCTCAACCAGACTGACGCCTTAACGAGTATTTATAACCGAGGCTACTTTAACCAACATTTTGAAGACCAATGGCAATACGCCATGCGCCATGAACTTGAGATAGCGATATTGTTGATTGATGTTGATCACTTTAAATCCATTAACGACACTTATGGTCATCTGGCGGGTGACGCTTGTTTAGTCAACCTAGCTTATGCGATAAATAAAGCGGTTAATCGCGCCATAGATGTAGCAGCCCGCTACGGCGGTGAAGAGTTTGTAGTACTATTAAGCGGTTGCAACACAGAACAAGCGCGCAGCATGGCACAAAAAATCGAACAGGTAATCAAGGATCACAAATTTGTGCATGAAGGAAGGGGAATACCCGTTACCGTCAGCATAGGCATTGCGACAACGATGCCGAAACCCAAGCAAAAATCGAGTACTTTAATTGACCAAGCCGACCAGGCCTTGTATCAAGCTAAGGCTCAAGGTCGCAACCGTTCGATTGTATTCACTGAGGACGAATAGGTTTACACTAACACTTTTTATAATAATGAATTTACCCTCGCGTGCCATACACATTAGACCCACTACAAATATCGCTTCCCTCGCCAGAACAACGAATGACACCTGACTGGAAAAACGCTGAACATCTACAAATTTGGGTTAAACGTGACGACCTTATACATGAGGTCATTTCCGGCAATAAGTGGCGCAAACTACGTCAATCGATCCGTTATGCTTTAGCAAACGATATACAGCATATTGTGAGTTTTGGTGGCGGTCATTCAAATCACCTTCATGCACTTGGCTATGTGTGTTCAGCTTTAAAATTAAAACTGACAGCGATAGTACGTGGTCACTATCACAATGATTTCACCCCCATGTTGCGTGATCTAAAAGCATGGCAAGCAGACATACACTTTGTTGATCGAAAAACCTATCAGCTACGTGACGATGACGCCTACTTAACCGCATTATCTCAGCAGTATCCAAATGCAATGTTCATCCCTGAAGGGGGGTCATCAGAGCATGCGTTAACCGGTGTATCTGAAATTCTCCGTGAACTAAAGCAACCCTACGATTATATTTTAGCGCCTGTGGGCAGCGGCGGCACATTAGCGGGTCTGATAACAGGTGCTTCGGCTCAGGTAAGTGACAAACAACCAAGCATCATTGGCATTGGCGTTTTAAAGGGCCAAGATTATCTTGAAGCATTGGTTAGTAACTTATTGCTTAAACAAGCACTGGCCCCCGCTCAACAAGCGAATTGGCACATCGAACATGGCTTTCATTTCAATGGATATGCTAAATCCACCCCAGAGTTAAACGCGTTTTGCCAACATGTTAACCACACCCTAGGTATCCCTATCGAGCCTGTATACAGCGGCAAGCTCTTTTGGGCCGCAAAAGCGTTAATTGAGCAAAATACATTTGCCGCCGGTAGTCGGATCTTGCTGCTACACACAGGAGGTCTGCAAGGGGCCCGCGATTAACCCAAGCCTAGAGCGTCGTATTTCACGCAATGGATACATTTTATAATTCTGGTGGTATATTCCCGCCCATCATCAGTCTTTTTATGCTCATTGGCCAATATGTTGTTTAACATTCGATTTATCTTGTTATTAAGTTTGCCTGTTTTTATTAGCGCCTGTGTGTCTCGCCCGCCTGCTCAGTTAGATACTAGCACTCAAGTCGAGGTAGACACCTCCGCAGGTAACGTTGCGAGCCCTAAGGTAAAGCAACAACAAACCACAAAAAACGAAAGCGCTTTGCGATTAAATGGTAAAAATACGCGCGTTTCATTGGATAAAAGCGAACCAAAAGAGCAACCACTGCACTTGCAAACGGCACGGTTCGCTCATGCATCAGCCACTGATGGCAAACTGCTTTATGTCTTTGCAGGCTACGGTAAACAAGGATATTTATCGGACGTAGAAATCATTGATCCGCAAACTGGGCAAAGCAGCGTACTGGCCAACAAAGTACTACCAAGAGGTTACTTTTCCGCGGTTTTTGATCAACAACACTCTATTTATTTACTTGGTGGTATTGGTCCTCAACCAGAAGATGTAAGCGTGGAACAACGCATTGAAGTATTCGATACACGCACGCACGAAACCCGTGTCATTGGCAATATTCCTGAGCCACTAAAAGACAATAAAGCGGTATATCTTAATGGCTATATATATGTGCTTGGCGGCGCTTCTTATCACGCAGCTAATGGCTATCAACTTATTCCCAGCGATGCATTGTGGCGTTTTGACATCAAGCAACAAAAATGGCAGAAAATGGCCAGTCTACCAAGCGCCAAATCCACTGAAGTCGTTGCCCACGACAATACAATTTACGCTATAGGCGGTGAACAAAACAGCGAAAATGTTGCCACTGTAGAGCGTTATGACGTGTCGAACAATCAGTGGTACACCATGGCTTCACTCCCCCACCCGGTCAGCGCCCACAGTGTTGCATGGTTAAACAATGCACTCTGGGTGTTTGCAGATGAAGATCAACACAGTAATAGCTATGTTCTACACAATAGTGCGACTAAATGGCAAGCAACATCCTTTGATTATCAAAGTGCTCTGTATACCAGTGTCAATGCGATAGGCAATAGCCTGTATGTCATTGGTGGCAACGCAGGTAAAGGCAATTCGTTTACGCGCTTAATTCAAGTGTTTACCCCATGAGCTGGTTAGAATGGTTGCACGGTTTTGCTGGGGCTTCCATAGTAGAATGGATTGCTACCCTAGCCGGCTTTCTGAGCGTATTTTTGTTAATACGACGCAGCCGTTGGAGTTTTGTTTTTGGTTTTATACAAGTCAGTATTTACAGTTGGATATTTTTCGATGTAAGACTGTATTCCGATATGGGCTTACATATTATTTATATTGGATTTCAACTTTACGGGTGGCATATGTGGAGCCGCAATCAAAACCAACAGGGACAAATATCCCCTGTACGCGGCAGTATGCTTGAATATGTAAGCCTTGCCGGCCTAGCTATTTTCAGTTCGGGGATACTTGGCTATGTAATGGCTAATTACACGGATGCAAGTTTCCCTTATGTTGACGCCTTTACCACCTGTGCCAGTTTAATTGCACAGTGGTTATTGAGTCACCGCAAACTTTTCAATTGGTCGGTGTGGATTATCGTCGATATTGTCGCCATCGCCGTTTACTGGCAAAAAGGCTTATACCCCACATCCGCTTTGTATTTTTGTTTCTTGATAATGGCGAGTATTGGACAATATGCTTGGGTAAAAGAATTCCGTCGCCATAATAGTAAAAATCAACCCTCACATTTAAAAAATGCACTTGGTTAATTTAGGTTCCGCCGAGAAACAGCAAAGTGATATGACGAGCACAACATCTCCATGATCAAAAAAATTGTTTTTTTAGGCGCGCCGTCCACTGGCAAGTCTACCTTGAGTGAAGCGCTAGCTGAGCGATTCCACTCTGTTTCTGTGCCTGAATATGGGCGTGACTATTGGATTGAACACCAAGTTGACCGCCGTCTCAGTCCTGAACAACTGCTGCACATCGCCCAAGTGCAGAATCAGTGGGAAGACCAAGCAAGTGTCAACGCCAAAAGCTATTTATTTTGTGATACCAACGCCTTCACCACCTGGCATTTTGCCTGTCACTACCACACAACTCCTTTACCTGAATTAACAAGATTGGCCGAAGATAGCTGGCAACGTTACGATCTGGTGGTGCTTTGCGATAATGATATCCCCTACGATGATACGTGGGAGCGTTCAGGGGATGCTAACAGAAGCGAATTTCAGCAGTTTATTCAGCAGTACTTAGTCGCCCACGACATTCCGTTTATCAAGGTTAGTGGGAGTTTAGCGTCTCGTATCGCCCAAATGGATGCCGCGCTTAATGCACTTGAACCTGCACAAAGAAACAGCCTACCTTCTCCCTGTTAAAATATTGTAAACGATTGAAACTACTCACTAATTTGGTGCTTCTTGCACTAAAGTATATCACTACTTCATTTGGAATTTAGTGTTTCCCTTGCTCACAAAAAGGTTAACCATTTGAAATATAAGACTTTTAAAAGTTGGCCTATGAGTTGCAAAGAGTTTAAGTGTATTAGGTGTCCAGATCGCCTAATGCAGGGAACATTAATAACTATAATAAAAAAAGCAGTACCGAGCGATTCAAAGCTCTTCAAACAAAAGCGCCTTATTCTTGTCCGGGTAAGGCGCTTTTTTGATCCCGCGAGTGAAATCAGTGACTATCACCAACACATGTGATTATCCTAATTGGTGACTGTGCCCAAAATGCGAAACCCTCAAAGAAGCAGACGACTGATCAGTTGCGCCTTTATTGCGTAACCTTTTATTCTCCCATATACGCTCGTGGATCATGTATGCCACTGTGTTTACCGCAGGTTCGACTAGCGCGATAATACCACCGACGACAAAACTGCCTGTTAATATATACGCTACGCTAAATGCGACACTGAAATGGGTAATAGCAAAAGTAATAGTTTTCATAGCGGGTTACTTCCAAAAAAAGTTAAACAAATAAATAAAGCTGATGGGAAAATCATATTCCCAGAGCATTATTCAATCCAATGAAACAAATCAATCAGCGCAATCTGCAAACGCGATTAATTCTCATTTACACCCTAGCGTAGAAAATTGCTGCGCTCAAATAAAAACAAGCTAATTTTTTAACGGCGCTTTGTTTACATCCCATGATTAGGTGTTAGCATTCGCGTTTTAATGCATCTTATTACTGATAAGGGTCTTTCTATGTCTCGTGTTTTGATTATCGGCGCTGGTGGCGTGGCTGCTGTTACCATAAAAAAATGTGCTCGTTTACCTGAGCTATTTGATGAAATTTATCTTGCTAGCCGCACGGTTTCTAAATGCGAAGCCTTGCAGCAAGAAGTTGGCATTGACCGTGTTAAAGGCGTGTTTGCCGTTGATGCTGACCACGCCAGTGAAGTGGTCAAAGTGATCAATCAGGTTAAACCCGATCTGGTCATAAACCTTGCTTTGCCTTATCAAGATTTAGCCATTATGGATGCGTGTTTAGAAACAGGTGTACATTACCTAGATACAGCAAACTATGAGCCAAAAGATGTGGCTAAATTTGAATATTCTTGGCAGTGGGCATACCAAGATAAGTTCGAAAAAGCAGGTTTAACCGCGTTACTCGGTAGCGGTTTCGATCCGGGCGTTACCAACGTTTATACAGCATACGCAGCTAAGCATTATTTCGATGAAATTCACTACCTAGATATAGTCGATTGTAACGGCGGCGATCACGGTCAAGCGTTTGCCACCAACTTCAATCCTGAAATCAATATTCGTGAAATCACTCAGCGCGGTCGCTTCTTTGAAGATGGCGAATGGAAAGAAACCGATCCGTTAAGCGTGCGTGAAGATCTAGATTATCAAAACATTGGTGTGCGCGCGTCTTATTTGATGTTCCACGAAGAGCTTGAGTCGATTGTTAAACACTTCCCAACCTTGAAACGTGCGCGTTTCTGGATGACGTTTGGTGACGCATACCTGACACACCTCAAAGTGCTTGAAGGCATCGGCATGACCAGCATTGAGCCAATTGACTTTCAAGGCCAAAAAATTGTGCCTTTAGAGTTCTTAAAAGCCGTGCTACCGAACCCCGGCTCACTTGCTGATGGTTATACCGGCATGACATGTATCGGTACTTATATTACGGGTATCAAAGATGGCAAAGAAAAAACCATCTTTATTTACAACAACTGTGACCACGCAGCATGCTTCGCCGAAGTAGGTGCCCAGGCCGTGTCATATACCACAGGTGTACCTGCCATGATCGGCGCATCATTGATGCTAAACGGTACGTGGAAAAAGCCAGGTGTGTGGAATATGGAGCAGTTTGACCCTGACCCATTCATGGACATGCTAAATCAGCACGGTTTACCTTGGCACGTCATTGAGTGTGACGAGAGTCCCTTTAGCAAATAAAGCTAAACCGTAAATCTAGACAATTTAAGGGCCATTTATTTGGCCCTTTACTTATTCAGCGGAGTATCCCGTGACAGATCCTATGTTAAACCCTGCCATTCCTTCACCTTGTTATGTGTGTGAAGAAGCCAAACTCGAGGCTAACTTACAATTGATGCAGCGCGTGCAGCAAGAAAGTGGTGTTGAAATAATTTTGGCACTAAAAGGCTTTTCAATGTGGTCCACTTTTGATTTAGTGAAACAGTACCTGCAAGGCTCAACCGCCAGTGCCGTTTGGGAAGCACGCTTAGGCAAAGAAGAAATTGGCAAACAAGTGCATGCTTTTTCCCCTGCGTATAAGCCGGCTGATATCGACCAACTCGTGGATCTCGTTGACCATATCTCGTTTAACAGCTTTGGGCAGTGGAACCGCTATAAATCACAAATTTTGGCGTCTAACGTGTCCCCAGGTATACGTTTAAATGCACAGCACAGAGAAGCCGAAACAGAATTGTATGATCCCAGTGCCCCTGGGTCTCGTTTTGGCATATTAGCCAAAGACCTAAAGGATGCAGACTTAAGTGGTCTTGAGGGGTTTCATATTCACAACCTATGCGAATGTGACTCTTTTGCCACCGAACGCACCATACTGGCCGTAGAAGAAAAATTCGGTCAATACTTCGGGCAAATCAAATGGATTAACTTTGGCGGTGGTCATCTGATGACCAAAGACGGCTACGATGTTGAACATCTTATAGCGACATTAAAAGCGTTTAAAGCGCGTCATCCACATTTGAACGTTATTCTTGAGCCAGGCTCAGCGGTCGCTTGGCAAACGGGCCCCTTAATATGTGAGGTTATCGATATCGTTGAAAATCGCGATAAAATTGCGATCGTAGACATGTCAGCCACGGCACATATGCCTGATGTGCTCGAAATGCCTTACCGCCCTGAGGTACGCGGTGCAGGTAAAGCTTACGAAAAAGCGTTTACCTATCGTTTTGGCGGAAACTCGTGTTTAACCGGTGACGCAATTGATTTATATAGCTTTGACCATGAATTGCAAATTGGCGAGAGGATTATCTTTGAAGATATGATCCACTACACCATGGTAAAAACCACCTTTTTCAACGGGGTTGAGCATCCGTCCATAGGGATATTGCGTAACAACGGTGAATTTGAACTGGTGCGTAAGTTTGAGTACGAAGACTTTAAAAATAAGTTGTCGTAAACGAAAGCACATTGGAAAGGCGTAACCCGAGAGACTCGGTTTACGCCTTTTTTCGCTGATAACTATAACGCGGACGCTTAATGGCTCGCTTTATCACCCCAAATTTCTTCTAAACGTTGGTCTCGGCCGCAATTCCAGCGATAAAGCTTGTAGCGCACAGGGCTTTTCTTGTAAAAGTCTTGATGAGCGATTTCATTCCCCTTAATAGGATAAAAACGTTTCGCGTCTAAGATAGGCGTGACCACTGTTTGCTCAGGAAATTGGGCTTCGACTGCTTTCTTGGTTTTCTCAGCAATCGAGCGTTCTTGCTCATTCGCTACGAAAATGGCGCTTAAATAGCTATGGCCTTTATCACAGAACTGACCGCGCGCATCGAAGGGATCAATGTTAACCCAATAATGATCCAGAATTTGCTGATAACTCACCACATCAGGGTCGTAGGTAATCTTCACTGCTTCATAATGCCCTTTATGATTGCCGTTATAGGTGGGGTTACGTACCGTTCCGCCAGTAAAACCCGATACCACATCAGTGACACCTTCTAGCTTTTCAAAATCAGACTCCATGCACCAAAAACAACCACCAGCTAAAATGGTTTCATCCGCTAATACACTCGGGGAAATAAACGAAGCGCTGAGGAGCAACGCAAACAAAATAGATTTCATAACTATCCTTTAAAACTTCAACCGCGCTCACGAGATTGTGACGCTATTGATAAGTAGAACCGATTTCCCCTAAAGTACTTTCATTACGCTGTTTTTCATTACGCTTATCAATGGCCAGATCCGGGATCTTCGTTTTGTGCCTTACGGATAAAAAACATTAACGGCAAGGCGCAAGCATACATAGCCCCAATCCATAAAAATAAATCGTTAAATGCCAACACCTGTGCTTGTACCATGACCCTATCAGCGATTTGCTTTATGGCTGCAGCCATTGGATCGCTTGCTGCCCCTGCGACAGCTAATTGCGCTTTAGTCAACTCTTCTAACACCACGGCGCGACTGGTATCGATAGCAGGAATGAGCTGTGCCCAGTGATAATCCACTCTGATATCACGAATGGTATCCATAAACGCTAGGCCTACTGCTCCACCTAAATTACGCAGCACATTAAATAGTCCCGCAGCATTACTGATCTCACTATTCGGTAAGGTTCCCATGGCAATTCGAGAGGCAGTCAGTAAACACATTAACAGGCCTACTCCGCGTACCATTTGCGGCCACATAAACTGATTGAAGCCAGCTTGATCGGTCAAATTGGCATTCATCATAGAACCCACACCCACCATAACCAGACCAGCGGCTAACATGTAACGCGCATCCACTTTGTCAGATAAACGCCCAATCACTGGTGCGCTGAAGAACATAGACGCGCCAGTGACGAACATTAACTGGCCAATTTGAAAGCTATTAAACCCGCGCACCGTGCCTAAAAACAGCGGCATAAGATACACCATGCCATACAATGCAATACCAATAATGAACCCTAGAGATGCCCCAATAGCAAAGTTACGATCGCGAAATACCCGCAAGTCGACAATGGGCAACGTGACGCGAAGCGCTCGCGCAAAGAAGCCTAAAGCGCTACAAGCGCACAGCACACTAAGCATCAAGATAAACGTACTGTCGAACCATTCATCTCCAGGACCTTCTTCAAGAATGTACTCCAGCGGCCCTAAAAATAATGCCAAATAGAGCAAACCCAAGAAATCAATTCTCTTGAACAGGGAGAAATCCGGTTTATCGATACGCAAATAAAACCATACACCAGCGCTGGCTAACACTCCGGGAACCACATTCATTAAAAACAACCAATGCCAGCTTGCGTGCTGAGTAATATATCCGCCTAGTGTAGGGCCAATCGAAGGGGCAGTCGTTGCTATCATGCCGATCACAGCCTGCACTGCCCCCATCACCCGTAAGGGAAACAACTTAAAGCTAATCGCATATGCGATGGGGATCATAGCGCCGCCAACGAAACCTTGAATCGCGCGCATAATAATTAATTGGTCGATGGTTTGAGCCAGTGCACAGCCAATGCTGGCAATGGTAAACGCCACACAAGAAATCACGAATGTGAGATGAGTCGATAACCAACGGGTTAACATGCCTGATAAAGGGATCATGATAATTTCGGCGATAAGGTAAGCCGTTTGAACCCAGGATATTTCATCAGGTGTGGCCGAGACACCGGCTTGAATTTCATTTAGGGAGCTGGCGACAATCTGAATATCTAAAATCGCCATAAACATGCCAAGCATCACAGCAACGAAGCCAATCTTCTGACGTAGCGATGGCATCTCGTTTACTCTTTCATCACTCATTTAGCTGCCCTTTTATTGCCCATCACTGCAGTGCAGGGATTTTATTGCAACGAATACTTAGCGCTGAGAAGTCAGCACCTGTTCAATATCCAAATAGGCACTTTGCTGATTAAAACCTTGGGTATTTACATGAGGCACGACAGACAAACCAGGACGCAACAAATACATGTGCTCTCTAGGGCCAGTGACGTCAATACGCACCGGAACACGCTGCACGATTTTATTAAAGTTACCCGTAGCGTTATCTTTTGGCAGTAAGCTGAACTCAGACCCAGTTGCCGGTGAAATTGAGGCAACCACGCCAGTAAATTCCACGTCATCTTGGGCATCAACAGTGAGTGTTACCGGTTGGCCGATTGTCATATGGCCTATTTGCGTTTCTTTAAAATTAGCCACCACATATACATCTGGAAGTGGCACTAAATACAATAACGTCATGGTGGGCTGTACCAAGCCTCCAGTTCGCGCCCCTAAGCTACCAACAATGCCATCGCTTGGTGCTCTTATTTCGGTTTTAGCTAACAGGCTTTGCGCATATGCTATTTGCGCTTGTGCCGCAGTGATATTGGCACGCGCACTTTGCTGCTGTGCGTCCAGTACTGAATACATCTGTTGCTCAGCGGCGAAAGCAGCTTTAGCTTGAGCCAATGATGCTTTAGCGACCGCTACGTCTGCTTCGGTATTTTGTAACTGCTGCTTAGAATCAAATGCTTGTCGATCTAAAATTTGAAAACGTGCCAAATTAAGCTCACCACGTTTCACTTCCGCTTTGGCCGCATCAATGTTGGCTCTTGCCTCATCAATTTTTTTATCTTGCAAAGTGATTTGCTGCTGAGCGTTTACCAGGACAGCTCGAGCGACGTTAAGTTCGGCCTTCGCTTGGGCTAACTTTGCCTGATAGTCACTGGCATTTATGCGAACAAGCAACTGCCCCTGTTGCACATGTTGATTCTCCTGCACGGCTAACGTTTCAATACGACCCGTTATTTCTGCCCGAATTGAGATGCTGTCTGATTTGATATAAGCATTGTCGGTTTCTTCGATAAATCGTCCGTGCGCGTACCAATCATAACCTGCTGTGGCAGCCCAGCCCACTAACGCAAAGAGAACAATGAGTAAAAACCAATTTTTTAACCACATTAGTGAGACCATATCAATGTGCATAAAGTTTAAGTGTAATGTATATTACACTACAGTAAGCAAGGTTCAATTGATAACAGACAAATAGTATGCATTTTTGTTATGGTTATTTTGTCTCACCAATACAGTCAAAACATGTCAACGAAAACACCAATAGCCGCCCACAACAACCCTGATTATGCACCACGCGAGCGGGGCCTGATCCGTCGCGACAAAATTATCCAAGCCGCGACTCAAGTCTTTGTTCGCTCTGGTTTCGAAGCCGCGAGTTTACAAGAAATTGTCGCTTTGGCGGGAGGTTCACTCGCCACTCTTTATCGACTATTTGGGAATAAAGAAGGCTTATTTTATGCCGTTATCGAGCGTAAGAGTGACCAGCTACTCGGCGAAATAGACTATGGCGATTTACAACATCAGTCCCCAAAAGATGCACTATTGGAGATAGGCATGCGCTTCTTCAGTATGGTCATTTCACCAGAAGTGGGGGCAATTCATAGATTACTCATAGGGGAAGCAGTGCGAACGCCCAAGCTGAGGGAAATATTTTTAACCCTAGCTACCGAGCGGGCTATTCGTCAACTCGCTGATTATTTGCAAAGCCAAGTTGATAAGCAGGCGTTGGATATTCAAGATTGTTTTATTGCTGCAAGCCATTTTATGGGGGCGCTAAAAGGCAACTATCATATTCGTTGTATGCTAGGAGAAGTGGTTAATCTTAGCCTCAAAGAGCGAGAAAAGTTTGTTACTACAGCGGTCGATATGTTTCTCAGTGGTTACGCACGCCGCTAAGCACGAATCACTAATTGGAGAATGTAAAAATGCAGACAGCCTAAAAACGTAACCGATTATTGAAGGCGTTTATTGAACGCTTTTATCATTCTCTTCGCAATTTCTACCCGCCCTAGCCCGAGTTTCACATTAATGCTATCCCACAGTGCACTTCAGTAAATATTGCAGTGCCTATGTAATCTTCACCGATTTAACGACTTCTATGCGCACCCATCACCTGTAATAGACAGCTAAAACCTGCGCGCCCCGTGCCGTGTCAAAAATTCGCTAGAGCGGCAGAGCATTTGCATTACTGATATTACGTTTCGACCGCCCCTGAAATCTGAACCACTCAGTCAGGGAGCATTAGCTTACCTAGATAACATCAAGGTAATAACATCAGTAAAAGGAGAATGTATATGAGTATCGTCAAATCTGGTAGCGCAACCTACAAGCCGTTAGGCAAGCAAGGTAAAGGCAGTATATCTACAGAAACCGGCGCATTATCGAATCACCCGTACGGTTTTAATACCCGCTTTGAAGACGGTAAAGGCAGTAACCCTGAAGAGTTAATAGGCGCCGCCCATGCTAGCTGTTTTACCATGGCGCTTTCACTCGCTCTAGCGGATGCAGGGTACGAAGACGGAGAGTTGAAAACCACCGCCCAAATTAGCTTAGATAAAACAGATGATGGCTATGAAATCAGCCAATCGGCGCTAACATTAAATGCCGTGGTGGCTGATATAACCGAAGACAAGTTTAGGCAGATAGCGCAAGACGCGAAAGAGAACTGCCCAGTTTCACAACTGCTGGATACCAAAATCACTCTTGAGTTTAAATTAACGGCGCAATAGCGAAACAAAAGCAGGTGTAGATAGCCTGCTTTTTCGCTTCAAAACCAGCTGCGGTATTGGCTACGCCTAGCACCCATGGCTGTGCAAAGCACTATTGTGTGGCCTTAGCTAAGGCTTTTAAGTCTTGGGTTAAGCTGGTTTTCGGCCTTTCAATAACACGCCCTAACTCTTTGTCATCGTGAAGTAGAATAAAGGTCGGTGTGTACTTAAGATGGTATTTTTGTGCTATGCCTTGGGGGTCCATTTTCTTTGTATCGACTGCGACTAAGATTAACTTAGGGACATCCAGCCCACTTAAATCAAAGGTTTTTAGCAAACGCGGCACTTCACGTTGGCTGTCGTGGCACCAAGTACCGAACAATACCAACAACGTATCATTTTCAAGGTCAGCGACAGCTGCCAATTCCTGCTGACTCGGTTTATATGCCTTGTACTCTGCTTGAAACACTGGATATTGAGCAAACAACTTTTCTGCGCTAACTTCACCAAGTAGCGTCTCACCCACTCTACTCTTACCGTCTAATTCAGAGTCATTGGCATTCGAATGGCTGCAGCTGGCCAACAAACAACTTATTAGTACGCATGCACTCACCATTTTGATTTGCTTCAACACTATCGTTCTCCTACGTTAAGTTCCTCATTATTCAATAGTGCTATGGGTAAAATAGCAAGTATCCTATGCACTTAACGTTATCAGAGAGCGTACTTTTCCACTCACTTGACGCGAAAATATATACCCTAACACAAAGCTAAACAAAATCAGTGACTTGCTGTTTTTTTTTAGGCTAGACTTATAGACCGCAGCAAGCGGCTTGCAATACCTACAGGATACCGAATATGGCGACACCGATAGATAATGCATTTACCAAATCGGTAAACGCGTTGGTGGCAAAAATTGATGATGCTACGCAAAATAAAGAATCGCTTTTTGAGCAAGCTGAAATTTATTTCCAAGGAGCACAGAGCCATCAGCACACTATTGCGCAGCTTGAGAAAAATGTAGAGGAAAAACGCAAGGAAGTTGAAACGGCCATAAACGAGGTGCAGAAAAAGCAGTTTCGCGACTTCTATCAAAAAGCCCAAAAGGCGCTCAAAGATGAAACAATTAAACAAGCACGGCAGCGCTATGCACGTCTAAAATTATTAACTCAAATAACGACTGAGATCATCCAGCTTTGTGAAGGTAACAACTGGCAAGAAACCCAGCTAAAAAGCGCGAAGGTTCTCGCCACGCTCCTGTTGCTATGCCCCACCGAAGGTAACGGCGTAGCCAGGGTTCATCAACGTTTCAAACCTTTATACAAAGCGGTATTAAGCTTACGACTACTTGATCAGATGTTAAAAAACCAACAGGTCGAGAACGACTACATTGTAAGCCGATTTCATGAGTCGTCACGTTTTTCTAGCCCTAAAGCTGGGGCTGACGTATTAAATATATTCCAACGAGACGTGGCCATACCGCTGCTAAGTGCAGCCATCATTCAAGACATAGGCATGCAGCACCCTGAAATTCAGCGCTTATTAAAAGGTCCAGACGGATCATTAAATCCGTTCCGCGTTTTAGAAAAAGATGTGCGCGTTCCGCTATTAATTATGAATCACGAGCAAACCTCTGAATTTGCATTGCGCGGCCTAGGGGAAGCGGAATTTACTGAAGAGGATGACGATAGCGCTGCCTTTTCTGAGCGTAAAACACGATTTTGTAAACGTGAAAGTAACCGAGCTCGATTGTTACAAAGTATGTTAAACAGCGCGGTAAAACCAGATGGTGCTTTAGGTAGTATTTTAAAAGCAGCGCAAATTTATACCTCTATTGTTTTATCCAGCAAACCTAAATTTAACTATGCTGATTTACCTAAAGCGACAAAAGTTGTGCTGCATAGCGCCCAAAAGGGCGCACTGTCTGTCGCTAGCGCCCAAGCGTTACAACAAGTTGTGGGCCACTTTCCTATGGGTTTTGGCGTCGTATTTTGCCAAGAACCTGTTCAGGGTAACGTGCCGAAACACTATGCATATGCGGTGGTCAATGGGTTAAACCCTGCTCATCCTAGTGAACCCTTATGTAGGGTGGTTAGCACATTGGATCCAAGCTGCAAGCGAGGCGCACAACGCAGAATAAAGCAAACACAAAACTTGTTTTTTGAACAAGTATCGGCGCATTTTTCTAACCTCCCCCCTGAGGTGCTCAGTTCACTCGCTGACAACATTGCTAGTGAGTTAGCTCAACCTAAAGATAAAGCATTGCTGCCAAAAAGCTGGTCCCCCCACGGCTTTTTCTACTTTAAAAAGCAACAGAATTTATGGCCGTCCATCATTTAATGAAAGACAGACAATATAACTAATAAGTACAGCTTATACGATTCAGTTCTAATAAGTAGGCCTTGTTCGCTCGTTTATCATCCCCATTTCCGCACCTGCTTTTTCAAAGCGGCTTAGTGACTTAATGCGAGGGTAAATTTTCAATGAAATGCTGATCGCTTTTAGTCGGTCGATTCCTCATACAGAGAAAGAAAATGTTGAATTTAGCCCGTTCACCTGTGTATTCCTTTGAAATGCGTGATTCAAAGGTACTTTAATAGAAACGCATTCTATATCAGCCATACTGAGTAAAACCGAAACCACTTTATATTAGGCGTGAGTTGCTCACACCAGACGAGGATTTAATTTAATGCGCTTATTTAAGCTCTATATACTGACAACCATACTTTTGACCACAGTGACTGCGTGCTCAAAGCAAGCTGAGCAACAAAATGCCACTCCTCAAGCATTACCGGTGAAAGTGAGCGCGCCGATTAAAGCAGTTATCACCCAATGGGACGAATACACTGGGCGCTTTGATGCCACTCAAAAAGTAGATATTCGAGCCCGAGTGAGCGGTTATCTCGACAAAGTTAACTTTAAAGATGGCCAGACGGTAAAAAAAGGTGATGTACTTTTTGTCATCGATCAGCGCCCTTTCAAAATTGCCCTTCAAAGCGCCGAATCACAATTCGCTTTAGCGAAAAAAGAGTTAGCTCGTGGTAATGACCTGCGTAAGAAAAATTCACTTTCTCAAGAAGAAGTAGATCGTCGCCAGAACGAATACGATACGGCACGGGCTAATTTAGAGACGGCTAAACTAGACTTAGAATTCACTGAAGTGAAATCCCCCATTGATGGCGTCGTTTCTCGTGATTTAGTAAACGAGGGGAACCTCATCAATGGCAGTGCGACGAATGCAACTTTGCTTACAAATGTTGTTTCTATTGACCCAATTCACTTTTATTTCGATGCCGGCGAGCGAGACTTACTTAAATACATTCGCCTTAGCCAATCAAACAAACGTGAAAGCTCACGAAATGCCTCGAACCCAGTAAAAGTGCGTTTACAAGATGAAGAAGAATTTGTTCACACTGGCGTCATGGACTTTGTAGACAATCAAATTGACCAGAATACAGGCACCATAGTGGGCCGTGCCGTGCTCGATAATCCAGGTGGTTTTATCGTTCCAGGCTTATTTGGTCGCATTCGTTTGCTGTCTGAATCAAACGTCGAAAAAATCCTTATTCCTGACACAGTTATCGGCACTGATCAATCACGGAAATTCGTTTTTGTGGTGAACAGCGAAGGAAAAGTCGACCGTAAGTTTGTGAATTTGGGCAAGTTGCACACCAAAGAATTACGCGTCATTGAGTCTGGGCTAACACAAGAAGACAACATCATACTGAACAACCTAATGCGCGCTCGCCCGGGCACTCCAGTACAGGTGGAAAATGTTGACCTTTCTAGCCAGCATTCGCTGTAAGGGCCACAAATAATGAATATATCCCATTTCTTTATAGACCGACCGAAGTTCGCTTCGGTATTAGCCATCATAGTCTTGATTATTGGTAGTCTCGCCTACTTTAGCTTACCTGTTGAACAGTATCCTCAAATTGCGCCGCCCACTGTTCAGGTCGTTGCGACCTATCCGGGAGCCAGTGCTGAAGTCGCGGCTAAAACCGTGGCGACACCGCTTGAGCAAGAAATTAACGGCGTGGAAAACATGCTGTACATGTCGTCGCAGTCTACCGCTGATGGGCGAGTAACGATTACCGTAACGTTTAAACTTGGCACCGATTTAGACAATGCCCAAGTACAAGTGCAAAACCGTGTGGCCATTGCAGAGCCAAGGTTGCCTGAAACGGTGCGTCGGTTAGGCATCACCACCAAAAAGAACTCACCGGATTTGATGTTAGTGGTCAACATGTATTCCCCCAATGGGACATACGATCAAACTTATATTGCCAACTATGCAGCGCTGCAAATTCGTGACCAGCTGTCACGTATCGATGGGGTTGGCGATATATTGACCTTCGGCGCTAGCCAATACTCTATGCGGGTTTGGCTTGATCCAGATATCATTGCGTCTCTTGATATGACGGCATCGGAAGTCGTGACCGCCCTACAAGGGCAAAATATACAGGTGGCCAGTGGTACCTTAAACCAATCCCCTGTTGATGCAGGACAAACCGCCTTTGAGCTCAATGTTCAAACCCAAGGCCAATTGATTGAGCCTGAAGAGTTTGAAAACGTCATCATTAAAAACCAAGACGGAAAAATAGTGCGTTTGCGCGATGTCGGTCGGGTCGAACTAGGGGCTGAAAGTTACACGACTCGTGGCTATTTGGGCGATAAAAAGGCCGTCGCTATGCCTGTGTTTCAACGCCCTGGCTCTAACGCGATAAAAACAGCAGACGCTATCAAAGCTGCCATGGTTGAAGTGGCGAAAAACTTCCCACCAGATTTAACCTATGAGATAGCCTATAACCCCACTGACTTTATCAGTGAGTCTATCACTGCGGTAGAGCACACAATTTATGAAGCAATAGCCCTGGTTGTATTGGTTATTATGGTGTTCTTGCAGAATTGGCGTGCAGCGCTTATTCCTATCATCGCCATTCCTATTTCATTGGTTGGTACATTTGCTGTACTAAGTGCCCTTGGGTTTTCGTTAAACAATTTAACCCTGTTCGGTTTGGTGCTGGCCATTGGTATCGTTGTTGATGATGCCATAGTGGTTGTTGAGAATATGGAGCGCTTAATGGCACAAGGTATGCGCCCGTTAAAAGCCGCTCGTCAAACCATGACCGAAGTGGGCGGGGCGGTATTAGCCATCGGATTAGTCTTGGTAGCAGTATTTTTACCAACCGCCTTTGTGGATGGAATATCTGGGCAGTTTTACAGTCAATTTGGCATTACTATTGCCGTCGCTACGATTATCTCAGTGTCTGTCTCACTGATTCTTAGCCCAGCCATTTCTGCGGTGCTATTCAAGCCGCATAAAGAAGAATCTGAAAAAACAGGTATGTTCCATTACTTGTCAGGAAAATTTAACCGAGGCATGGACAGAACCTCAGATAAATATGCGCGCATGGTATCTAAATTGGTACGCCACGGTGCACTGGTGTCATTTGTCTATGTGCTACTTATGGGCTTCACGGTTTATATGTTTAGCATAGTCCCCAAAGGCTTTATTCCAGCGCAAGACCAAGGCTACCTTATTGTTGGTGTGCAATTACCCTCTGGCGCTTCCTTGTCACGCACAGACGCAGTGGTGCAAGAGGCCGTTGATAAACTACTGAATATTGAAGGTATTGAAAATGCCGTGGCCTTTGCAGGTTTCTCTGGTGCAACTTTTACCAATGCGACCAACTCGGCAGCCATCTTTGCCATTATGAAATCATTTGATGATCGAGCCCAGCTAGGTGCAACATTTGACAGCGTGTTGGGAGATGCTCGCGCACAAATGAGTTCGATTGATTCAGCGAATGTAGTGGTGATACCGCCACCGCCGGTGCGTGGTATCGGTAATGGTGGCGGCTTTAAAATGATGCTTGAAGACAGAAGTGGCCGAGGTTTAGCTGCATTAGAACAAGCCATGTGGCAATTAGCTGGCGCAGCGAACCAAGAGCCTGCAACCACAGCCGTATTTAGCTTTTTCGAAACCAGTACACCTCAATTATATGCTGACATAGACAGAGAGCGTGTGGAACGCTTAGGTGTGTCTGTATCGGATGTATTCAGTGCGCTAGAGATTTATCTGGGCAGCGCATTCGTTAATGATTTTAGTTATTTAGGCAGAACATTCCGCGTGACCGCTCAAGCAGATGCCCCTTACCGGATGGAAGCGGATGACATCGGACGCATTCGGGTGCGAAATTCTGATGGTGACATGGTGCCTTTGAGCTCTGTGGCAACCTTCGAGTACCGCTCAGGACCGTCACGAGTTCCTAGGTATAACTTGTATCCTGCGGCGGATTTGATCGGCAGCACCGCGCCTGGGTTTAGTTCAGGGGAAGCGATTGCCACTATGGAGCGACTCGCTGCGGAAATTTTACCTGACGGTATTAGCTATGAATGGACAGAATTAGCGTATCAAGAACAACAATCAGGCAATACAGGTATGTTGGCATTTGCCTTTGCCGTAGTGTTCGTTTTCTTGTTATTAGTTGCCTTGTATGAAAGCTGGACCTTGCCTCTGTCGGTTATACTCATTGTACCTATGTGTCTGCTTAGTGCGATTGTGGGCGTGCACTTTATGGGGTTAGACAACAACATACTGACGCAAGTTGGCCTTATTGTACTGGTTGGTTTAGCCAGTAAAAACGCCATCCTAATTGTGGAATTTGCCCGCCACCGTGAGCATGAAGGTGCAGGGCTGTACGAAGCAGCCAGTGACGCAGCTAAGTTACGCTTACGTCCGATTTTGATGACCTCATTCGCCTTTATTCTTGGCGTGTTACCTCTGGCGGTTGCCACAGGTGCCGGCGCAGAAATGCGTCAAGCTCTGGGTGTGGCCGTATTTAGTGGCATGTTAGGTGTGACATTCTTTGGCTTGATATTTACTCCTGTCTTTTACGTATTGATGCGTAAGCTATCCATGTTGGTAAAAGGCCAGAAGTTAGATGATATGGGCAGAGTACCGGTAACTGAACGGGAATAAGAACCTAAAAGCCCGCCAAGATAGCTAATCTCGGCGGGCTTTTTTTTAGTTGCTAATTATACCAATTCCATTAAATAATTGGCCTCTCAGAATTCATCCAGCGGGTTTTGAACAAGGCGTCGGTGTGTAGTAATGGTTGTTCCCTTTCAAATACCGAGAACGTAGTGCAAAACCCGCTGGGGAATTCCCTACGGGCGAATTTTAAAAGGACTTACTCTGTGTTGCTCAAACTCGAAAGAGCACCACTATTACTTCATTTGAGCGCCTTGATTAAGTCCTTTTAAATTTTCGCTGAGTGGTTAATTATTTAATGGAATTGGTATTAGGTACCCCTCCCGCATTACTGCTTCCACCACGCGATATCGATTGGAGGTTGCTCAAGATTAAAAACTTGCCCAAACAGGGGCGTACTCAGAGTAACCCCTTGCTTATCAGCGGCAGTTGTTACACGGTTTAATGGCTCATACCAGGCATGAAACGCCAAATCGAATGTACCATTGTGGATAGGTACCATCACTTTACCTGCCAGGTCGACGTGTGCTTGTACTGACTCTTCAGGCGTCATATGAATGTCAGCCCAGTCGCTGTCGTATGCGCCGGTTTCAATAAAGGTCAAATCAAACGGGCCATATTTATCACCGATCGTTTTAAAACCAGAGAAGTAACCCGAATCACCACTAAAATAAAACCTGTTTTGAGGCGTGTTGATCACCCATGACCCCCACAAGGTAGTGTTGCCATCACCAATACCCCGTCCGGAGAAATGCTGAGTAGGGGTAAATGCGACTAGCCCGTGCTCTGTTTGATACTCTTGCCACCAATCAAACTGCTTTATTTTCTCGCTACTTACGCCCCATTTTTGCAAATCTCCTTCTACGCCTAAAGGCACCAGAAACTCAGCTGTTTTGGCATTTAGTGATTTAATTGCGCCTTTGTCTAAATGATCATAATGATTGTGTGAAATCAATACTTTATCAATCGGTGGCAACTCATCAATGCTAATAGGAGTGGGCTCAAAGCGCTTCGGACCAATAAAAGAAAACGGTGATGCTCGCTTTGAGAAAACCGGGTCGATTAACCAATACTCATTGTACATTTTAAGCAAAATAGAGGAATGCCCCAGCTTAACAAAATGCACTTTATCAACACTCAGCGCATCAAGCTGGGCGCGGGTAACTTGTTGCATGGGCACATGCCCATCAGGCACGGCATCAACTTTTTTCTCGGTAAAATAACGCGCAAAAATTCCCAACGTTTTACTGAAAGTGGGCGGTTCACTAGGAACTGAATTGCGAAACTTACCGTTATGGAAATGTGCACTTTGCACTTCCCCCTGGGGTAAAGTGGCCACTAACTCTTTATTCAAAACCCACGCTCCTATAATACTGCCCATCACAATGATGACTATGCTGGAAATGAGAATTCTCATTCAGTCTCCCAAAAAGTAAACTACTAAGTGTAACTTATCACAGAAAAGCAAAAAGTAAACTATTAAGTTTACTTTAAATCAGGTAGTATTTAGCCTATAAGGAAGGGCAAAGATGAAGTTATCCGACAAAAAACGTATCAACATACTCGATGCAGCAGAACAGTTATTTTTTGAAAGTGGTGCTGAACACACCACCATGGACCAAATAGCTAAAGCAGCGCAGGCCTCGAAACGCACCGTATACAATCATTTTTCAACCAAAGAAGTGCTTTTTCACGCCATAATCGCGCGCATGGTTGAACAGCTTGACCAAGGACAAGACGTCAGCTTTGATAGTCAACTGTCAATTGAAAAGCAGTTAACGGTAATTGCCCAACAAGAAATTGCCTTATTGCACTCCCAACACTTTTTGCGCATCGCCAAAATAGCGTTTATGCAAATGCTCCAACAAGCAGAACTAGCAAAAGATATCGCTAATAATCAGTTTGGTTGCATGCGTTATTTGGAGGTTTTTTTACAAGATGCCAATGCTGCCAGCATACTGCAGATAGAGGATGTTGAATTCGCTGCTAAACAGTTCGTTTACCAGCTAAAGTCATTTGTTTTTTACCCTATTTTATTTGGTTTTGAAACACCTGATTCCTTGCCTATAGAGAAAATTATTGAGCAATCCGTTACGACTTTTCTGTCTCGCTATAAAGTTATTTAGATAGCGCCTGAGGGTAAAGGCAATGAAAAACGAAAAATAGAGCCCTCTTCGGATTCAGGCACTGAATATGAAAGATGGCCGCCTAGCAAATCAGCACTTTTCTTAACCATGTATAAACCTAGCCCCGTTCCAATCGAAGCTTTAGGGTGAAACCGTTCAAACATTTGAAATAGCTTATCTCTGTGTACAGCGGGGACACCTAAGCCGTTGTCTTGCACCTCTAACACAAATTCGTCACCTGCTTTGTAGGTGAATACGCGAATGAAGGAATTCGCTTTGCTGGTATCTTGATATTTAATCGCGTTGGAAATGAAATTATCCACAATCTGAGTGAATTTATTGGGTTTAGTATGAAGGCTGCCTATATATTCAAATTGGGTTTTAATATCCAAACGCGCAAAGTTTTCCATGTGGCAGAGCGCTTCCAATGTGTCATAAACAATCAACGACACATCAACAGCTTGTGAGGCTTCATCCTGCAATTTAATCTTGCTGACATCCAGTACACTACAGACCAATTCACTGAGTTTAGCAATCCCATTTTGGGTAGATTGTACTGTCTTAAGTGCGTTGGGTAAGTCACCTTTATTAATGTAGTTGGCAACCATTTTCATTACGTAATCCATAGAGCTCAGCGGGGATCGCAAGTCATGGGTGATTCGATAGGCGAATTCTTCCATTTCTTGCTTCGCCAAAAGTAACGCTTCAGAACTTTTCTTCTGGGCTGTGATATCTTGAATTTGCGAAATAAAATAAAGTGGCTGGCGGGCCTCATCTCGGACCAGAGAAACCGTTAGCTTGGCCCATATCAAGCTGCCCGATTTATGAAAATAGCGCTTCTCCATATTGTAGGTTTGAATATCATTGGCCAGCAGTTGTTTTAAAAAGGTTAAATCAGCCTGTAAATCCTCTGGGTGTGTAATGGTTTGAAAATCTATGGCTAGCAGTTCCTGCTCGCAGTACCCCACAATATTGCAAATTGCTTGA